>JAGBDS010000094.1 GCA_017937405.1 Oscillibacter sp.
ACCTGATCTTGGCTGACAGGCCCTGCCTGGCAGCCTAAGTTGGCATGCCCTGCCAGGCGAACTGAGGGGATAATACTGGCTGCCCTACAGACGAGCTTACTATGGCTCTCCCTATACGCTATTTGTGCGGTGTTGCCCTAATATAGTATGTTACGACGCTTTCAATAAAATCATTGTCAGTAAAAATAATTTTACTAGCGTTTGGTAGTAAATTTTACAACTTATAAGAATTTGCGTTAAAGTAGAAGCGGGGTGATAATATGAAAACATACCGCATACAAGAAGAAGTCCCCTGGAAAGAGGTCACAAGAATCCTTTACTGGTATTTGTGCATGAATGTTCGCCACATCTGGTATCAGCAGGAACGGGGAGATGAGAGGGCGGTACAGCTCATGCTTCCCAAACTTCGGCAGAATTATGAGACCGTCCGCAGCCTCCGCTGCTTTCTGGGCTATCCCGGAACGACGAAGTGGGAACGGGAAGCAGCCAAACTGCTGGAAAGTGAAACGCAGGAGCCGTAGGCTCCTGCGTTTGATTTATTCCGCGAATTTTGCCTTGTCCCGGTCAATCTGCTTCTGGTAGCGGTCCTGCTCGGAGAACACGCAGCCGCAGTATTTCTGCATATAGAACCCCAGCTCCCGGGCCTTTTGATTTCCCGCCCGGAAATTGGGGCGAAAATCCCGGTACAGAAACTCCACGCCGTACTGCTTCGCGTACTTCTCCGCCGCCCGGACAATGCCCTCATGGTCCTGATAGAGGCTGGACAGCAAGGTGGAGGTAAACGCTTTGAAACCGTGCTCAGCGGCGTATTTGGCCGTGCCCTCGATGCGGTGTTCATAGCAGTAGACGCAGCGGTGCTCAATGTCCTCCGCCACATGGCGGACGAAGTCCTTCAGGCCGTAGTCCTCCTGGACCCGGACCTCCATGTTGATGGTAGGGGCGTATTCCAGCAGGCAGTCCCGCCGGGCCTGATACTCTTTCCAGGGGTGGATGTTGGGGTTATACCAAAACGCCACCGGCTCGATGCCCTCCGCCCGGAGGGGGTCGATGCAGCTGAGGGAGCAGGGGGCGCAGCAGGTGTGCAGCAAAACGGTATCCATAGGAAAAACCTCGTTTCCATTCTAAACTGGGACAAGTATAGCATATTCTCCTATGGAAGAAAAGGTTAAATATTCTTAACAGATTCTTTACAGCTTTCGGTAGGTTTTCCGATTGCACATTTTGTCGGAAAAGAGTATGATACCAACTAATGTGGTATCATGTGATTGTTATCGGTTTCCGTATAGCAATCGTTTTCCTGCAAGGAGGCAAGTGCGTTGAGAGTAGGACTTGACGTGGGGTCCACCACCATCAAGTGCGTGGTGCTGGACAGCGCGGACCATATCATTTACAGTACATACGAGCGGCATTTCAGCCACATTCTGGAAAAATCCGAGGAGCTGCTGCGCCGGGTGGCGGAGCAGTATATCCCGGATGGAAAGGCTGACCTGGCCATCTCCGGCTCCGCGGGCATGGGTATGGCGGACAGTGTGAACGTCCCCTTTGTCCAGGAGGTGTTCGCCACCCGTGTGGCGGCCAATAAGCTGGTGCCCGGCACGGACTGCATCATCGAGCTGGGCGGCGAGGACGCCAAGATTTTGTTCCTGACAGGCGGCACTGAGGTCCGTATGAACGGCTCCTGTGCTGGCGGCACCGGCGCGTTCATCGACCAGATGGCGACCCTTCTGAAAATGACTGCCGACGAGATGGACGATGCCGCCCAGAAGGCGGAAAAGACGTACACCATCGCCTCCCGCTGCGGCGTGTTCGCCAAGAGCGACGTGCAGCCCCTCATCAACCAGGGTGCCCGGGCGGAGGACATCGCCGCCAGCATTTACCAGGCGGTAGTGAACCAGACCATCGCGGGCCTGGCTCAGGGACGGCCTATCAAGGGTAATGTCCTGTACCTGGGCGGGCCGCTGACCTTCTCCCACTGCCTGCGGGAGAGCTTCGACAAGACCCTGGGCGTCAAGGGCACCTGCCCGGAGAACAGCCTGCTGTTCGTGGCCCTGGGTGCCGCGTATTATTCCGACCAGGAATTTGACCTGAAAGAGGTGGCGGACCGGCTCCAGGAGCACGGCGCGGCTGAGACCTACCGCTCCCAGCCGCCGCTCTTTGCAAGCGAGGCGGAGTACGAGGCCTTCCAGGCCCGCCACGCCAAGGCCACAGTGCCCCGTGTGCCCTTCGGCCCGGACTACGCCGCCCCGGTGCACATCGGCATTGACTCCGGCTCCACCACCGTCAAGATGACCGTCATTGACCAGGACGCCCGCATCCTGTTTACGGATTACCGCCCCAACCTGGGCAACCCCGTGCCCCTCATCCGGGAGGTCTTGCAACAGCTCTATGACGAGCATCCCGCCCTCCATGTGGCCTCCGTCACCACCACCGGCTATGGCGAGGACCTGGCGAAAAACGCCTTCCACGCGGACTATGGCGTGGTGGAGACCGTGGCCCACTTCACCGCCGCCCGGCACTTCCTGCCCAATGTGGATTTCATCATCGACATCGGCGGCCAGGATATGAAGTGCTTCAAGATAGAGGACGGCGCCATCAGCAACATCTTCTTAAACGAGGCCTGTTCCTCCGGCTGCGGCAGCTTTTTGCAAACCTTCGCCCAGGCTCTGGGCTATGACGTGAAGGAGTTTGCCAAGCTGGGATTGTTCGCGGACCGGCCCGTGGACCTAGGCAGCCGCTGCACCGTGTTTATGAACTCCAGCGTGAAGCAGGCCCAGAAGGACGGCGCCACCATCGAAAATATCTCCGCGGGCCTCTCTATTTCCGTAGTGAAAAACGCCATTTACAAGGTCATCCGGGCTGCCTCTCCCGAGGAGCTGGGCCGGAACATTGTAGTCCAGGGCGGCACCTTCTACAACGAGGCCGTCCTCCGGGCCTTTGAGAAGGAAATGGGCGTGGAGGTCATCCGCCCCGACATCGCGGGACTGATGGGCGCCTACGGCGCGGCCCTGTATGGCCGGGGCAAGGCTGCCAGCGGCCAGACCAGCACCTTGCTGGACCGGGAGGCTCTGGCGAACTTCCACCAGGAGACCCGCAGCGAGGTCTGCGGACGCTGCGGCAACAACTGCCAGCTCACTATCAACACCTTCGCCGACGGCGGCACCTTCATCAGCGGCAACCGCTGCGACCGCCCCGTCACCGGCAAGGCGGACACCGGGGAGCGGAACCTGTACGCCTACAAGCGGAAGCTGATTTTGGGGTACAAGCCCGTCCCCGGCAAGCGGGGCAAGATCGGCATTCCCCTGTGCCTGAATATGTGGGAGCTGCTGCCTTTCTGGCACACCTTCTTCACGAAGCTGGGCTTCGCCGTCTACCACAGCCCCCTCTCCAGCCGGGACCTGTACCTGAAAGGCCAGGGGACCATCCCCAGCGACACCGCCTGTTTCCCTGCGAAGCTGGCCCACGGCCATATCCAGTTCCTCTCCAAGCTGGGCCTGGACGCCATCTTCTACCCCTGCATGACCTACAACATCGATGAGGGCCTGGGTCAGAACCACTATAACTGCCCCGTGGTGGCCTACTATCCGGAGGTCATCGCCGGCAACTGCCCGGAGGTCAAGGAGAGCAAGTTCATCTACGACTATGTGGGTCTCCACCGGCCCAAGGATTTCACGAAGAAAAGCTATGATATCCTGCGCCGCCCCTTCCCGGACATCACGAAAAACGAGGTAAAGGAGGCCGCCGACGCGGCCTACGCCGAGTACGCCCACCATATGTCCCTCATCCGCAAGGAAGGCGAGCGCATCATGGACCAGGCCCGGGCGGAGGGACGCCGCATCATCGTGCTGGCGGGACGGCCCTACCATGTGGACCCGGAGGTCAACCACGGCATCGATACCCTCATCACCCGCTTCGGCGCGGCGGTGGTGACGGAGGACTCCATCTCCAACCGGGTGGAGAAGTTCCCCACCACGGTGCTGAACCAGTGGACCTACCACTCCCGCCTGTATGCGGCGGCGAAATACTGCTGCTCTCAGCCGGATATGGACCTAGTGCAGCTGGTGTCCTTCGGCTGCGGCGTGGACGCCATCACTTCTGACGAAACCCGGGAAATTTTGCAGGCCGGCGGCAAGCTGTATACCCAGCTGAAAATCGACGAGATCACCAACCTGGGTGCGGTGCGCATCCGCCTGCGGAGCCTGTTCGCAGCACTGGACGAGCAGGACGAGAAACGCGCAAAGGAGGCGTAACGGCATGGAGATGCAATACCCTATTTTTACCGAGGATATGAAAAAGACCCACACCATCCTCATCCCCAACATGGCCCCCGTGCAGTTTCGTATCCTGGCGGCGGCCATGGAATACAAGGGTTACAAGGTGGAGCTGCTGGGCAACTGCGGCAGCCAGGTCAGTGAGCTGGGCCTCAAGTACGTCCACAACGACACCTGCTATCCGGCGCTGCTGGTCATCGGCCAGTTCCTGGACGCCCTGAACTCCGGCAACTATGATCTGGAGCACACCGCCCTCATCATTACCCAGACCGGCGGCGGCTGCCGGGCCTCCAACTACATCTTTCTGCTGCGCAAGGCTTTGGCAAAGGCGGGTTACGGCAATATTCCCGTGCTGAGCCTGAACTTCTCCGGCCTGGAAAAGGGCAACAGCCTGCCCATGGACCTGACTTTCATGCGCATGGCCCTGGCTGCCATTTACTACGGCGACTTGCTGGTGACGCTGAAGGCCCAGACGGCTCCCTACGAAACACACCCCGGCGACGCGGCGGAGCTGCAGGAAAAATGGCTGGACACCATCTGTGACTGGGTCCACCAGGGCAAGGGCTTTTCCCAGCGGGAGATGAAAGCCGCCATGCCGAAGATCGCGGCAGAGTTCGCCGCGATCCCTGTCCACCGGGTGCCCAAGGTCAAGGTGGGCGTGGTCGGTGAGATTTATGTGAAATATTCCCCTCTGGGCAACAACGACCTGGAGAACTTCCTGGCCTCCCAGGACTGCGAGGTGAATCTGCCGGGCCTCATGGGCTTCGTGCAGTATTGCGCCTATAACCCCAGCGAGACCGCCCGGCTGTACGGCGGTTCCTTCCTGGAAAAGCACGTCTCCGACCTGATTTTAGGCTACATCGCCCAGATGGAGAAGGTCATCATCAGCGCTTTGAAGGACAACGGCTATCACGCGCCCCTGCCCTTCAATGAACTGACAAAGCTGACCGAGGGCCTCATCAGCAAGGGCGACAAGATGGGCGAGGGCTGGCTCCTCACCGCTGAGATGGCGGAGCTGATCCGCTCCGGCTACGAGAACATCATCTGTGCCCAGCCCTTCGGCTGCCTGCCCAACCATATCTGCGGCAAGGGCATGATCAACAAGCTGCGGGAGCTGTACCCCCAGGCCAATATCACCCCCATTGACTACGACCCCAGCGCCACCCGCGTCAACCAGGAGAACCGCATCAAGCTGATGCTGGCGGTGGCCCGGGAGCGGCTGGCGGAAAAAACCGCGTCTCCGGAGAACGAGACCCCTGCCGGGGAACAGGAGCCGGTGTTGGTATGAAGGCCCTCGTTCTGATGGGCAGTCCCCGGAAAAACGGCAATACCGCCGCACTGCTGAAGCCCTTCTGTGAAGAATTGGAAAATGGCGGGGCAGAGGTGGAGACCGTCTGGCTGTATGACCGGGACATCCGCCCCTGCGTGGCCTGCCGGAGCTGTCAGAGGGACTGGTCGGTATTCGGCTGCGCCCAACAGAACGATGTACAGGAGATTTTCGACAAGGTATTGACATGTGACCTGCTGGTCCTGGCAACGCCCATCTACGCCTGGTACTGCACGCCGCCCATGAAGGCCCTGCTGGACCGGCTGGTGTACGGCATGAACAAGTTCTACGGCGCTGAAAAAGGCCCCTCCCTGTGGGCGGGCAAGGCCGTGGCTTTGCTGACCACCTGCGGCTACCGCCTAGAGAAGGGCTGCGACCTCTTTGAAGAGGGTGTCCGCCGCTACTGCAAGCATTCTCAGCTGCGGTATCTGGGCAGCCACGCCGAGCGGCACCTGGGCTATGACACCGTGTTCATGGACGCGGGCAAGGAAGCCCGCACCCGGGCCTTCGCCCGGGAGCTTTTGAAACGCATATAATGACCGGAAGCGGCCCCTTGGGGGCCGCTTCCGTTTTTTGGGGTACCGGAGCCGCAAATATAATTGACGAATGGCTTGCATTGGCGGTATAATAACATGATTTACTATGTACACGGAGGAGCGGCTTATGTGGATCGCGGACAAGTGGCAGGACTATGAACTTCTGGATTGCGGCGGAGGAGAGAAGCTGGAGCGCTGGGACAAGCAGTTCCTGGTGCGTCCGGACCCCCAGGCCATCTGGGAGACGCCTCATCAGAACCCCGCCTGGAAGCGGGCAAACGCCCGGTATCTCCGCAGCCAGACCGGCGGCGGACACTGGGAGAAAAAGGCCCTGCCGGAGAGCTGGAAGGTCCACTACGGTGAGCTGACCTTCCAGGTGAAGCCCATGAACTTCAAGCACACAGGCCTGTTCCCGGAGCAGGCGGTGAACTGGGACTTCGTCATGGACAAAATTCGGAACGCCGGACGGCCTATCCGGGTGCTGAACCTGTTTGCCTATACCGGCGGCGCCACGGTGGCCTGTGCCAAGGCGGGAGCCAGCGTGTGCCACGTGGATGCGGCTAAGGGCATGGTGGCCTGGGCCAGGGAGAACGCCAAGCTCTCCGGCCTGGAGGACGCACCCATCCGCTGGATCATTGATGACTGCGCCAAGTTTGTGGAGCGGGAAATTCGCCGGGGCAAGACCTACGACGCCATCATCATGGACCCGCCCTCCTACGGCCGGGGCCCCGGCGGCGAGGTGTGGAAGCTGGAGGAGAACCTGTATCCCTTTGTGAAGCTGTGCGCCGGGGTGCTGTCGGACAAGCCCCTGTTCGTCCTCATCAACTCCTATACCACGGGCCTGGCACCCTCTGTGCTGGGGTACCTGCTGAACATCCTGGTGGCAAGTAAGTACGGCGGCAAGTGCACCTGGGACGAACTGGGCCTGCCCGTCACAGAGACCGGCCTGGCCCTGCCCTGCGGCGCAACAGGCCGCTGGTTCAGCGAGTGACCTTAAAGAGGGGACTCCGCCTTCCCTTGCGGGTAAAGGCGCCTGAAGTCAAAGAATCTTTGTCAGGCACAGAAGGTGAATTGCCCCGTAGGGGCAAGAGAAGCCCCTCTGGAGGGTGTCCTGACAAAAATGATTTCATTTTCTTCTTTTGCCTTCGGCAAAAGAATTGTGAAAAGAATAAGAGAAAGTGACAAGAGCTATGTCTGCGATCATTGAAACAAAAGAGCTCCGCTTTGCATACCCTGCGGACGAGGGCGGTGAGCCGGTGTTTGCCCTGCGGGGCGTGGACCTGGAAATTGAAAAGGGCAGCTTTGTGGTGGTGCTGGGGCATAACGGCTCCGGCAAGTCCACCCTGGCCAAGACCTTCAACGCCGTTCTGCTGCCCGCGGGCGGCAAAGTCTACGTGGAGGGCATGGATACCCTGGACGAAAAGCTGCTGCTGGCCATCCGCCAGCGGGTGGGCATGGTGTTCCAGAACCCGGATAACCAGATCGTCGCCAATGTGGTGGAGGAGGATGTGGCCTTCGCCCCGGAGAATTTGGGCGTGCCTACCGAGGAAATTCGCTGCCGGGTGGACGACGCTCTGAAGGCCGTGGGCATGTACGAGTTCGTGACTCACGCGCCCCATCTGCTCTCCGGCGGCCAGAAGCAGCGCATCGCCATCGCCGGCGTCATCGCCATGGAGCCGGAGTGCATCGTGCTGGACGAGGCCACCGCCATGCTGGACCCCGTGGGACGGCGGGAGGTGCTGTCCACTGTCCACCGTCTGAACCGGGAAAAAGGCATCACCGTTATCCTCATCACCCACCACATGAACGAGGCGGAGGAAGCCGATCGGGTGGTGGTCATGGACGACGGCAAAGTCGCCATGGACGGTACGCCCCGGGAGGTATTCACCCGCATTGACGAGCTGCGCTCCATGGGCCTGACCACCCCGGACACGGTGGACCTGCTGGACCGCCTGCAAAAGGACGGCTGGAACGTGCCCCTGGATGCGCTGACGGTAGAGGAATGTGCCGATGCCATTGCAGCCGCCGCCAAAAACTGACTGGAAGGAAGACGCGATTTGGAACCCATTTTGCAGATCAAAAACCTGACCCACACCTACGGCGTGGGCACGCCCTTCCAGCGCAGCGCGGTGGAGGATATGAGCTTTGACGTATACGAGGGGGAGTTTCTCGGCATCATCGGCCACACCGGCTCCGGGAAATCCACCCTCATCCAGCACCTCAATGGCCTGCTGAAGCCCACGGCGGGGCAGGTCCTGCTGGGGGGCAGAGATATTTGGGCGGACCCGAAAAAAATTCGGGATGTCCGCTTCCGGGTGGGCCTGGTGTTCCAGTACCCGGAGTACCAGCTTTTCGAGGAGACGGTCTATAAGGACATCGCCTTCGGCCCCACCAACCAGGGCAAGACCGGGGACGAGTTGGACCGCTGCGTCCGGGAGGCCGCCCGCCTGGTGGGCATCCGGGACGACCAGCTGGAGAAATCCCCCTTCGAGCTGTCCGGCGGTCAGAAGCGCCGGGTGGCCCTGGCGGGCGTGCTGGCGATGGAGCCGGAGGTGCTGGTGCTGGACGAGCCCACCGCGGGCCTGGACCCGGCGGGCCGGGAGAACCTGATGGCGAACATCCGGGACTACCACCGCAACAAGCATAAGACCATCATCCTGGTGAGCCACAGCATGGACGAGATTGCCCAGAACGTGGACCGTATCCTGGTGCTGAAAAGCGCCCACGTCCTGATGAGCGGCGCCCCGGCGGAGGTCTTCGCCCGGGCAGACGAACTGCTCACTGCCGGACTGGACGTGCCCCAGGTGACCCGCATCGCCATGGCCCTGAAAGAGCGGGGCCTGGACATCGACCCCGCCGTGTACACGGTGGAGGCGCTGGAAAAGCAGCTTCTGGCGCTGCGGAAGGGCGGTGCCGTATGCTGAAAGACATTACGTTGGGCCAGTATTTCCCCGGCACCACCGTGGCCCACAAGCTGGACCCGCGGACAAAAATTTTGCTGGTGGTCCTGTATATCGTGGCGCTGTTCTGCGCCAAAGGCATCGTGGGCTACGCCCTGATGGCCCTGTGCCTGGCTATCTGCGTCCGCATCTCCAAGGTGGGCGTCAAGCAGCTGGTGCGGGGCTTGAAGCCGGTGCTGTTCATTATCATCTTCACCGGCCTTTTGAACTTGTTTTTCGTCCCCGGCGAGACCTATCTTTTTGAGTGGGGCTTCCTCCGCATTTCCTTGGAGGGCCTGCGGAACGCCATCTTCATGGTGCTGCGCATCATGCTGCTTATCATGGGCACCTTCCTGATGACCTACACCACCAGCCCCATCAGCCTGACCGACGGCCTGGAGCGGCTGCTGAACGGGTTAAAGCGGTTCCATGTGCCGGTCCATGAGCTGGCGATGATGATGTCCATCGCCCTGCGGTTCATCCCCACCCTCATCGAGGAGACGGATAAGATCATGTCCGCCCAGAAGGCCCGGGGCGCGGACTTTGAAAGCGGCAACATCATCCAGAAGGCCAAGGCCCTCATCCCCATCCTGGTGCCGCTGTTCATCAGCGCCTTCCGCCGGGCGGACGAGCTGGCGACGGCCATGGAGTGCCGCTGCTACCACGGCGGCGAGGGCCGCACCAAGCTGCACGTTCTGCAATACGAGCGCCGGGACTATATCGCTCTGACCATCGGTGTGCTGGTTCTGGCCGCCGTGCTGGTGCTGCGGTATTTTGGTATTTGAGATAGAAAAGTGGGAGGCGGACTATGCGCAATATCGCCCTGAAACTGATGTACAACGGCACCGCCTACCACGGCTGGCAGGTGCAGAAAAACGCCGTCACCGTCTGCGAGACGCTGCAAAAGGCCCTGGAGCAGATCACCGGGGCCCCGGTGCATCTCACGGGCTGCGGCCGCACCGACGCCGGCGTCCACGCGGAGCACTACATCGCCAATTTCCGCACGGAGAGCCGCATCCCCATCGACCGTCTGCCCTTCGCCATCAACACCCATACGCCGGAGGACATTGCGGTAAAAGAGGCCTTTGAGGTGGCGGAGGATTTCAACGCCATCGGCTCCTGCATCAAAAAAGAGTACACCTACCGTATCTACAACTCCCGGTTCAAGAATCCATTTTATGTCAACCGTGTCTATTTCTATCCCAAGCGGCTGGACGAGGAGTTCCTGAACCGTGCGGCCCACCAGTTTGTAGGCACCCACGATTTCAAGGCCGTCCGCTCTGTGGGGACGGAGACGAAGTCCACCGTCCGCACCATCTACTGGTGCGACGTGACCCGAAACGGCGACCTGCTGGAACTGAAGGTCTGCGCCAACGGTTTTCTGTATAACATGGTACGGGCCATTACCGGCACGGTCCTCTACGCGGCGGAGGGCAAATTCCTGCCCGAGGACATCCCCGCCATTCTGGAGAGCGGGGACCGGCGGCTGGCGGGCCCCACGGTGCCCCCCGGCGGACTGTACCTGACGAGACTTTGGTATGAGGATGAGCGACTGAACAATGGCTGACACGACGAAAGACATTTGGAACGACAACGACGGAGAGGAAGAGGAGAAGAAGCCCCGGCGGAAGAAGCTGCGGGGATTCCTCATTTTTCTTCTGACGCTGGTGGCCGTGCTGGGCGTGGTGGTGTTCGCCGCCTACCGGGACGGCACCGGCTTTGATGTGCTGCGCCGCTATCTGAACTACGGCAGCGTGGAAAAGGCGGGCGGCGAGTCCGTTTATGACTACGACGCCTCCGCCAGCAACCGATTCGCGGTGCTGGGAGACCGTCTGGTGGTGCTGTCGGACACCCGGCTGCGCATCCTGAACGCCAGCGGCGGCGAGGTGTGGTCCACGGCGGTGAATATGTCCGCCCCGGCGCTGCACAGCGGCGGCGGCAAGGCGGTGGCCTATGATGTGGGCGGCACGGTGCTGTACGTCGTGGACCAGAACGGCGAGGTGCTGTCCCTGACGGCATCGGAGGAGGAACCCTTCATTTCCGCCACGCTGAACGGTGACGGCTGGTTAGCGGTCACCGCCAAGCTGAAGGGCTACAAGGGCTGCGTCCGGGTCTATGACAGCGATATGGAGGAAACGTTTCTGTTCCGTTCCTCCCGGCGCTTTGTCACCGACGCCTGGGTGGCCGGCAAGGGCGGAGCCTTGGCCGCCGTGACGCTGGGCCAGGAGAACGGCACCTTCGTCAGCAACGTGGTGCTCTACCGCCTGACGGAGGAGGAGCCCTACGGCAATTACGACGTGGAGGACGGCCTTGTGGCGGCTGTCGGCTGGGTAGACGGCAAGCTGACCACCGTGTCCGATACCTCTCTGACCTTCGCGGACACCAAGGGCACCGTGGAAGCGTCCTATTCTTACAGCGGCGCCTATCTCCGGGAATACGACCTGAACGGCGACGGCTTCGCGGCGGTGCTGCTGAACCGCTATCAGTCCGGCAGCGTGGGACGGCTGGTCACTGTGGCCGCCGACGGCACGGAGCTGGGCAGCCTGGACGTGTCCGAGGAGATTCAGGACATCTCCGCCTGCGGCAAGTACTTGGCGGTGCTGTACCTGGACCGCCTGGTCATCTACAATCCGGCGCTGGAGACATATGCCTCCCTGAAAGGCACGGAATCGGTCCGGGGCGTTCTGATGCGGGCGGATGGCTCCGCACTGCTGATGTCCTCTGAATCCGCAAAGCTGTTCCTGCCATGATTTGGCGGGCAAATTCACAAAACGTTTACAGGAGAGAAGGTAGGCATTTTTGACGGTACCTGTTATAATAGACGCGGTCGTTGTACTGATTTTAGTTGGTTTCACGATTTTCGGCGCCAGACGGGGCCTGCTGCAGACGCTGGCAGGCCTGGTGATCGTGATCGTAGCCCTTGTGGGCGCGGGCATGATCGCCGCCACCTTTTCCGGCCCGGCCGCGAAGCTGGCCGCGCCGCTGATCGAAAAGCAGATCGAAAAAAAGATCGACGCAGCCATAGCGGAGAGCGCCTCGGCGGAATCCCTTCCTGGGACGGAGGACAGCCAGCTGGAGGAGCTCCTCTCCCTGTTAGGCCTGGACGCAGAGGTCCGTGGCTCCCTGGCGGAGAAAGCGCAGGACACCGTGCGGGATACCGGCGTGTCCGTAGCCGCCGCCGTGGTGACCAGCATCGCCCAGTCCATCATTTACGGCGTGCTGTATATCCTCTCGTTTGCGGCGCTGACAGTGCTGCTCCATGTGCTGTTCAAGGCCATGGGCCTGCTGACAAAGCTGCCGGGTATCCACAGCCTGAACGCCCTGGGCGGTGGCCTGCTGGGTTTGATAGAGGGTGCGTTGTTGCTGTTTCTGGCGGTGTGGGCTGCCCGACAGCTGGGGGTCTCCTTTGAGGCGGAGCCCTATTCCGACGCCCATATTCTGGCGGTGTTCACCACCCACACGCCTCTGAGCGTGCTTACATTCTTCAAATAAAGCGATATTTATAAAAGCGCCTGCGGGCGCATGGAGGTCAAGATGCAGCCGACACTTTGTTCAAGATGCAAGAAAAACGTAGCCGTGGTATTCATTTCCAAGCTGGAGGGCGACAGGACTATCAACGAGGGCCTGTGCCTGAAATGCGCCAAGGACCTGGGACTGCCCCAGGTGGATGACATGATGAAGCGCATGGGCATTTCCGATGAGGACCTGGAGACCATCAGCCAGGAAATGATGAATGCCATGAGCGGCGTGGAGAATATTGAGGACCTGCCCGGCGGAGACGAGGATGACGGCGAGGAGGAAGAGGGCAAGACTGCTACCTTCCCCTTCCTGAACCGCCTGTTCTCCGGTAACGACGCCCCCAGAAACGAGAGCGCTGACGAGGGTGGCGCCTCCGGCCGCGGCCGGGAGAAGAAGGAGCCCAAGAACGGCAAGCGGAAGTTCCTGGAGAGCTACTGCATCTCCCTGACCCAGCGGGCCAAGGACGGCAAGCTGGACCCGGTCATTGGCCGGGAGCAGGAGATCGAGCGGGTAGTCCAGATTTTGAACCGCCGCCAGAAGAACAACCCCTGCCTCATCGGTGAGCCGGGCGTAGGCAAGACCGCCATCGCGGAGGGACTGGCCCAGCGCATCGCCAGGGGCGACGTGCCCTTCAAGCTGCGGGAAAAGGAGGTCTACCTCCTGGACCTGACGGCCCTGGTGGCCGGCACCCAGTTCCGGGGCCAGTTCGAGAGCCGCATGAAAGGCCTCATCGACGAGGTGAAGCGCCTGGGCAACATCATCCTGATGATCGACGAGGTCCACAACATCGTGGGCGCCGGCGACGCCGAGGGCAGTATGAACGCCGCCAATATCCTGAAGCCCGCCCTGTCCCGGGGCGAGATTCAGGTCATCGGCGCCACCACCTTCAACGAGTACCGGAAATCCATCGAGAAGGACACCGCCCTGGAGCGGCGCTTCCAGCCTGTCACCGTCAACGAGCCCTCCATCGAGGACTCCATCCAGATTTTGAAGGGTCTGGCTCCCAACTACGAGCAGTACCACGGCGTGCAGATCTCCGACGGCATCATCCGCCAGGCGGTGGTGCTCTCCGAGCGGTATATCACGGACCGCTTCCTGCCGGACAAGGCCATCGACCTCATCGACGAGGCCTGCTCCGACCTGAACCTGAAAGACCCGGACATCTCCCGGCGGATGCAGGTCCAGCGGGAACTGGACGACTACGAGAAAGAGCGCACCATGCTGGAGGAGAAAGAGGAGAAGGAGGAGGGCGACTACGCCCGCATGGCGGAGCTGAAAAGCCGGGAGCTTCAGCTCCACACGGAGCTGGACGGCCTGCTGGAAAAGGGCGACCCCCAGCTCTCCATGGAGAACTTGGCCCATGTCATTGAGCTGTGGACCAAAATTCCCGCCGCCAAAATCAGGGAGCAGGAATTCCAGCGCCTCAGCCAGCTGGAGAGCCGCCTCAAGAGCCACATCATCGGCCAGGACGAGGCTGTGGAGGCCGTATCCGCCGCCGTCCGCCGGAACCGGGTGGGCATCAGCCCCAAGCATAAGCCCGTCAGCTTTATCTTCGTCGGCCCCACCGGCGTGGGCAAGACGGAGCTGGTGAAGCAGCTTGCCACCGACCTGTTCAACACCCCCGACGCCCTCATCCGGCTGGATATGTCCGAGTTTATGGAGAAGCACTCCATCTCCCGCATCGTCGGCTCCCCGCCGGGCTATGTGGGCTATGACGAGGCGGGCCAGCTGACGGAAAAAATTCGCCGCAAGCCCTACGCCGTCATCCTGTTCGACGAGATCGAAAAGGCCCATCCCGACGTGCTGAACGTGCTGCTGCAGATTCTGGACGACGGCGAGATCACCGACTCCCACGGCCGCAATGTCAACTTTGAGAACACCATTATTGTGATGACCTCCAACGCCGGAAGCGCCACTAAGGAGGGCACTGTGGGCTTTGGCCGCACCCAGCAGGAGCAGGACGCGGACCGGGCCATGAAGGCCCTCCAGCAGTTCCTGCGGCCGGAGTTCATCAACCGGGTGGACGCCGTCATCACCTTCAACCGCCTGACCGAGGAGCACTTCCAGTCCATCGCCCGCATCATGCTGGGCGAGCTGGCGGACTCCCTGAAGGATAAGGGCATCACCTTCACCTATGACGACGCGCTGGTATCCTTCCTGACCAAGAAGTCCTTCTCCCGGACGTATGGCGCCCGCAACCTGCGGCGCACCATCCAGAAGGAGTTGGAGGACCCCATGGCGACGAAGATCATCGACAGCTACGAGCATCCTGTCAGCCAGGTGAAAGCCACGGTGGAGGACGAAGCTGTCAAGCTGTATACCCTGTAACGGAACGGAGGGGGAAACGTGAAACTGTTTCGCAAGGATATCGACCCCCGCTGCGCCTATTGTCAGCGGGGCCAACAGGTCAACGAGCGGGAAGTGGCCTGCGTAAAGCGGGGCATCGTGCCCGTGGAGCACCACTGCCGGGCGTTCAAGTACGACCCTCTGAAACGTGTGCCGCCCCGCCCGGCCACGCTGGATACCGGCAAATTGAACGAGTCTGATTTTTCACTGTAATGAAAAGGCACCCCCCGCTGGGGTGCCTTTTTCAAAAGGAGGATGTAAGATGGAAAAAGTTTGGGCGGTTTCTTACAGCGCCACCGGCAATACGGATAAGACGGTGAACACCATCGCCGAAGAACTGGCATCGAAGCTGGGCCTTCCGCTGGAGCGGGTGAGCTTCACAAAGCTCTCTGAACGTGAAAAGGATTATTCCTTTACAGAAAACGATCTGGTGGTCATCGGTACGCCTACCTATGCGGGAAAGATGCCCAATAAACTGCTGCCGGACTTTCAAAGCCGCTTTCACGGCAATGGTGCCCTGGCAGTGGCGGTAGTGACCTATGGCAACCGAAATTACGACAATTCCCTGGCGGAATTATGCGCGGTTTTGGAGGGTGACGGCTTCCATACCGTGGCCGCAGGCGCCTTTGTAGGCCGCCATGCCTTTACCGACGAGTTGGCCTACGGCCGTCCCGGCTGGAGTGACCAGTTCGAAATGAAGGAGTTTGCCAGAAAAGCTTCTGTTAAGTTAAAAGACTTAACAGCCATTCCCGAACCGGTCAGAGTCCCCGGCGATCCCAACGCCCCCTATTATGTCCCCATGGGCGCTGACGGTCAGCCCGCCAAGTTCCTGAAAGCCAAACCCAAGACGTACCTCTCCAAGTGCACCAACTGCGGCGCCTGTGCACGGCTGTGCCCCATGGGTGCTATCGACCCGAAGAACGTGTCCAATGTGCCTGGCACCTGCATCAAGTGCCAGCGGTGTGTCCGCAAATGCACCAAGGGCGCCAAGTATTTCGACGATGAAGCGTTCTTGTCCCATGTAAAAATGCTGGAGCAGAATTTTGCCGAACCGAAGGACAACGAAGTCTTTCTGTGACATCGTCCATATAAACGCAGACAGGAGGCATCCCATCCGGGATGCCTCCTTTTCTAGCAGCATCAGTTGCAGTAGTTTTTGTAAAGCTCCACATGGTCGTAGATGGCCCGCCAGGAGCTGTACGCGTTGCCGGTGACGCAGATATACTCATTTCCGTCGCTGTCCCGGCCACAGCTGGCAGCACAGCTGCCGGACTGCATCACGTAGCCGGTCTTAGCGCCGATGACTTCCACATCCCCGGTGTCCTTGTCCTCAATGCGCCGCAGGAACCAGTTGGAGAGGATTTGCCCGTCGGGATGCTCCGGCGTAGGCGCTGTCTCATAGGTGCGGGCGTTCAACACCTCCCGGCACAGCTCGTTCTCCATGGCCGCATTGAGAATGACGGCCATATCCCGGACGGTGCAGTGGTGGGCCTCGTCGTACAGCCCCACGCAGTTGGTGAAATGGGTGGTGTCCGCAATGCCCAGCTCCTCCGCCTTTTGGTTCATCAGCTCCACGAAGGCCTCATGGGACCCGGCAACGTAAATGGCCAGCGCCAGGGCGGCGTCGGCGCCGGAGGGGAGGATGGTGCCGTACAGCAGCTCCCGCACCGTGGCGACCTCGCCCAGCTCATAGCCCACCACGCTGCAGTCGTTGACGAAGCAGTAATCCGTAATGTCGATGGTGATGGCGGCGGTATCGTCCAGACTTTTCAGATTTTCAGCGGCCACCAGCAGCGTCATGATCTTGGTCATGGAGGCGGGGCTGATGACGGTGTCCGAAGATTTTTCTGCAATAATACTGCCGCTGGCCCGGTCGATGACCACGGCATAAGTGCTGGGCAGGGCGTCGTCCAGCCGGACGGTGTCCGCTGTCTCCACCGGGACCCAAAGGGGCTTCGGTTCCGGCGGGGTGATTTCCGTAAATGCGGCAGCGGCGGGCGCCTCCGGTTCCGGTTCCGGCTCTTTCTCCGTTCGATGAGTGGCCCATCCGGCCAAAAGCACCACCAGAACCAGCAAAAGTCCGCCCACGGGCAGCAGCTGCCGGAGCTGCCTGCGGCGGCGGGCCTGCTGGGCGGCCTTCCGCCGTTCCGCCCGCTGGGCCCGGAGGGCAGCCCGCTCCTCGTCGGAGAGAATGGGTGTATATCGTTCGTCCATGGATTGCTCCTTGCAGGTATTTTTTCCATCATACCATAAACGCCGGAAGATTTCACCATCAATTCTGGGGTTGGGAAAATTTTCTCCTGTCCTTTTGAAAAGGACAGGGAGATCACGCTGTCAGGTCCAGGCCGCCGGGCATAAGCTGGAATGAATTTGGAACTGGAGGGGAGCGTATGGCTCAGACGACGAATTTCTTTGTAGGCGCTAACAGCGGGGACGGCTTTCAAAATCTCTTCGGCGAGCTGGTAGACCTGGAGGATACATATGACCTGATGGTGCTGAAGGGCGGCCCTGGTGTGGGAAAAAACACTTTTATGCGGATGATCGGGCAGACCATGGAGCAGGCGGGGGCGTCGGTGGAATACCTCTGGTGCTCCGGGGACCCGGATTCCCTGGACGGCGTGGTGCTGCCGGAGCTGCGCTGCGCCGTTGTGGACGGCACCAGCCCTCACGTCCTGGAGCCGAAGTATCCGGCGGCGGTGGACCGCTACGTGGACCTGGGGCGGTTCTACGACCTGACCGCCGCGAAGGCCGCCGCGGAGGAGGTAAAGGCCCACACCCATGATTATCAGGCCGCCTATGTCCGGGCCTACCGCAGCCTCAAGGCCGCCCGGCAGGTGGAGCTGGACACCCTGACCGCGGTGGCGGAGACCTTTGACGCCGGACGGGCGGAGCGGCGGATAGAGGGCATCATCGCCCGGGAGCTGCGGGGCAGGCGGGGACGGCGGGGCAAGACCACCCGCCGCTTCCTGGGCAGCATCACCCATAAAGGCTATCTCTGGCGCTTTGACAGCGTGGATGCCCTGTGCCCCAAGGTCTACGAGTTCGCGGACAGCTGGGAGCTGGCAGCGCCGTACCTGTCCCGCCTCCACGACGCCGCCACGGAACAGGGCTGGGACACCATCCTCTGCATGTCCCCGGAGGCCCCTGACCAGGCAGAACACCTGCTCATCCCCGGCCTGGGGCTGGCCTTTGTCACCTCCCGGCCCGGCATGGACTACGGGAAAAAGCCCTACCGCCGCATCCGGCTGGATGCCATGACAGAGCCGGCAGGCAAGGCCCGGCTGCGGTTCCAGACCCGAATGACGGCGTTGCTCCGGGAGGAGGGCGTCGTCGCGCTGAAGGAGGCGAAGGCCAGCCACGACGCGCTGGAGGCAGTCTATAACCCCTATGTGGACTTCGACGGCGTCCGGGCGCTGGCGGCCCTGGAGGCAGGCCGTTTGCTGAGCTATCTGGGCTGAACCGTTCCCTTTTTCCGCCGGGTGTGGTATGATGGGGCCAGTGAAAAAGGAGACGGGACCCATGACGAAAGAAGAAGCACTGAAAACCTATTTCGGCTACGACGCTTTTCGCGGCGGACAGGAGCCGGTCATTAACGCATTGCTGTCAGGCCGGGACGCCCTCGCCATTATGCCCACCGGGGCGGGGAAGTCGGTCTGCTACCAAATTCCAGCTTTGCTCCTGCCGGGCATCACCCTGGTGGTCTCGCCCCTGGTGTCCCTCATGCGGGACCAGGTGACCCAGCTTGTGCAGATGGGCGTCCCGGCGGCGTTCCTGAACAGCAGCCTGACCTTCAAGCAGTACCTGCTGGCCCTCAGCCGGGCGAAAGAGGGACGCTATCAGATCATCTATGTGGCCCCGGAGCGGCTGGAGACGGAGGGCTTCCTGGACTTCGCCTGTCACGCAAATATCTCCCTGGTGGCGGTGGATGAAGCCCACTGCATCTCCCAGTGGGGCCAGGATTTCCGCCCCTCGTACCTGAACATCCCGGCGTTTCTGGAGAAATTGTCCCGCCGCCCGCCCCTGGGGGCCTTTACCGCCACCGCCACGCCGGAGGTCCGGGAGGACATCGAAAAGCTGCTGGGCCTGCAGGACCCCTTGCGGGTGACCACGGGCTTTGACCGGAAAAACCTCTACTTCGAGGTCCGGGAGCCCGCCGACAAGCGTTTAGAGCTGCTGGAGCTGGTCCGAAGCCGACCGGACCAGTGCGGCATCGTGTATTGCTCCACCCGGAAAGCCGTGGAGGAGGTCTGCGGCCTGCTGCAGGAGGCAGGCGTCTCCGCCACCCGCTACCACGCCGGACTGGAGCCGGAGGAGCGGCAGCGGAATCAGGAGGATTTCCTCTATGACCGTGCCCGGGTGATGGTGGCAACAAATGCCTTCGGCATGGGCATCGACAAATCCGACGTCCGCTACGTCATCCATTATAATATGCCCAAGGACATCGAGAGCTACTACCAGGAGGCAGGCCGTGCCGGCCGGGACGGCCTGCCCTCCAACTGCATCCTGCTGTACAGCGGCCGGGACGTGCGGACAGCCCAGTTCCTCATCGAGCACGGCGAGAGCCGGGAGGAGCTGGACGCGGAAACGGCGGAGCGCCTGCGGGAGCGGGACATGCAGCGGCTGCGGAAGATGGTGGGCTACTGCCGGACCCGCTATTGCCTGCGGCAGTACATCCTGCAGTATTTCGGCGAGACCGCTCCGGACACCTGCGGTACCTGCTGGAACTGCCTCCACAATTTCGAGGAGGTGGATGTCAGCCGGGAGGCCCGCGCCATCCTCCGCTGCGTCATAGAGACGGGCCAGCACTTCGGCGTGTCCGTCATTGCGGAGACCCTCTGCGGCGCGGAGACGGACAAGGTGCGGAAATACCACATGGACGAAGAGGATACCTACGGCCTCCTGCGGGACCTGACGCAAAAAGAGGTGCGGGACCGCATCCGTTTCCTGATCGACGAGGGCGTTCTGGCCCTTAGCCCCGGCCCCTACCCGGTGGTGCTGCTGGGGGAGCGGGCGGAGGACGCGGTGCTGGGCGGCCTGTATATGCGGACGGTGAAAGAGGAGCGTCCCGCCGCCCGCCGTCCCATCCCGGAGGAGCTGGACGGCGCCCAGGCGGAGCTGTTCGGGCGGCTGCGTGCCCTGCGGGCCCAGCTGGCCCGCCGCCAAGGTGTCCCGGCTTACGCCGTGTTTTCGGACAAGACCCTGCGGGAGCTGGCGGTGGTCCGGCCCCGTACCATAGACGAACTGAGATCCGTCAGCGGCATCGGCGACGCCAAGGCCCGCCGCTACGGAAAGCAGTTCCTGGCAGAGCTGTCCGCCTTTGAGGATTAAACCCCTATCACAGCAAGTCAAATCAAGCGGAAGCACGCCTGTTTCCTTATAATAGAGCTGGAAGGAGGGAACTGAGATGTACGAATGGCAGCAGCAAATCCAAAGCATGGTGGACGAGATGGATGCGTGCATCAAACACCACCACGACGAGGCCCTGACACTGCGGAAGCTCTCGGACAAGCTGGGATATTCCGAGTTTTACACCACGAGAAAATTCCGGGAGATCTCCGGCCTGCGGCTCCGGGATTACCTGCGGCGCAGGAAGCTGGCCTTTGCGCTGAAGGAGGTCCGGGACAGCGAAAGGAGTTTGCTGGACATCGCTCTGGATTACGGCTTCTCCTCGCATGAGGCCTTTACCAGGGCCTTCAAGGACGCCTACGGCGTCACGCCCAGCGCGTACCGGAAAGCTCCGAAGCCCGTTGTCCTTCGTACCAAGATCAATCCCTTCGACCGCTATTTTTTGGGATTAGGAGAGATCGGCATGATAAAATCTGAGGATGATGTGAAAATTTACTTTGTGACCATCCCTGCCCACAAATTCCTGCACATCAAAAACTACGAGAGCAACGGTTACTGGGACTTCTGGCAGAAGCAGGCCCTCATTCCGGGGCAGGACTATGAAACGGTCTGCGGCCTGCTGGACAGCATCAAGGGCAAGCTGGACGACACCGGCGGCAGCGAGGCCAACTGCGGCAGCGGCCAGATCATGGCCTACATGAACGACCCCAAGGGCAGGCTCTGCGACTGGGGCATCCCCCGGACGGAGTGCTGGGGCGTGCGGCTCCCCACGGATTACCGGGGAGAGGTGCCGCCGGGGATGTATCTGGCGGATATTCCAGAGGGGGAGTATGTGGTTTTTGAGCACGGCCCCTTCGATTACGAGCAGGAAAACCGCACCGTGGAGGAGAAAATCGAACAGGCCATGGCGTCCTTTGACTATGATGCCTCCGGCTGCCGCCTGGATACGACCCCTGGCCGTCCCATGTACTTTTATTACGACCCGAACCAGTATTTCAAGTATATCCGGCCTGTTTCCCGAACAAAAGGTTGACAGTTCCCGTAGGGGATGGTATTATCATGATACAACCGCATATGCGTCCGGTAGGTAAGGCTACCGCAGGGATATGGATCGCTGCCGCAAAGTGATGGAGACATCACGCGATGGTTTGAACAGGGCTTGTCGAAAGCAAGGCATGACCTAATGCGATTTCACCGCCCGGCGG
>JAGBDS010000095.1 GCA_017937405.1 Oscillibacter sp.
CAAGTGCTTTTAATCTGGCGTCTGCACGCTTGTCCTTATTTGCTCTGCGAGCCTCTTTTATTGCATCTATTTCTTCGTTGCTGAATCTGTATTTGGAACCCATTTTCATCACCCAGTACAGTATAGCAGATCCCTGGACATTCTTAAATGATTTTATCAGATTTTAGTATCACTGCCAGCCACGGGCCGCCGGGTCCAGCTGTCCTGCAGCGGTATACAGCAAGGCGTTGCAGATGGCCGCCGCCACATTGCTGCCGCCCTTGCGGCCCAGCGCCACAATGGCAGGGACGCCGTGGCGCTGGCAGGCGTCCAGCAGCCGTTCCTTGCTCTCCACCACGTTAACAAAGCCCACCGGCACGCCGATGACCAGCACCGGGCGCTTCCCCTCCTCCAGCAGCTCCACGATGCGGAGCAGGGCGGTGGGAGCGTTGCCTACCGCCAGTACCGGATGGTCCCAGGTCTCCAGCGCCCGGGTCATGGACACCGCCGCCCGGGTAGTCTCCTGTCGCCGGGCCTCCTCCGCCACGGCGGGCTCCGCCATGAAGCAATGGACCTCGCCGCCCAGGCGGGACAACGTCGGCTTGCTGACGCCCGCACAGGCCATGTTGGTGTCAGTCACGATCACGCCCTGCCGCATGGCCGCCGCGCCCAGGGCCACGGCATTCGGTGTAAAGCGCAGGGTATTTACATACTCAAAATCCGCGGTGGTGTGAATGACCCTCTTGACCACCGGCGCCGTCTCAATCGGCAGGGTAATTCCCCGGTCCCGCAGTTCCTGCTCAATGATGGACATACTGGTCCGCTCAATGTCCGCGGGCATCGTGTGCTGTTCTTTCATCTTCCCGTTTCCTCCTCTTCCAGAATACGGCGGACCACCGCCATGTCCAGTGCTTTGCGCAGGCCCTCCGCCAGAATATCGTACTGACGCTCCTTGTGCTGCTGCCAGGACTCCGGCGCCGCGTGGGCGGCCTGTATCCCCTTCCGCCCACAGAGCCAATTTGCCAGTTTTTCCGTCAGCTCGCCGCTGTCAAATAGCCCGTGGAGATAGGTGCCGAGCACATTTCCTCTGCGGCAGCCGTCCTCCCGGCCATCCTCTAACTTGCAGAACGGCTCTCCCTGGACCTCCGTGGTTCCCATGTGAATTTCATAGCCGTCCAGCGCGGCCTGCTCCAGCGGCCCGCCGGTGACCCGGGCCCGGACGCGGGTCCGGGTCTTTTCCGGTTCAAACGCCGTCCTGCACGGAAGAAGTCCCATTCCCCGCAGGGCCGTCAGGGCGCCTTCCGCGCCGTGGAGGTCCGTGATCTCTTCGCCCAGCATCTGATAGCCGCCGCAGACACCCAGCACCGGCGTCCCCCGGGAGGCCAGCTTCTGTACCGCCGCTTCCAGGCCGCTCTCCCGCATCCACAGCAAGTCCGCCATAGTGCTCTTGGTGCCGGGCAGGATCACCAAATCGGGTACGCCCAGCCGGTCGGGCCGGTCCACGTAGCGCACCCCCAGGCTGGGGTGGCTCTCCAAGGGAGAAAAGTCGGTGAAATTGGAAATGCGGGGCAGGTGGATCACCGCAATGTCCACCGCCTTATGGACCTGGGTCTTGTCCAGGCAGGGGGCCAGGGAATCCTCGTCATCCACGTCCACATGAAGGTATGGCACCGTCCCTAGCACAGGGATGCCCGTTAATTCCTCCAGCTGGGCAAGACCCGGCCGCAAAATCTCCGGGTCACCCCGGAACTTGTTGATGATGAGGCCCTTGACCCGGGCCCGCTCCTGGGGCCGCAGCAGGGCCACCGTACCGTAGAGCTGGGCGAAGACGCCGCCCCGGTCGATGTCTCCCGCCAGCAGCACCGGGGCATCTACCAGCTCCGCCAGGCCCATGTTCACGATGTCATCCGCCCGCAGGTTGATCTCCGCCGGGGAGCCCGCGCCCTCGATGACGATGAGGTCGTTCTCCGCCGCCAGGCTCTCATAGGCCGCCAGCACCTCGGGTATTAGCTGTTTTTTATGCCGGAAATACTCCACGGCGGTCATCTGGCCCCGGATCTCTCCGTTGACGATGACCTGGCTGCCTGTATCGCTGGAGGGCTTGATCAAAATCGGATTCATCCGCACGTCCGGCTGGATGCCGGCGGCCTCCGCCTGCATCACCTGGGCCCGGCCCATCTCCAAGCCCTGCCGGGTCACATAGCTGTTCAGCGCCATATTCTGGCTTTTAAAGGGGGCCACCCGCCAACCGTCCTGCCGGAACACCCGGCATAGTCCGGCGCATAGCAGACTCTTGCCCGCCCCAGACATGGTCCCCTGCACCATGATGCACTTTGCTCTGCTCATCGGAGCACCTCCTCCAGCGATTCGATCAGCCGCTGGTTATCTGTTCGTGTCCGCACCGCGGTGCGGTACCACGTCTCGTCCAATCCCACATAATTTCCGCAGTTCCGCAGCAAAATGCCCTGCCGCTCCAGCGGTTCCGTCAGGGACCGGGGACTCCGGAACAGCAGATAATTGGCCTCTCCCGGGATCACCCGCAGGCCCAACCCGGTCAACTGCTGAATCAGCCATGCCCGCTCCGCTGCCGTCACTTCCCGCACTTGCCGGACATACTCCGTCTCCCGCAGGGCCGCCGCGCCTGCCGCCTGCGCCAGGGACGAAACGGCCCACGGCTGTCCCGCCCCGCGCATCCGCTCCAGAAAATCCTTGTCAGCGCACAGTGCGTATCCCAGGCGGACACCCGCCATGGCGTACAGCTTCGTAAACGCCTTCAGCAGCAGGAGATTCGGAAACTCTGCCAGGTCCGCTTTTCTGGTATGGGCCTCCGGCGCGTCCAGGAAGTCCCCGAAGCACTCGTCCAACACCAGCAGCGTGCCAGTCTCCCGGCACCGCTCCAGGATGCGTGTCAGCAGCGCGGTGTCGGTGGTCACTCCGGTGGGATTGTTCGGCTCGCACAGGAACACCATGTCTGTCTCCGGCATGATAGCATCCAGAAAACCTTTATCCAAGGCAAAGCCATTTTCCGCTTTCAGAAGGAAATGCTCCACCGCGCAGCCCACCGTCTCCAACGCGGTCTCATACTCCGCGAAGGTCGGCGCCGTCACCAGCGCCCGATGGGGCCGCCGGGTCATCACCGCCCGGAAGATCAGGTCCGCCGCACCGTTTCCGCAGAGGATGTGCTCCGCAAGAACGCCCTCATACTCTGAGAGTGCAGCCCGCAATTCCCGGCACAGTGGATCGGGGTAGCGGTCCACCTGCCCCGCCGCTTCCCGCAGAGTCTCCTGTACGCCGGTTGGGACGCCCAGGGGACTGATGTTTGCCGAAAAATCCAGCGGCGGACGGCCGTGGGCCAGGGCAAAGCCCGCCCAGTCGCCGCCGTGGGTCCGTTCATACTTCATGTTCATTCCTCAAAAACTCTTGACGATCAAAAACCGCACCGCCCCGCACAACACCAGCAGCAGTGTGCTTGCGGCAACCATCATCCGGATGGCCCGCAAAATATCCCCTGTCTCCACCGGACGCAGCGCATCCCCGAGAAAGGGCTTCTCATGCAGCTGTCCAAAATACCACGCCGGCCCGTTCAGCTGAACGCCCAGAGAGCCCGCGCAGGCCGCCTCCGTTTGGGCGGCGTTGGGGCTGCTGTGGCGGCGGCGGTCCCGCCGCCAGATTCGCCAGGCGCCCTTCCAGTCCTGCCCGGTCAGCGCCGCGGCGGCGATCCAGCAGAGGGCCGAGATGCGGGCGGGGATGTAATTGACCACGTCGTCCAGCTTTGCCGCCGCCCTGCCAAACCACAGATACCGCTCGTTTTTGTAGCCCACCATGCTGTCCATGGTGTTGACGGCCTTGTACATGAGGGCCAGCGGCGCACCGCCCAGGAACATATAGAGCATGGGCGCGGCCACACCGTCGGAAAAGTTTTCCGACACCGTCTCCACTGCGGCCCTGATGACGCCTTCCGCCGTCAGAGGTTCCGTGTCCCGCCCGACGATGCGCCCCACCGCCTTCCGGGCGGCAGGCAGGTCCTCCTTCTGAAGCTCCTTCCAGACATTCCGGCTCTCCGCCGCCAGGTCCCGCATGGCCAAAGCCTGCCAGCACCAGAGCGTCTGTACCGCAAAGCCCGCCAACCGGTGGAGCCGCCCCGCCAGCAGGCAGATACCGCCCGTGACCAGCAAGGTCCCCAGCGGCAGTCCCGCCGCCAGACACAGCCCCGCCCGGAATTCCCCCTTTGGCGTTTTGGGGAACCTGGCCCGGAGGAACCTCTCCGCCCAGGTGATGACCTTTCCCATATAGACAACTGGGTGGGGCATCCACACCGGGTCACCCAGAATACAATCGAGGATAAAGCCGCAAACCACGGCCTTGAAAATCAGCATATACCTTCGCCTCTCGTATACCGCACTTCTCTCAGAAGCCGCAGCTTCCGTTGGGACTGCCACAGTTCCTTCTCCCAGTCCAACACATATCCCCCGCCGCAGGGGGCATTCCAGTCAAAATACCCGCTCTCCGGCAGGGCAAACCGCTCCATCACCGCCATCTGCACGCCGCCATGGGCAACGATCACCAGAAGGGAGTCCTCACGGGTGGCCGCTTCCTCCACCAGCGTGGAAAACGCGCCGCTGACTCTCTCACAGAATTCCCCCCGGCTCTCTCCGCCGGGGCAGCGGCCCTCGCAGCCGCCATCCACCCACGCCCGGTAGTCCAGGTCGTGCTCCATCTCCACATAATTCCGGCCCTCAAAAGCGCCGAAGTCCATTTCAGCCAGATCGTTTACCACTATCTGCTCCGCAGCAGGAAAAATTCGTGCCGCCGTCTGTCCAGTCCGGCACAGGGGAGAGACATACACCACAGGCGGCGTGATCTCCGCTGGCTGCAGCTCCGCCGCCCCCTCCGGGGACAGGGGGACATCCGTCCGTCCCTGATAGCGGTGCTCCGCGTTGTAGGCCGTCCGGCCATGGCGCAAGATCCAGATGTTCACGGGAGCCTCCCCTTGATGACCATGGGGATGCCGCAGAATACCCGTGCCACCGCGTCCGCCCGCTGGGCCAGCAGGCAGTTCAATCGGCCCGCCGCCTCCCGGGCGGCCCGCTCTTCCAGGCTAACCGGCACCACGCCGCTGCCCACTTCCGTGGCGATCACCACGTCATATTTGGCCAGCTCCTCCGCCAGGGCGGGGAGGTCCCCGCTTTTCGCCCCCAGGTCCTGCACGTCCCAGACCGCCCGGCGCTCCAACTCTGCCGCGTCACAGCCTAGCAGCTCCATGGCAACTACTTTTTTCCCGCTGTACAGCGGCCCAAACAGAAAGATCACAGCAATTTCTCCCCATACTGGCACAGCACCAGCGATGCCAGCATCCAGAATTCCGCCCGCTGCAAAAACCATCCGGCCAGGTCTCCGGAGAGGCCGCCGAACTGCTTTCGCACCGTGCGGGCATAGTTTACAAATACCGCCAGCGCCGCCAAGGTCATGGCCGCGCCGTACAGGATATCCGCCGCCCACATAGCCGCCACGGCAGAGGCCCCCAGGACCGCCAGGACTACCCGGACACGGCCCTTGTCCGCCGCCGACGCGAATGTGTGGGCAAGGCCCGTGTTTTTCGCCATGGGAAAACACGCAATAGACAGTCCTGAAAGACACCGGGCCAGCACGAAGCCCGCCGCCGCGCACAAAATGGCCCGGTTGTCCGGTCGCAGTCCGCCGCAGAGCCCCAGATAGCCGCAGACATACATACACAGCCGGATGACGGCGAAGGCTCCGCAGTGGGAGTCCTTTAAGATCTCCTGCTTTCGCTCCGGCGGCGCACAGCTTGCCAGGGCGTCGCTGGTGTCCGCGAAGCCGTCCAGGTGGATACCGCCCGTGATGGCCATGGGCAGCAGGCAGAAACCCGCCGCCCGCAGCAGCGCCGGAAAGTCCAGCAAGCCGCAGGCAACCGCCCAGCCCCACCAGGCAAGGCCGATCACCGCGCCAATCAGCGGAAAAGCGCAAAGGGCGTACCGCATATTCCGCTGGTTCCACTCCGGCTGGGGCACCGGGATGGCAGAAAACATGGCAAACGCCACGGCGATGGTCTCCAACACAATCATCCCACCGGCTCCTTTCCCTTGTAATAGACCGGGATACCGCAGGCCACCTCGCAGACGTTGTCCGCTATGGCCGCCATCATCCGGTTGATTTGGGCAAGCTGCCGCAGATACGCCATGGTCCCCTCCTCGTAGCACTGGCCCCCGGCAAACACCTCGTTGGACACCACGATCAGATCCCCGCACTGGTTTTTCAGATGCTCCACGCCCCGCAAAATAACCTCGGCGGCGCGGTCCCCGCTTCCACGGGGACTGTACATCTCGTTGGCGCAGAGATTGCTCATGCATTCCAGCAGCACCACGCTGTCCGGCGGAACGGTGACGGAGGCCAGGTCCGTATAGCGCTCCAGCGTCTCGAACCCCTTTTCCGCCCGCATGCGGCGGTGCTTTTTAATGCGCTCCAGGCACTCCTGGTCAAAGGGCTCCATGGTGGCAATATAGATGCGCTTTGGACAGGCAGACGCCAGCACCAGTCCCTCCGCGTATTCGCTTTTGCCGCTGGCTGCGCCGCCGATGACCACCGTCATCATTGGCTGTCCCCCAGAGGCTGATACGCCTCAATGCCGCCGTCGTCAAAGGTGTAGCAGCCGTGGTACACGGCGCAGGCCATATCCAGCAGGGGCATGGCCGCCACAGCGCCGGTGCCCTCGCCCAAATGCATCCCGGCGGTGATGAGGGGCTGCTTGCCCAGCGCCTCCAGCACCAGATGTCCCGCAGGTTCGGCGGAGACATGGCTCGCCAGCACGGCCTTGCCCGCCGCTGGGCAGAGCCGCAGGGCGCAGAGGGCCGCCACCGCGCTGATGAACCCGTCGATGAGCACCGGGACCCGGTACAGCGCGCCACCCAGGAAAATGCCGCACATGCCCGCGATGTCAAAGCCGCCTACTTTACTCAAAACGTCCAAAATGTCGTGCCGGTCCGGCTGATTGCAGGCAATGGCCTGCTGGATGACAGCAATTTTCCGGGCCAGTCCCTCATTGGAAAGGCCCGCGCCCCGGCCGGTCATCTCCTCCACCGGCCGCTCCAACAGGACGCTTGCCACGGCGCTGGAGGTGGTGGTGTTTCCGATGCCCATCTCTCCGGTTGCCAGCAGCCTCACGCCCTGCTCCGCCTGCTCCCGGACCAGCTCGATCCCCGTCAGCACCGCCTGCTCCGCCTGAGCTCTGGTCATGGCCGGCCCAATGGCAATATCCGCCGTGCCGTTTCCGATACGGCGGGACAGCACACCCGGCACACCTGGGAAATCCAGCACGCCCATGTCCACAGGCACCACCCGGCAGTCCGCCGTCCTTGCCATGTGGCACACAGAGGTCCGGCGCGCCGCCAGATTTTCCGTCACGATGGCGGTGACGGAGCTGGGAGACTGGGTGACACCCTGACACACTACGCCGTTGTCGGCGCACAGCACCAGCACGGCCCGCTTCCGGATATCTACATCGGCGTTTCCCGTCAGGGCGGCGATATCCTCCAAAGCCGTCTCCAGCAGCCCCAGGCCGCCCAGCGGCTTGGCGCAGCTGTTCCAGTGGGCGTGGGCCGCTGCCCGGGCATCCGTATCCTCAGGTTTGATCATTTTTAAAAGCTTTTCCAATTCCATGTCATCCCACTTTTTTCCCGGTATCTCCGGGCAGCCATCACGAATCGCTCCGCCAACTGGGGCTGACCCGCAAAATACAGATGCGGAAAGGCCGCGTACAGCGAATCCGAAACGAATCCGCAGTCCCAGCCCCGGCTGGACAGCGGCTTTTCCACCCGCAGGTCCTGTCCGTTTTCCGTACTGTCCCAGTAGTGAAATTCATGCACCGGCACGGCCTCGCCCTTTCGGAACAGGAGGCTGTCGCTCCCGGCGCTCATCATTCCGTATCCGAAGCGCACCAGCTTTCCCGCCGGGAAGCCGCTCCCCGGCAGCACGCCAGTCATGGGGCGCTCCGTGCCCTGCCCGTCCCGCAGGGATTTCCCCAGATAGAGGAAGCCGCCGCACTCCGCCACCGTGGGCAGCTTCCTGTTCACGGCAGTCTGCACGGACGCAAGCATCTCCCCGTTGGCCGACAGCTTTTCACCATACAGCTCCGGGTATCCTCCCGGCAGATACAATCCGCAGGCCTCCGGGGGCAGTGCCCTGTCCCGCAGGGGACTGAAAAATACAAGTTTTGCGCCCGCTTGCTCCAGGGTCTCCAGCGTCTCCGCATACATAAAGCAGAAGGCCTCGTCCCGGGCCACGGCAATGGGCACGCCGTTTCCCGTTTCCGTGTGGGGCTTCGCGGCAGAAGGGGCCGCACCGTCCTCGCATAGCTCCAGTAGCCGGTCCATGTCCGTGTTGCGCTCCAGCGCCTTCGCCAGAACGTCCAGACGCTCCGTCAGGTCCTGGATTTCCGCCGCCGTGTACAATCCCAGGTGTCTGTTCCCGAATGCCGCCTCCGGCAGATGAGGCAGACAGCCCAGCACCGGGATGCCTGTCTCCCGCTCCAGCATGGGTTTCAGGTGGGCGCACAGCATTGCCGTGCAGTCGTTTAAAATGATGCCCCTGATACAGCCGGGCTTTCGAAACTCCTGCAGCCCCCGTATCTGAGCCGCCAAAGTCAGGCTGGTGCCTTTGGGACGCACCACCAAAATCACCGGCAGGTCCAGCGTCCGGGCCACATGCCAGGCGCTGGCCCGGTCCGTGGTGCCGCCCACGCCGTCATAAAGGCCCATGACTCCCTCGCACACAGCCGCGCCGTGGCCCGCCGTCCAGCGGCGGAACTGTTCCTGCGCCGCCGTCTCCTCCGCGAGGAAGAGGTCCAGATTGTGGCTCTCCACGCCCAGGACACTGCGGTGAAACATGGGGTCGATGTAATCCGGCCCGCACTTGAAGGCGCAGGGGTCCAGTCCCCGCTTTTGAAGCGCCGTCAGCAGGGCGCAGGTCACAGAGGTCTTTCCGCTGCCGGAGGCCGGGGCGGCGATCAGCATTCGGATCATAGCGCCGCCTCCGCAAGTCCAGCGGAAATGAGGAACACCGGGTTATTCGCCATCAGCAGATGGAGCTTTCCCGCCGCCTTCGTCCGGCTGACGCCGATCTGCGTCACTTCCACCGTTAATCCTCGGGCCGTCAGGGCGGACACGGCGGCGGACAGCGTCTCCAGTGCGATGGCGGAGATGCAGATGCGGGCGTTAGGGTTCTTCCCCAGCACCACGTCCAATACCGGCTCCAGGCTTCCCTTGGTCCCACCGATAAACACCGCGTCCGGCGCGGGGAGGTCCGCCAGCGCCTCCGGGGCCTTGCCCGGAATGAGCGTCAAGTTCCAGGCGCCGAACCGCTCCCGGTTGGCCCGGATGAGGTCGCAGGCCTCCTCCAGACGCTCCACCGCATAGACCCGGCCCTGCCGGGCCGAGAGCGCCAGCTCCACGGAGACGCTGCCGGTCCCCGCGCCTACGTCCCAGACGGTATCCGTGGGCTGGACCGCCAGCTTGCCCAGTGCGGCGGCGCGGACCTCCTGCTTCGTCATGGGCACCTTGCCCCGGAGGAACGCGTCGTCCGGGAAGCCCGGCGTCCGGGGCGCCTGGGGAACGGGCGCAGCCTCCGCCAGTAGCACGGACAGGGGCGCAAAGCCCCTCTCCGTGAAAGCGCCCGCCGTTCCGTGCAAAATATGTTCAGTTTCGTAGGAGAGGTTTTCCCCCACGGTCACTTCTAGTTCCCCCAGTCCCGCTTCTGTCAGGCGGCGGCAGAGGTCCGCCGGGCCCAAAGCCCCGCCGGTGAGGAAAAAAGCGGGCTTGCCCCGGCTCACCGCCGCCACGGGGTCGCAGTCTGTTCCGTGGGCGGAGCAGAGCGTCCAGTCCTGCCAGGGACGACCCAGCCGGGCTGCCAAAAGCTGCACGCTGGAGATACCGGGCAGCACCCGGCTCTCAATACCCGCCTCTGCCAGCAGAGCCAGCAGACCCCGGGTGCCGGAATAGAAGCCCGTGTCGCCGCTGTACACCACGCAGGGCCGTTCCGCCCCGCTTTCCAGCAACGCGTCCAGGATCTGCCGGGGGCGGGTAGCCTCCACCCGCTTTGCCGTGCAATTTTCGGGCACTGCCGCCAGCAGACGGCCCGCGCCCAGCAGACAGTCCGCCTGACGCAGAGCCTCCAGCCCCTCCGCCGTCATGGTGGCGGAGGTCCCGCAGCCAAGACCCACCAGTGTCACAAGCATTTCATCATCTCCTCGCAGCTTCTTACAACATCCTCAAAGGTCTCTCCCGTCTCCTCCGGGCGGCGGATGAGGAGCATCCGAACGCCGGTGTTCTCAGCCGCCTGAACCTTCTCCTGAAAGCCGCCAGCCTTTCCGCCGTCCTTGGTCACAAGAAAAGCAATGTTGAACTGGCGGATCAGCGCCTCGTTCAGTTCTCTGGAAAAGGGCCCCTGCATGGCAATGATATTGCGGTGGGGGATGCCCGCCCGCTCACAGGCCGCGATGCTGTCCCCGGTGGGCAGCACTCTGGGGTACAGTCTGGCAGGGGAAATGCCCGCGAACGCAGGCAGCTCCTTCATGCCGGTAGCCAGAAGGATATTCCCCTCCCGGTCCGCCAGCAGCTTCGCCGCCGCTTCCGCGCTGTCCACCGCAATGGCGTCCGTGTCCGCGCTCCGGTCCCGGAGCAACCGGCGGTAGGGGACTCCCGCCTCACCGCAGGCCCGCCGGACACTTTTCGTCACCTCCACGGCATAGGGGTGGGTAGCGTCCACGCACAAATCGCTGCCCCCCAGCAGCTCCACCATTTCCTCCACGGTCTTCCGCCCCGTCAGAACGGTGATGCCGGGGGCCTCCCCCTGTTCTTCACAGCCGTATTCGGTGGCCACGCAGACTGTCACATCCGCCCCTTTTTCCGCCAGCAGGCGGGAGAGCAGGCGGCCCTCGGTGGTCCCGCTGAAAATCATGATCCTCATTTGTTTTCGTACCCTCTGGGCGTTACCATCCGGCCTCCCACGCAGCGGGTGCGGGAGGAGCCGATGAACACCGTTGTAAACATATCCACCTCGGCATTTTGCAGCTGGTCCAGCGTGAGAAAGCAGTGCTCCTGGCCCTCCCGGCCGATGTTCCGCACCCAGCCGCAGACCGTGTCCCTGCTCCGGCTGCGAAGCAGAATTTCGCAGGCCCGCTGCAGGTAGTCCTTCCGTTTTTTGGAGCTGGGGTTGTACAGGCAGACGGTGAAATCGCCCTCCGCCGCGCATTTCAGCCGCTTTTCAATGACCTCCCAGGGGGTCAGCAGGTCAGACAGGGAAATGACGCAGAAATCGTGGCCCAAAGGGGCCCCCAGCACCGCGCCGCCGGAGAGGGCCGCCGTGACGCCAGCCACCACCTCCACTTCGACCTCCGGGTAGTCCGCCGCCAGCTCCAGCACCGGCCCAGCCATGCCGTAGACCCCGGCGTCGCCGCTGCAGACCATGGCTACCGTCCGGCCGCTGTTGGCCGTCTCCAGCGCCCAGCGGCAGCGGTCCAGCTCCTTTGTCATGGGCGTGGTGAACGTCTCTTTGCCCGGATACAGCGGGGCCACCAGATCCACATACACCGTATAGCCGCAGAGCACCTCCGCCTCATCCAGGGCGGCTCTGGCCTCTGCCGTCAGGTACTGCTCTTCGCCGGGGCCCAACCCCACAACATAGACTTTACGCATCCTTCCATCTCCAATCCAGTCGGAACGGCCGCCAGGCCAGCGCCATGGTGACTCCGTTTCCGGCGTGTTTTCCTGTCAGCAGCGGTCCTCCCGCCGCCAGCACCGCACTGCGCTCGCAGACATTGTCCACGCCCGTTGTCCGCTCCACAAAGGCCGAAGCCGTAAACGTTCCCTCCGCCTGGCACAGCTCTTCCGCAGAATAGCAGGTCAGCGGCCAGCCGTGCCCGGCGCAGAAGTCCAGCAGTCCGAGTTCTTCCGCCTTGAGGTCGATGGTGGCTGCGGCGCACACCGCCTCCGGCCACAGATCCTGCTCCGCGCACATCTCCCGGAACGCTATCTCCAGCACCTCCCGGGACGTTCCCTTGCGGCATCCCACGCCCAGCACCAACGCTTTTGGTGCCAGGCAAAGCCCGCCGCTGTGGCGGCGGACATCCACCCAAACGTCCCAGTCTGGGCCGTCCGTCAAGGTGACGCCCTCTGGGCACGGTCCCTCTATCGGCCACTCTGACCGGACGCGGACGGTCTGCCCCGCCAAAATCTTAGCGGAGACCGCCTTGATGCCGCGGGGGTCCGTCACCGCGCAGTTTTGATGCTTGGCCCACTCGTCCACCGCGAACAGCCCGTTGGCGTCGGTGGCGGTGGTAATGACTGCCACCGCGCCGCAAATGGCGGCGATTTCCCGTGCCAGGTCGTTGGCGCCGCCCAGATGGCCGGACACCACCGGAACGGCGAAGCGGCCGCATTCATCCACCGCCACCACCGCCGGGTCTTCCGCCTTGTTCTTCAAATAGGGCGCCACCGCCCGGACTGCGATGCCCACCGCGCCCACGAACACCAGCGCGTCATAATCACAAAAAGCCTCCGCTGTCCACCGGGACAGGGAAAAAAACTCCATCCGCCGGGTACACGATGCCGTGCCGCCCAAGGCAGCCCGCAGCCGCTCCGCCAGGGCATCTCCCCTGTCTGTAAAGGACAGGTAGGCGATCCGCCGGGGGTTCACCGGCTGGCCTCCCGGAATTCCGTGGTGAAAGTCGGGTCGTACAGCTTGCTCTTTTCATAGGGGCTGTCCAGGAAATTTCCCACCAGCACCAGCGCCGTTTTGCTGATGCCGTGCTCCTCGCCCGCCTGGGCCAGGGTCCCCACCGTGCAGCGCACGGTCTTTTCCTCCGGCCAGGTAGCCTTATACACCAGCGCCGCCGGGGTGTCCTCCGTATAAGCGCCCTTCAGCAGCTCCTCCTGGACTCTCCCCAGCATCCCGCTGGAGAGGAATACCGCCATGGACGCGCCGTGGCTTGCCATGGACGCCAGGCTCTCCGCCTCCGGCACCGGGGTACGGCCCGCCAAGCGGGTGATGATGACGCTCTGGCTGACGCCGGGCAGGGTGTATTCCGCCCGCAGGGCCGCCGCCGCGCCGCAGAAGCTGGAGACGCCCGGCACATCGTCATAGGGAATTCCCAGCTCGTCCAGGGCGTCCATCTGCTCCCGGATAGCGCCGTAGACACAGGGGTCGCCGGTGTGCAGCCGCACCGTGGTACGGCCCGCTGCCTCCGCCTGCTTCATCACATCGATGACCTGCTCCAGCGTCATTTTCGCGCTGTTGTGGATCTCACAGTCCTCCCGGGCCATGTCCAGCAGCGCCGGGTTCACAAGGCTCCCGGCGTAGATGATGACATCCGCCTGCTTCAAAAGCTCCGCGCCCCGCAGGGTGATGAGGTCGGGAGCACCCGGCCCCGCGCCCACAAAATGTACCATATCTTCTCACTCCTTTACGACCACTGTGGAAAAGTATCCGTGCTTGCCCTCCGGCCGGCTCTGGGAGAGGTCCGCATACACCGTCTCCTCCGGCAGGCCGCAGTTCTGGACCAGCATGCTCTTGCCCAGGGCGTTCCGCGCCGCTAAAGCGTCCAGTACAGCGGGCATCTGGCGGCCGGACTTCATCAAAACCTTCGTTCCGGGCTGGTCCAGTACCTCGTCCAGCGCCATGCTGCCGGGCGCAATGTGCAGCGGGCCGTTCATCTCTGTCAGGCTGATGCCCAGCCGGGCCGCCACCGCGCAGAAGCTGGGCACGCCGGGCACCATCACCGTCTTATAGCCCTGACCGCCCAAAATCTCCATCAGGTAAGAATAGGTGGCGTAAATGGACACATCGCCCAGGTTCAGCATTGCCACATCCTGCCCCGCGTCCAGATAGGGCCGCACCGCTTCCACGGCATCCAGATGGGCCGCGTGCTGCACCGCCTTGTCCCGCTCCATGCTGAAATACAGCGGCACGATGGTCTTTTCCTTCAAATCCACGGCGGCGGAGGCGATGTCCAGCGCCAGCATCTCACCGCTCTTCGTCCTGGGCGCCGCGATGACCGGACAGCGCTCCAGCGTCCTCACAGCTTTCAGCGTCATCAGCTCCGGGTCGCCTGGTCCCACGCCTACGCCATAAAAAACGCCTTTTTTCATATTTTTCCCCACTGTTCTATGATTTTTTTCGCGGTTTCTGTCTGTCCCAGCAAACCGTATTCATTGGAAAAAATGACCGCGCCCACCTGCATGTTGCCTGCCGTCCGGTGGTCCAGATGCTTCTGGATGGCCATCAGCAGGCTTTCCAGCACCCGCTCCCGTAGTCCCGCCTCATCCAGCAGGGCGATGCAGGCATCCGTGGTGGCGGCCTCCATCAGATCGCGGCAGAGGGCCGTGGTCCCGCCGCAGACGGCGGCATGGGCGCAGAACAGCTCCATGCGGCAGTCCGCCCATTTGGAGTGGGTGTTCATCACGCCGCCGGCCAGCTTCACCAGCTTGCCGATGTGTCCCACCAGCAGTGCGGTCTGAAAGCCCTCGGACACCGCAATGTCCAGCGCCTCTCCCACAAAGTTGGAGAACTTGACGCAGGGGATGTCCTCCGAAAGCAGCGCCGTCTCTTTCAGAAAGTCCAGACCGTAATTACCCGGGATCAGCAGTAACCGCCGGGCACCGGACACCGCCGCCTGGTGGATTTCTACTCCAATGGTATCCACAATTGCCTGAATGCTCATGGGCTCCACGATGCCGGAGGTGCCCAGGATGGAGATGCCGCCCTCAATGCCCAGAGACGGGTTGAAGGTCCGGCGGGCCAGCTCTTCCCCGTCCGGGACGGAAATCACCACGGACAGTCCGCCCTCGTACCCCGTCTCCTCACACACCGCCTCTATGGCAGCGGCAATCATCTGCCGGGGCACATGGTTGATGGCCGCAGCGCCCACGGGCTGGTCCAGCCCCGGCTTCGTCACCCGGCCCACGCCACGACCGCCGTCAATGGTGATGCCGGAAACCGTCTTCGTGACGGTGGCCGCCACCAGATGGCCTGTGGTGATGTCGGCGTCGTCGCCGCCGTCCTTGACCACGGCGCACCGGGCCTTTTCATTTTCCATCGCCCACTCCGTCGGCTCCACCTCCACGGCGACGCCCTTGGGGGTGAGGAGCCGCAGCGTTTCCGGCGGAGCGCCGGTCAGCAGCAGCCGGGCGGCTCCCGCCGCCGCCAGCGCCGCGCAGGTGCCCGTGGTATAGCCGCAGCGCAGTTTTTTCTGTCCGCTTCGGACGTAATAGTCAAGCGCCATGGTCCAGTTCCTCTTCCAGACGGGTGCGATACATGGTCTGGACCTCCGGCAGCAGGCCCAGCCCCCGCATGGTGGTGCGGACGGCGAATCCCTCCGCCTCCAGTCTGGACTTCCAGCTCTCCGGGTCCTCTCCCGCCATGTCGTTCAGGGCGTGGTCCCCGGCCACCAGCATCAGCGGCACCAGATGTACGTGTTTCCCGTCCCGGGCTTTCAGCTGCGCCAGCACGTCCCCGAAGGCGGGCCAGCCCTCCACGGTCCCCACCAGCACGTCCGGCCTCCCGGACAGGTGGAACACCGTCTGCAAAGCCGGGTACACCATATTGGCCGTGTGGTCGGTGCCGTGGCCGAACAGCACCAGTGTCTCCCCCGCCTGGGCGGGGTACGCCGCGGACAATTCCGCCGCAAGAGTCTGCAAATCCTCTGTATCCGTCAGAAGCGGTCTTCCGATACACAGGACTTCAAACTTGTCCCGCCAAGGCTCCGCCTCCCGCTTCAATTTGTCATACTCATGTCCGCACAAAATATGGGTGGGCTGCACCAGGACCTCCGTGACGTCCCGCTTCCACAGCTCCTCCAGCGCCTCCGCCACGCTGGGCACCACCTCGCCCCGTTCTTTCAGAATACGGCGGATGACGCCGCTGGTAAAGGCGCTGATAAAAATTCTGTCCTGTGCCGACTGGCGCAATACGTTCTCCACCGCCGTGATATTCTCCCGGCCTGCAGGCACGCTGGTGCCAAAGCTGACACAGACCACTGCTTTTTTCATATCGTCTCTCCTCCTTGTCCGCCGTGTTTCCCGGAAACCGCTCGTTCAAATTCCTCCATGGTGCGGGGCAGGGGCCGGATGCCCATTACCCTGGCCGCACGGAACAGCATGGGCTGCTCCAGGTGGCAGGTATGCAGCAGCGCCGTATCGGAAAACAATTCCTCCGGCGTCCGGTCCGCTGCCAGGCAGCCGTCATGGAACACCAGGATGCGCTGGGCCCAGCGCCACGCAAAATCCACGTCGTGGGTGGCTACCGCCAGGGCAAGGCCCTGTTCTCCCAGCATTTCCAGTGTTTTCTCCAGCACCCGGCAGTTTTCCGGGTCCAGGCTGGCCGCCGGCTCGTCCATCATCAGCAGCTCCGGCTCCATGGCCAGGGCATCCGCAATGGAGACCCGTTTTTTCTCTCCGCCGGAGAGATACTGGGGCGCCCGCTGCCGCAGGCCCTCCAGATGCATCCGCGCCACCGCGTCGTCCACACGGCGGCGGACCTCCTCCCGGGGAAGGCCCAAATTCATGGGGCCGAAGCTGATCTCCTCCTCCACGGTGCCGCCCAAGATTTGGACGTCCGGGTCCTGAAACACCAGGCCCACGCCCCGGCGCAGGCGGTTCAGCTCCTGCTTCTTTCTGCCAATCAGCTCCCCCCGGAAAAAGATATTTCCCTGCTTCGGGCACAGCACGCCGTTGGCCAGCAGGAAAAAGGTAGATTTTCCCGCGCCGTTGCTGCCCAATACCGCCACCCGCTCCCCGGCCTGAATGGAGACGGAGCAGTCCTTCAGCGCCAGCCGCTGCTCCGCGCCGTCCTCATAGGTAAAGGAGACGTTTTCAAACCGTAAAAGCTCCTCCATCAGCCGCCTCCTATCATCATACAGACCACTGTGCCCGCGACCAGAACGCCGAACAGCAGCGCCGCAGGCAGCGTCACAGGCTTTTCCCGCTCCAAAAAGCGGATCTCTCCGTCGTAGCAGCGGCTCTCCATGGCGTCAAAACAGGCCCCGGCCCTCCGAAAGCTGGCCGCCAGCAGATTGCCGTACACCGCCCCGGTGGTACGGATGCTCCGTGCAAATCCGCTGTATCCCAACCGGCTGGCCGCCGCGTCCTTCATGGACTGATAGGCAGACAGCAGCACGAAGAGATACCGGTAAATCAAAACCGCCAGCTCTGTCATCACCGACGGGACATGGGCCCGCCGCAGCACGGAGAGGATCTCCGGCATGGTGGTGGACAGGCTCAGAAAATACAGGCAGCTCACCGCCCCCAGTGCCCGGGCCATCACCAGCCGCGCCCGGACCTGGGCCGCCGCCGTGACCACCAGCCAGCCGCTCCAGAACGGGATAGCCGCCGCCCCACCCTTCACCGGGGCGTAGTCCCACAGCAGCGCCAGCCCAGAGAGCAGCAGAAAGGCCGCCGGCAGGCTGAACAGGGCCAGGTAATCATGAAGTGCGATGCCTCCGCCCCAAACGGTCATAATTGCCAGGACCAGCGCCAGGGTCAGGGGGACCCAAGGAGAGGGAGAGGCCACGCAGAGGATCAGCAAAAGCACACACCCGGCAGTTTTCAGTGCTGGGGACCACTCAAAATAACGGGAGCGCCGGGCGTAGACGTCGATGACCAGCACGCCGCCGTGGCTGTGGCGTCCAAAGGCCAGCAGCACGCCGCCCACCAGAACGCAGAGGAGCGCCGTGACCGCTGTGGGCAGCGTCCCGACGCACAGACTGAAGATGACAAAGGCCGCCAAAACCACAACGATCACTCGGTTCCCCCCTTTCTCCGAAAGTGGGGCCATGAACCTTTCACGGCCCCACCCGGCCTTATTGCTCTTTCTGCTCTTTCCCGGAATACTTCTTCCGGGCCACCAGATAGCCGAAGCCGAAGGCGATGACGCCCACGCCAATCCCCGTCTGCAGGCAGAAGAACAGGCTTTCCACCTCGCCGGGCAGCTCGCCGCCGATCATCTGCTCCAGCACGGGAGTAAACCAGGGTTCGTAGCTCTCGCCCCGGATGGCCTCCACCATCTGGCTTCCGGCGTCGTCGCTGCCGCCGAATTCGGCGCCCTTCAGGGCAAAAAGAGGGACCAGTGCGATCAGCACCACGGCAAGCAGGGACGCTACCGCGATCTTTTGATTTTTGCTCATGTCAAACCTCCTCCGCATATCCGATGGTCCGCAGCTCCGGCATGGCGTAGCTCTCCATGCCCATGATGACCAGCATGGTCAAAAGGCCCTCGATGACCGCCAGCGGCAGCTGGGTAGGTGCGAACACACCCAGGAACTCCACCGTACTGGCGGCCACGCCGCCGTTGGCGCTGGGATAGGCCATGGCAAGCTGCAGACTGGTGACGCAGTAGGTGAACAGGTCGCCGATGGCAGCCGCCAGGAATACATTCAGCTTTTTCGGCAGGTTCAGCTTCCTTCCCGCGTGGTAAAGCCCCCAGCTCACCAGCGGGCCGGCGATGGCCATGCTGAATGTATTGGCCCCCAGGGTAGTCAGGCCGCCGTGGGCCAGCAAAATCGCCTGGAACACCAAAACGATGATGCCCAGCACCGCCGTGGCCGGCACGCCGAAGAGGATGGCCGCAAGGCCCGTTCCGGTCATGTGGCTGCAGCTTCCGGTGACGGAGGGGATCTTCAGGGAAGAGATGACGAACACGAACGCCCCCGCCATGGCCAGCAGCAGCATGGCCTTCCGCTGTTCCCCGGCGATGCGGCGGATGGAAATGACGCCCGCCACCAGAAACGGCAGGCAGATCACGCCCCAGATCACGCAGAAGGAGGGCGGCAGATAGCCCTCCATGATGTGCATGGCGGAGGCGGAGGTTGCGCCGCACAGCGCCAAGCTCAGCACCGCGGTCAGGACCACAGCTTGTTTTTCCCGTTTGCTCATGTTGTTGCCTCTTTTCATTTCAAAATTTGACTCTTTTCTCCAGGAAAGTCACATTTTTCCGCCGTGCAGGTTTCGATGCGCCTGAATCGTCTCTGCCATGCCCTCGGCGGAGATGGAAGATGCTGTCAGGAACGGCTTTTGATACCGGACTCTCAGTGCCGCGGCAGTGACGCTGCCGATGCAGACGCACACGGTCCCCTCCGGGACGGCACCATGGGCCGCAAAATACCGCTCCACGCCGCCGGCACTGGAAAAGGCCAGATAGTCCAGTGTCTCCAAAGCCTCTTTGGCCGTCTCGGCTGTCTCGGTATCGGTACGCACCGTGTAAATGTGCACGTCCCGCACTGGAATGCCGTGCTGACGCAGCAGTGCCGGAAGCTGCATCGTCCCCTCCCGGGAGCGCAGCAGCACCACGTCCTCCTCCGGGGATACCCGCTCCGTCAGGGCGGCGGCCAGGGATTCGCTGGTATAGGCGGACGGGCACAGGTCCGGCAGGATACCGTGCCGCTCCAGTGCGGCGCCGGTAGCGGCGCCGATCACCCCGAACTTACACCGGACCAGCCGCCGCAGGTCCACCCGTTCCCTTCTCAGGCCGCGGAAAAAGGTCTCCACGCCGTTGGCGCTGGTGAACACCAGCCAGAGGCGGTCCTGGAGGAGTGCCTCCAGCCCCGTCTCCGTGGGAAGCTCCTCCACCACCGCCCGTTCCACATGCCAGGTCCTTGCCCCCAGGGGCTCCAGAACGCCGCGCAGCCGGGCGGCCATCTCGTCTGTTCCAGTCAGGCCCACGCGGACGCCCACCAGGGGCTTTTCCACCGTCCCGGACAGGTCCATCGCCGCCGTGCCGCCCACCACGATGACCGCGGGCGGACGCACATCCGCCTCCCGGGCCCGCTGGGCGATGGTGCCCAGGGTGGCCCGCACGGCGGCGGGATGGGCCGCGTTTCCGCCAGAGATCACCGCCGCCGGGGTGTCCGGCGACTTTCCCGCCTCCAGCAGGCTTCCCGCGATCTTCTCCAGATGGCTCAGGCCCATGAGGAACACCAGCGTCCCCTCCAGGGCCGCCAGATGTTCCGCCCCCTCCGGCAGTCCGCCTGCGGCGGTATGTCCGGTGATGATATGAAGGCTCCGGCTGACGCCCCGGTGGGTCACCGGAATTCCGGCGGCGGCGGGAATGGCGATTGCGGAGGAGATGCCCGGCACCTCCTCATAGGGGATACCTGCATCCCGCAGGGCCAGGGCCTCCGCGCCGCCCCTGCCGAACACAAAGGGGTCGCCGCCCTTCAGGCGGGCTACTTTATGCCCCGCCTGCGCTTCCTCCACCAGAACGCGGGAGATCTCCTCCTGGGGCGCCGAGTGCTTTCCGCACCGTTTCCCCATGTAGACGCGCTTTGCCTGCCGGGGGGCCTCCGCCAGCAGGGCGCTGTCAATGAGGTCGTCATAGACCACCACATCGCACTGCCGCAGTAGCTTGAGTCCCCGCACCGTGATGAGGTCCGCGCTGCCGCAGCCGGCGCCGATCAGCCAGACACAGCCTGTTTTATCCGTCATACCAGTTCTCCTCTCTCCGCGTCAGCCAGCTTCCGGCGAAATTCCTCCTCGGTCAAGGGCCGTCCGGCCTCCATGCAGTCCGCGACCAACGCCGTCAGCAGCCGTCTCCGGGCGTCACCGTCTGGCACGGTCTGCCGCACCGGCTCCCGGACTTGGTCCAAAAACGCTAAAATCTCCTCCAAACGGTCTGGCAGCACCTGGGCGAACCGGTCCCGGATGCAGGCCGCCGCAGCAGGCGCCGCGCCGCTGGCGGAGACACCTACGGACAGCTCCCCCCGCCGCAGCAGGGCGGGAAACAGGAAGGTGCTGTCTTCCCGGCTATCCGCCACGTTCACCGGAATATGCCGCTGACTGCACAGCTCCGCTATCCAGTGGTTGAGGGCCCGGTCGTCGGTGGCCGCCATAGCAAACTCGCAGCCGTTCAAATCAGTCTCCTCAAAAGGCCGCCGCAAAAGCTCCACGCCCTGCAGCTCCTGAAACTCCGGGTTGAGTTCCGGGGCAACCACCGTCAGGCGGGGGCCGTAGGGCAGCAGCTTTTGTGCTTTCCGCAGCGCCACCGCGCCGCCCCCCACGATGAGGCCGTTTCTGCCGTCTAAATCTACAAAAAGCGGAAAATACGCCATTATTCCGTCTCCTTTGGTATCTATGTTTCCTGACAGTAATACAGCCAGCCGCTCTCTGTCCGGACCCGCCGTACCGCTACGCCGAAGACCCGGTCCAGTTCGCCGCCATTGAAAACCTCCTCCGGCGTTCCAACTTGGCGCAGAGAACCGTTCGCCAGCACCGCCAGTCGGTCCGCCTCCCGCAGGGCCAGGGACAGGTCGTGCAGCACCAGGACCACCGCCCTGCCCATGTCCGCCAGCCGGCGGGACACCGCCATAACCTCCAGCTGGTGACGGACGTCCAGATAGGTGGTGGGCTCGTCCATGAAAATCGTCTCCGTGTCCTGGGCCAGAGCCATGGCCAGATACACCTTCTGCCGCTGGCCGCCGCTGAGCTCCTGCACGGGCCGGTCGGCCAAATCCGCCGCCCCCGCCCATTCCAGGGCCTTTCGCGCGGCTTCATAGTCTTCCGCCCGGTAACGGCGGGGATACCCCAGATACGGAAACCGCCCATGCAGCACCATCCGCCGGACCGTGATGCTGGGGATCTCCCGGGACTGGGCCAGATACGCCGCCTTGCGGGCCACCTGGCGGGTAGTCAGCCGATCCAGCTCCACGCCGTCATAGAGAATTTCTCCACTCTGCCGGGGCAGGAGGCCCAGGGCCGTTTTCATCAGGGTGCTCTTGCCGCAGCCATTGGGGCCCAGCAGCACCGTCACCTGGCCCCGCGGGAACACCAGGGACACATCCCGGAGCACGGTCTTTCCGCCGTAGCCCACGGTCAGATTGTTCAGTTCAATCACGGAGCCGTCCCCTCCTTTGCAGCAGCCAGATGAAGAAGGGACCGCCTGCCAGGGACATGACGATGCCCACCGGGATTTCGTAGGGGGTGAAGAGCATCCGCCCCATCAGGTCGCACCCGCCCAGCAGCGCTGCGCCTCCCAGGGCGGAGGACACCAACAGTGGGCCGCTCTCCTCCCCCACCAAACCGCGCATGATATGGGGCACGATGAGGCCCACGAAGCCCACAAGGCCCCCCACGCTGACCGCCGCGCCGGCCAGCACCGCCGCCAGACCCAGCAGGGCGATCCGCAGCTTCTCCGCCGGTAAGCCCAGGCTCCGGGCCTGCTCCGTTCCCAGCAGAAGCACGTCCATCTCATTGTGCAGCAGCAGGCTGGCCGCGAAGCTGAGCACAGCGGGCCAAAGAGCGGGAAGGATACGGGTCATGGAGACGCCGGAAAAGCCGCCGATGCGAAAATCGGAATAGCCGTTCAAGGCCTCCGGTACAAAGGTGACCACCGCGTCGATGCCGGCGCTGAAAATACTGGACACCGCCACGCCTGCCAGCACTAAAGTGATTTTGGAGGCGCCCGTTCGGCGGGCAATGAGCATCACCGTCATGACGCCCAGAAACGCACCCGCCATGGCCGCCAGCGGCACCAGCTGCAGAGCGGTGGGCGCCACGGCGCAGCACAGCGCCACCATCAGTCCGGCGCCTGCGTTGACGCCAATGGTGCTGGGCGCCGCCAGGGCGTTGGACAAAACGCCCTGAATGATGGCGCCGGAGGCTGCCAGGGCCCCGCCCGCCAGCAGGCAGGCGCACAGCCGGGGCAGCCGGACATAGCGGACGATGCGGAACGCCGTGGTTCCGGCCCCCTCGCCCACCAGCGCCTGGAGGACCTGGCCCAGCGGCACCTTCTGCGCGCCCAGGCACAGGTTCAGCAGAGCCACCGCCAGCACCAGCACAGCCAGCGCCGTGCAGATTCGAACATATTTTTTATTGTTCGGGATACAGGATGTCTGCCAGCTTTTCATAGGCCTCTCCCCACCGTGCGTTCGGCTTGACATTATACAGGCGCTGGTCCATCACATGGTACCGGCCCTCCCGCACGGCGGTCAGCTCGTCCCACGCGGGATTGGACAGCAGGCTCTGCTCCAGAGTCTGCTCCACCTTCTTCGTGTCGGACCCCTGGAGCACCACGAAGATGTGGTCCGTGTCCTCCGCCAGGATCGTCTCCATGCTGAGGTTCTCCAGCAGGCCGGTCTCACTGTCAGCGATGTTGACACAGCCCATCGCCGCCAGCATCTCGCCCAGCACGCTGCCCTGGCTGTTTTTCACTTTGCAGCTGGAGCCGGAGGCCCGGACATAGAGGACCCGGGGGGCGGAGCCGTCCTGGCGGGCAACCGCCTGCTCCACCTGAGCCTGCACTTCGGTGCCATACTGGGTGTACCGCTCCGGGCAGCCGGTGAGTTGGGTGCAGATGTCCAGCATCCGCAGGTAGTCCTCAAAGGAGCTGATGTCGAAATACGCCACGGGGATGCCGCTTTGCTCCAGCAGGTTCAGAAGCTCCAAATCAGCCGCCGTTTTGGTGCTGCCCAGCACGAAATCCGGCTCCGCCGCCAGCAGCAGCTCCACATTGGGCTCCTTGACGGCTCCCAGACTTTCCACCGTCTCCGGCAGGTCCAGGTCAAACTGGGTCCAGCTGTCGTCAGCCGCAGCCACCAGGGTATCCCGTCCTCCGGCCAGGCACCAGACGTCGGCAAAACTGCCGATCAGCGCCGCCACACGGCTGGGCTTCGCCACCGTGATCTCACGGTCCAGATCGTCGGTAAAGGTGACAGTCTCTTCCAGGGTTTCCTCCGGCGTCTCCGTCTTAGCAGGGGCCTGCTTGCTTCCGCCGCAGGCGGAGAGCGTTGTCAGAAGCGCACCGCACAGCAGTGCGCAAAAAAATCGTTTCATGTTTCTTCTCCTCCAGTTATATCATTTATCATGGTCACGCCGGCGGGCCAGCTCCGCCAGTTCCGGAAAACGGGCCAGAACAGCATCATAGTTTTCCCGCCTGTGGGGAAAAGTACAGCCGGAGCAGTTTTTGATCCCTCTCTGCGTATAGGTGAAACCGCCTCCGCAGGCCTCGCCCAGGGCATATAGCGGGCAGTAACAAAAAAGGCAGTTGAACGATTCCTCCGGCACGCCGGTGTGGCAGGGGAACATCTCACATTCTTTATTTTGAAAGAACATATAATGCCGGGTCACCCGCTCTTTTTGATTCTCCACAGCAAATTCTCCTTCTTCAATCGAGTAGGTAAGGGCCGATAGCCCCGTCCTCTCACACCACCGTACGAAGGGTTCCCTATACGGCGGTTCAATCGCATAAGTGCAGGGACTCGTACCTGTCGGATAGACTGTAATATCCGGCTCGTGCGAGTCTCTC
>JAGBDS010000033.1 GCA_017937405.1 Oscillibacter sp.
CCGAGACGCTGGCCGGTTCCGTCACCAGCCTGATGGGCTGCCTGCGGCAGGCGGTGAAGTTCGGCATCCCCCTAGTGGATGCGGTGCGGGCCTGCACCTATAATCCCGCCCAGTCCGTCGGCATTGAGGACCGGGCAGGCACCCTGGATGAGGGCAAAGAGGCCAGCTTCGTTCTGCTGGACAAAGAGGACCTCTCCATCCGCGCCATCGTGTTCAAGGGCACTCTCGTCTGATAAACTAAAACCGAGGAGCATCCGCTCCTCGGTTTTTCTTCTCATATTACACCACAGTCAGCTTGCCGTCGTCACCGAATTTTACCGGCACGATCTCATTCCGGGTGTTTTTGGCGATGTCGTCGATGCGGAGCTTGGAGGGATAGTCAGCGATAAGGCTCACCGCCACGCCCTGGCGCTTGGCCCGGCCGGTACGTCCGATGCGGTGGATATAATCCTGGTTCTCGTCGGGCACGTCGCAGTTGAACACGATGTCCACGTCGTCCACGTCGATGCCCCGGGCAGCCACATCCGTGGAAACAAACACCCGCAGCTTGCCCTGGCGGAACTTGTCCATCACCTGCTCCCGCTTCCGCTGGGGGATGTCGCCGTGGATGCACTCGGCGTCGATGCCCCGCATCTGGAGGAACTTGGTGATGCGCTCCGTGGCGCCCTTGGTGTTGCAGAAACACATGCAGCGGTCAAAGCCCGTCTCGTTCAAAATTTTCTCAATGGCGTCGGCCTTGCCGTCATAGCCCACGTCCATGCGGAACTGCTTGATGTCCGGCTTGTTCTGCTCGTCCTCCCGGACGGTGACCTCCGCCGCGTCCCGCTGGTAGACCCAGGCGATGTCCATGACCTCCCGGGAAATGGTGGCGGAGAATAATCCCAGGTTTTTCCGCTTGTTCATCTTGTCCAGCAGCCGGGTCACGTCATGGATGAAGCCCATGTCCAGCATCCGGTCCGCCTCGTCCAGCACCACGGTCTGGGCGCTGTCCACCCGCACGGTGCGGCGCTTCATATGGTCGCTGAGTCGGCCGGGGGTCGCCACCACGATCTGGGGGTGCTTCTTCAGGGTGTCGATCTGCCGACCGATAGGGGCGCCGCCGTATAGGCACACGCAGCGGACACCGGGCTTGAAAGTGGACAGCAGCCGGATCTCGTCGGTGATCTGGATAGCCAGCTCCCGGGTAGGGGCCAGAATGACCGCCTGGACACTCTCGTCCTCAGAGTCGATGTGCTCCACGATGGGGATGCCGTAGGCAAAAGTCTTGCCGGTGCCGGTGGGAGCCTTAGCGATGACGTCCTGCCAGTCCATCATGGGCGGGATACAGCCCGCCTGCACCGGGGTGGATACCTCAATATTGCGCTGAGCGATGGCGCGCATGATCTCCGGGGACAGTCCCAGGCTGTCAAACCGGACGCCTTCCGTATATTCCATAACTTTTTCCTCTTTTTTCCGTATAATTTAGATACAATATGTTAGAGTAATTATACCTAAAAAAGCATCTCTTGTAAAGCCATGATAACACAGATACCAAATGCTCTTCAATTTAGTAACAATCTGCCTAAATCGTTACCGAATTAACGTTTTTTGTTGGAATTGATGCATTTTTTGTAGTAAAATTGTGTATTGTCTCCACATCCGTTTCCCGTTTTTATGATAAATTCATGTTACGAGATACTTTGCAGACGGAGGTGTCAACCGTGGATGAGATGGACTATGTTCGCATCCTGCGTGATTTACGGGAAGACGCCGACAAGACCCAGACACAGATCGCCGAGGTCTTAGGCACTTCTCAAACCATGTACGCCCGGTATGAACGGGGCGCCAACGAATTGCCCATCCACCATCTGATCACGTTGAGCAAATATTATGGTGTCAGCACCGATTATCTGCTTGGCCTGAAAAAGGAACGGTAAAGCGCGGACAGGTCTCCTGTCCGTGTTTTTTTCTGTGCAGAAACAGCCCCCGGCCTCTTGGCCGGGGGCTGTCTTGAATTCTGTCACTTGTGGGGAACGTGCCAGATGTGGTCGGCGTATTCCGCCACGGCCCGGTCGGCGGCGAAGATGCCGCTACGGGCGATGTTGTGGAGGCTCATGCGGTTCCACTTCTCCTGGTCGGCGTAGGTCTCCGCCATGCGCTTTTCCGCCTGGCAGTAGGCCTGGTAGTCCGCCAGGAGCAGGTATTCGTCGGCAGGGCTGCCGCCGGCGCCGAACAGCAGGCGCTGGTACAGGTCCTCATACCGCACACCGTCCCGGAAGCCGTTGCGCAGGGCGTCCAGGCAGCGGCGCAGGGTCTCGTCCCGGTTGTACAGCCTCTGGGGCACATAGCCCTCCCGCTTCAGGTGCTCCACCTCGTCGGCGTGGAGGCCGAAGAGGAACATATTCTCGTCACCCAGGACATCGTGCATCTCCACATTGGCGCCGTCCAGCGTACCGATGGTCAGAGCGCCGTTCATCATGAACTTCATGTTGCCGGTGCCGCTGGCTTCCTTGCCGGCGGTGGAGATCTGCTGGCTGACCTCGCTGGCAGGCATCAGGTGCTCCGCCAGGGAGACGCGGTAGTTCTCCAGGAACACCACCTGCAGTTTGTCCTTGCAGATGGGGTCGTGGTCGATCTGATCCGCCAGGGAGTTGATGAGCTGGATGATCCGCTTCGCCACGGCGTAGCCGGGAGCAGCCTTGGCGCCGAAGAGGAACGTGTGGGGCTGGGTGATAGCGTTGGGGTTATCCTGCAGCTTCTGGTACAGGGTGATGATATGCAGCACGTTCAGAAGCTGGCGCTTGTACTCGTGGAGGCGCTTCACCTGCACGTCAAAGATGGCGTCGGGGTTCAGGATGACGCCCCGGCTGCGCTTGGCGTGATTGGCAAAGGCCACCTTGTTCTGGTGCTTGATCTCCGCCAGACGCTCCAGCACAGCTTTGTCATCGGCGTAGTCATCCAGCTTCCGCAGAGCCAGGGGATGCATCAGGTAGTCGTCCCCGCCGGTCAGGTCCCGGATGAGGCTGTCCAGACCGGGGTTGATCTCACTGAGCCAGCGGCGGTGGTCGATACCGTTGGTGACGTTCTGGAACTTCTGAGGCTCCATACCGCAGGCGTCCTTGAACACATCCTTCTTCAAAATCTCAGAGTGGAGGCCGCTGACGCCGTTGACAGCCATACCGCCGGCGATGCACAGGTTCGCCATGCGGACCTCGCCGCCCCAGATGATGGCCATGCGCTGCGTCTTGGCAGGGTCGTGGTAGAAATTTTCCACCTTGGCCTGCCAGCGGGCGGAGATCTCCTGGATGATCTGCCAGATACGGGGCAGCAGGGTCTCCATCAGGCTCTGGGGCCAGCGCTCCAGGGCCTCCGCCAGAACGGTGTGGTTCGTATAGGCCACGGACTTGGTGGTGATATCCCATGCCTCGTCCCAGTTCATGCCGGCCTCGTCGATGAAAATGCGCATCAACTCCGGCACCACCAGCGCGGGGTGGGTGTCGTTGATCTGGATGACGTTCTTCTCGTGGAAGTTCTTCAGGGTGCCGTAGGTGTCCAGGTGCTTGGTGGCAATGGACTGGACCGTGGCGGACACGAAGAAATACTGCTGCTTCAGCCGCAGGGACTTGCCCTCATAGTGGTTGTCCTCGGGATACAGCACCTTGGCGATGGTCTCCGCCATAGCCTCTTCCTCAGCGGCCTTCAGGTACTCGCCCCGGGAGAACAGGGACATATCTACGGGCTTGGTGGCCCGGGCGTCCCACAGGCGCAGGGTGTTGACGTGGTTGGTGTCGTAGCCCGCCACCACCATGTCACAGGGTACTGCCAGCACCGCCGTGGCGTTTTCATTCACAGTATGCAGATGGCCGTCGGCCCAGAATTCCCGCAGCGTACCGCCGAAGTGGACGGTCTGCGCCTCCTCGGGCTTGGGCAGCAGCCAGGCGGCGCCCAGGTCCTTCCAGTTGTCGGGCAGTTCCACCTGCTGGCCTTCCACGATCTTCTGCTTGAAGATGCCCAGCTCATAGCAGATAGAATAGCCGGTGGCGGGGATCTCCAGCGTGGTCATGGAATCCAGATAGCAGGCGGCCAGGCGGCCCAGGCCGCCATTGCCAAGGCCGGCGTCCGGCTCCAGCTCAAAGATGTCCGCCGCCTTGAAGCCCAGGTGGTCCAGAGCCTCCCGCAGCTGGGGCAGCACATTCAGGTTATAGGCGTTCTTCATCAGGCTGCGGCCCATCAGGAACTCCAGAGACAGGTAATGCACCTGCTTCTTCTGCTCCCGGCGGGTCTGCTTATTGGTCTCCACGCCCCGGATGGCCATAACGTCCCGGAGCACCAGGGCGCTGGCCTTCATCATCTCCTGGTCGGTGGCCTCCTCCGGCGTCTTGCCGAAGTTCAGCATCAGCTTGGCGGTCAGCGCCTCTTCCAGTGTTTTGGTGGTAAATGGTGTCATCGGTTTTCCTTACTCTGCCGGCTTCTCCTTTTTTTCTTTTGCGGCAGGCCCTTTCTTTTTTGTCTCTTTCTTAGCGGCAGTCTTTTTTACGGCTGCCTTCTTTTCCGGCTTTTCGGCCGGTTTTTCATCTTTTTTTGCTTTTTTTACAGACTTCTTTTCCGTCTTTTTGGCAGCCTTCTTCATAGGCTTCTCCTCAGCGGCGGGGACAGGCTCCTCAACAACGGGAGCGGCTTCCTCAACAACAGGGACAGCCTCCTCCACAACGGGAGCGGCTTCCTCAGCAACAGGAGCAGCCTCCTCCACAACGGGAGCGGCTTCCTCAGCAACAGGGACAGCCTCCTCCACAACGGGAGCGGCTTCCTCAGCAACAGGAGCAGCCTCCTCCACAACGGGAGTGGCTTCCTCAACAACGGAGGCAGCCTCTTCCACCTTCTCAGGCTCCACGGAAGGCCAAGGCTGGCCGGTGATATTGGCATAGATGCGCAGGTAGTCCTTAGCGCTTCTGGCCCAGCTGAAGTCGCACTTCATGGCCCGCTTCCGCAGGCGGCTGAAAGCATCGGGATAATCCTTGTACAGGTACACGGCCTCCCGGATGACATGCAGCATATCGCTGCTGGAATAGTTGGCAAAGGTAAAGCCATTGCCGGCATCCCGCCAGGCCTCGTAGGGCTGGACGGTATCCTTCAGACCGCCGGTCTCCCGAACGATGGGCACTGTGCCGTAGCGCATGGCGATCATCTGGCTCAGGCCGCAGGGCTCGCTCTTGGAGGGCATCAGGAACAGGTCGGCGCCGGAATAAATGGCCATGGACAATTCCTCGTTATAGTCCAGGCGCACCGCCATGCGGCCGTGATACTGCTGAGCCGCCCAGTGGAAGAACTCCTCGTACTTCCGGTCACCCTTGCCAAGAATGACCAGCTGCATCGGGAGCTCCATCATATCATGAAGGACCTCACAAATCAAGTCCAAACCCTTGTGAGACACCAGACGGCTGACGATAGCCACAATGGGCACATGAGGCTCCTCCCGCAGGCCCATCATCCGCTGCAGGGCCGCCTTGTCCACATTCTTGCCCTCCAGGTCGTCCACGGAGTAATTGGCGGTGATGCGCTGGTCGGTGGCGGGATCGTACAGCTTCATGTCGATGCCGTTGAGCACGCCTGAGAGCTTATACTCGCAGCGGCGCATGATGTTCTCCAGCCGGTGGGCGAAGTAGGACATCTTCAGCTCGTTGGCGTAGGTGGGAGACACGGCGTTGATGGCGTCAGCGCACAGGATGGCGCCCTTCATCAGGTTCACGTCGCCGTCCATGAGGATGGTTCCGTCGGCAGCCCAGCCCTGGTCCAGGCCGAACAGGTCGCCCAGGGTCTGCATTCCAAAACGGCCCTGGTACTCGATGTTGTGGATGGTCAGCGTGGTCTTGATAGAACGGAAGCGGTCCTCCCGCACGCCGTCATCCTTCAGGTAGATGGGCACCAGAGCAGTCTGCCAGTCGTTGCAGTGGATGACCTCAGGCCAGAACTGGAAGTGGGGCAGCATCCGCACGATGGCCCGGGAGAAGAAGCCGAACCGCTCGCCGTCGTCGATATAACCGTACAAGTCGGGCCGGTTGAAATATTGCTCGTTGTCCAGGAAGTACCAGGTCACACCGTCCTTCTCCAGAGAGAACAGGCCGCAGTAGCTGTGCCGCCAGGCCAGGTCCACAAAGTCGTAGCACTCAAACTTCAGCTGGCTGCCGAAACGCTCCTTCACGCGCTGATACATGGGCAGCACCACGGCCACCTCGGCCCCCTGCTCAGCCAGGGCCGGGGGCAGAGAACCGGCCACATCTGCCAGGCCGCCGGTCTTGCAAAAGGGGACAGCCTCACTGGTCGCGTACAAAATCTTCATAAGTAAACTCCTTTTCAAATTGCTGGGAAACTTTCCAATTTCTCCTTTTATATACCGTCGGGATTCCGGCGGAAAATCCGCAAGGGGGAGTCCTCTCCCCCTTGCGGATCTTTACGCATCACACAACGCTGCCCTTAGCCAGGACAATGGGATAGGTGGCGTGGCCCATCAGGGTGCGATCCGCCAGGATCTCCACGTCCTTATCAGCGATAATGTAGCTGAGCTGGGCATTGCGGCGCACAATGTCCTCCTTGAACAGAACACAGTTGCGCACCACGGCGCCTTCCTCCACCACCACGCCGGGGAACAGGACGGAATTTTCCACCGTGCCCTCGATGCGGCAGCCATCAGCCACCAGGGAATTCACGCAGCGGCCGTTCGCCCCCACATAGGTGGAGGGCTTGTCCGCGCCCTTGGCCCGGATAGGCCGTGCCGGGGTGAACAGTTCCGCCCGAATGGCGGGATCCAGCAGCTGCATACTGCGGTCGTAATACTCCTGCACGGAGCGGATCTGAGCCGCGAAGCCGCTCCAAATATAGCTCCGCAGGTTCAGGGAGTCCTTCCGGGTCTGCAGTTCCTTCCGCCAGCTGAACTGGTCACGGGCGGAACATTCGTCCACGATCTCGCACAGCAGTTTTTTGGAGAGGATGTAGACCTCCAGGCCCCGGTAGCCCCGGGGGGTATGCAGGCGGTACAAGACCTCCGTGATACGGCCGTCCCGGTTCATCTCGAAATAAGTGCCGTCCTCGGTGGCGAAGCTGTCGTTCCCGCAAACCACCGTCACGTCCGCGCCGGACTTGACATGGCTCTCAAAGATGTCCGCCATGGGCAGGTTGACCACCAGGTCGCCGTCCATCAGGGCCACATAGTCCTGCCGGATCTCATCCAGATAGGTGCGGACGCCGGCCAGGGCCTCGATCTTGCCCCGGAAGGGCAGTACGCCCCAGTTCTGCTGATAGTTGAAAGGAGGCAGCATCCGCAGGCCGCCGCGCTTGCGGCTCAGGTCCCAGACCTTGCCGGTGCCCAGATGGTCCAGCATACTCTGATACCGGCCGTGGAGCACGATGCCCACGTCGGTAACGCCGGCGTTCACCAGATTGGACAGGGCGAAATCCACCGCCCGGTAACGGCCGCCGAAGGGAATGGACGCTGCGGAGCGGATCTCGCCCAGCTCCCGCAGGTCGTTGCGCTTTTCATAGGAAAAGATGATACCATGCAGTCCGTTCATTTGGACACCTCCTCACCGTTGCGGTTCAGCATAATGCCGGGAGCCACCCGTTTTCCGGCCTCCACAGCACAGCCGGGTGCCAGTACCGTCAGGCCCCAGGGGTCAGGTGCCGTGCTCTCCGGCGTACCGCCCACCTGGCAGTCGCGGCCGATGCGGCAGCCCTCGCCCAGGATAGCGTATTCCACCACCGCGCCGGGCTCCACCACGGTGCCGGGCAGCAGGACGGAGTAGCTGACGCGGGCACCCTCGCCCACTACCACGTTGGGAGACAGGACGGAGTTCTCCACAGTGCCCTGAATGTCGCTGCCGCGGTTGAAGGCGCTGTGGGTCACCTTGGCGTTCCGCCCCAGGAAGGTGGGAGGCGCGTTGACGGAGCGGGCGTAGATGGGCCAGGACTCGTCGCTCAGGTCCAGGCCGGACTCCGGGGACAGCATGTCCATATTGGCGTCCCACAGGGAGACCAGGGTGCCCACGTCCTTCCAGTAACCGGCAAAGCGGTAGGCAGCCATGCGCTCTCCGTTGTTCAGCATGGCGGGGATGACGTTCTTGCCAAAGTCATTTTCGGAGTTGGGATCAGCCTCGTCCTCCGTCAGGTACTTCCGCAGCGCCTTCCAGGAGAACACGTAGATGCCCATGGAGGCCAAATTGCTCTTAGGCTCCTTGGGTTTTTCGGCGAACTCGGTGATCATGTCATCGCCGTCCACCGCCATGATGCCGAAGCGGGACGCCTCGTCCCAGGGCACCTCCATGACGGAGATGGTGCAGGCGGCGTTCGCTTCCTTGTGCCGCGCCACCATGTCGGAGTAATCCATCTTGTAGATGTGGTCGCCGGAGAGGATGACCACATACTCGGGGTCATACAGGTCAATGAAGCCGATGTTCTGGTAGATGGCGTTGGCCGTGCCCTTATACCAGGTGCCGCCCTTGCTGCCCTGATAGGGGGGCAGGATGTGGACGCCGCCGGTGGAACCGTCCAGGTCCCAGGGCTGGCCGCTGCCGATGTAGCTGTTCAGCTCCAGCGGGCGGTACTGGGTCAGCACGCCCACGGTGTCGATGCCGGAATTGGTGCAGTTGGAAAGGGGGAAGTCGATGATGCGGTACTTGCCGCCGAACGGAACGGCGGGCTTCGCCATGTCCCCTGTCAGGACGTACAGCCGGCTGCCCTGGCCGCCGGCCAGCAGCATGGCGATGCATTCTTTCTTCATGGTTTCTCCAGCTCCTTTGCCTCTTTTTTCTTCCTGGGCTTGGGTAATTTGCCTTCGCCCCGCAGGAACACCGCGCCGAAAGCCGGGATGCGGATGGCCGCGGACTGTTCCTTGCCGTGGGAGGGGATTTTCTCCACCTTCACGGGCTCGGTGTCGCCGAAGCCGTCTCCGCCGTACTCCACGGCGTCGGTATTGAAGACGGGGATATACTTCCGGCGGGCAGGCACGCCCAGCCGGTAGTTTTCATAAGTGTTGGGAGAGAAGTTGATGGCGCACATCAGGTCGCGGCCCTTCTTGTCCTTCCGCAGGAAGACCACCACGTTGTTCTGGTTGTCGTCAGGCACCAGCCACTCGAAGCCCTCCCAGCTGAAGTCGATCTCCCACAGGGCCTTCTCGTGCTTATAGAAGGCGTTGGCGTCCTTGAAGAACTGGTGGACCTTCTGGTTGATGGGCTTTTCCAGCAGATACCAATCCAGAGACTGGTTGGAGTTCCACTCCTTCCACTGTCCCAGCTCCGCGCCCATGAACAGCAGCTTCTTGCCGGGGTGGGCCAACAGGTAGGCATAGAAGCCCCGGGTGCAGCGGAGCTGGTTTTCGTAGTCGCCGGGCATCTTCCCCACCACAGAGCCCTTCATATGTACCACCTCGTCGTGGGAGATGGGAAGGACGAAGTTCTCCGAGAAGGCGTACATCATGGAGAAGGTGATGTCCTTGTGATGGTACTGGCGGAACCAGGGGTCCATCTTCAGGTAGTGGCACATGTCGTTCATCCAGCCCATGTTCCACTTCAGGTTGAAACCCAGGCCGCCGATGTCGGCGGGCCGGGTCACCATGGGCCAGGCGGTGGACTCCTCCGCGATCATCAGCACACTGGGGTCCACGCTGAAGGCCATGGCGTTCAGCTCCCGCAGGAAGTCGATGGCCTCCAGGTTCTCGTGTCCGCCGTATTTGTTGGGCGTCCACGCGCCGCCCTGGCGGTCATAGTCCAGGTACAGCATGGACGCCACGGCGTCCACCCGCAGGCCGTCGATGTGGTATTCCTCCAGCCAGAACCGGGCGGAGGAGAACAGGAAGCTCTTGACCTCGGGCCGGCCGTAGTCAAAGACCCGGGTGCCCCAGGAGGCGTGCTCCCACTTGTTGGGGTCGCTGTACTCGTAGCAGCAGCTTCCGTCGAACTGGTAGAGGCCCTGGGCGTCCTTGCAGAAGTGGGCGGGAACCCAGTCCAGGATGACGGAGATTCCATTTTTGTGCATATGGTCCACGAACCACATAAAGTCGTGAGGCGTGCCGAACCGGGAGGTGGGGGCGAAGTAGCCTGTGCTCTGATAGCCCCAGGAGTCATCCAGCGGATGCTCCGTCACCGGCAGCAGCTCGATGGCGGTGTAGCCCATTTCCTTCACATAGGCCGCCAGCTGTTTGCCCAGGTCCCGGTAGTCGATGAAGTCTCCGTTGTCCCGCTTGCGCCAGGAGCCCAGATGGACCTCATAGATATTCAGGGGGGAATCATAGACCTGGTGCTTCTGCTTTTTCTCCCGGAAGGCCTTGTCCGTCCAGTGGAAGCCGCTGATGTCATACAGCTTGCTGGCGGTGGCAGGCCGGGTCTCCGTGTGGAATCCATAGGGGTCCGCCTTCATATGTACCTTGCCGTCGCAACCCTGGACGGCATATTTATAAGCGGTGTAAGGCTCCAGGCCGGGGATGAACCCCTCCCAGACCTCGCCTTTTCTGATAAGGCGGTTCTTTTCCTGGTCCCAGCCGTTGAAATCACCGACCACGGACACGCCCTGGGCATGGGGCGCCCAGACCCGGAACTGCCAGCCGGCCTTTCCCCTCCGCTCCGCCGGATGGGCGCCGAACCAGCGCCAGCCGTCGGTCAGCGTGCCGCTGTGAAATTGCGCGGCCTGATCGATCTTCTCCTTTTTCGCCATGTGTTCTCCTCTCCCCGCCGGATGACCGGGGGCCTTTCGTAGTTTTCCCGTGGGAGCCCTCTTGAGAGCATAGTGCGGTATATTGTATGTATTATACGTCCTGTGGAAAAAACCGTCAAGAATGGCACCGTCGAAAAAGGAGTGTCCTTTTGGTGTATTCATCCAATTTCTTTGCCATTTTCACGATATTCTTTGTTGACCTTTGGCAAATTCTTCTACTTCTTCCACTTTTTATAAAAAATTTGCCCCCAGCCGCTCTGTATTGATTTTAATCAGGCCGTCTGTTACAATAAGTTGGATTTTGTCAGATACCTCAGGAGGTCTGATTTTCATGATAGACAACATCTGTACTTTTTTCAGAAGCTTCACGGTAAACGGTTTCCCTTTATGGGTGGTCCTGCTGATCTGTGTGGGCGTATTTCTGGCCTCTTTCATGGACGCTATTGCCGGCGGCGGCGGCATTATCTCCGTCCCCACTTACCTGATCGCTTTCTCCGGCCTGCCTACCTACTACGCCTTGGGCACCAACAAGCTCTCGGCGGGCATCGGCACGGTGTTCTCCACCGCCCGTTTCATCAAAAATGGCTTCGTGGACTGGAAGCTGTTCGCCCCGTCCATCGTTCTGGCGCTGCTGGGCTCTATGGGCGGTACCTGGCTCCAGCTCCACACCCCGGACGTGGTGCTGAAGTACCTGCTGCTGGTGGTGCTGCCGGTGGTAGCTTTCGTCACCCTGCGGAACCGGGAGTGGCCCGACGAGCCCGGCGACATCGACTTCAAAAAGCAGGCGGCCATCGTCTGGGCGGGCGCTTTGGTCATCGGCGCCTACGACGGGTACTACGGCCCCGGCACCGGCACCTTCCTGATGCTGATCTTCATCCGTCTTGCCAAGCTGGACACCCGCCACGCCGCCGGCGGCGTGAAGGTCATCAACCTGTCCTCCAATCTGGGCAGCCTCTTCACCGCCCTGATGGCAGGCAAGGTGTTCATCGGCGTGGGGCTCATCTCCGCCGTGGCCTCCATTGCCGGCCACTACATCGGCGCCGGTCTTGCCATTAAAAACGGCAGCAAGATCGTCCGTCCCACCGTCATCATCGTCCTCGTTCTGCTGACTTTAAAGGTCGGCAGCGAGCTGCTGTTCCCCGAATTTTGGAGCTGAGGTGCAGGCCATGAAAAAGAGCATCGGAATCTTAGGCGGCATGGGGCCGCTGGCAACGGCAGACCTGTTCCGTAAAATTGTCCTGCTGACAGACGCCGCCCGGGACAACGACCACATCCGCGTCTACATCGACGACAACGCCTCCATTCCCGACCGCACCGCCGCCATTTTATCCGGCGGAGCCGACCCCCTGCCCGCCATGACGGACTCCCTGCGGAAGCTGGAGGCCTGCGGAGCGGACTGCATCATCATGCCCTGCAATACCGCCCACTACTTCCTGCCCCGGCTCCAGGCCCTGACGGAGATTCCCTTCCTCAGTATGCTGGAGGCCACGGCCGAGGCCTGCGCCGCCCGGTTTCCCGGCGGCACCGCCGCGGTGCTGGCAACGAAAGGTACCCTGTCTGCCGGGCTGTACCAGGCGGCACTGGAAAAGGCAGGCGTGCCCTTCCTGCTTCCCAGTGAGACAGAACAGGACGCCCTGATGCGGGTCATTTATGACGGCGTCAAGGCAGGCAAAGGCCCGGAGGATTACCGGACGGACATGGAATCCGTGGTGGAAACACTTGCCGCCCGGGGCGCCGGCTACTTTATCCTCGGCTGTACGGAGCTTCCTCTGGCGGCCCAGGCCCTTGCCCTGCCCCAGGCCGCAGTGGACCCCACTGCCGAGCTGGCGAAAGCCGCTATCCGCTTCTGCGGCTATTCTGTAAAGAATATGTGATTTTCACCAAGCCCCGGCATTAGCTGGGGCTTTTTTTAATAAGTTCTTTACAAGCGTTCCCTTTTTCTGTATACTGGGAAACAGGATATCTGTTTTTCTCCGGGATACAGTATGTCCGAGAGAAGTGAGAGCGAAAATTGATTATGAGGTGAGTGTATGAAGAAAAAAATCAGTCTCCCTATGCAGATCCTGATCGCCCTGATTCTGGGCGTCATCGTTGGCCTGATCTGCTACTTTACCGGCACAGCCGACTTTACCGCCAACTACCTGAAGCCCTTTGGCACCATCTTCGTCAACCTGCTGAAGTTCATCGTTGTTCCTGTGGTGCTGTTCTCCATGATCGACGGCATCCTCTCCATGGATGACATGAAGAAGGTTGGCGCGGTGGGCTGGAAGACCGTGGCGTTCTTCCTCTGCACCACCGCTATCGCCTGCGTTATCGGTCTGGTCATGGCCAATATCTTCAACGGCGCCGGCCTGTTCCCCACTCTGGCTCTGGAAGAGGGCGCCGTGTGGGAGAAGGCCACCAGCGCCAAGTTCATGGACACCCTGGTCGGCATTTTCCCCAGCAACATGTGGGACGCCTTCGTGAAGGCCAACATGCTGCAGGTCATCGTCATCGCCCTGTTCTTCGGCGGCGCTATCATGGCTGCCGGTGAGAAGGGCAAGCTGTGCCGCGACATCGTGTCCTCCTTCAACGAGGTCATCAACCGCCTGATGGCTTTCATCATCAGCCTCAGCCCCATCGGCGTGTTCACCATGATGGCTTGGGTCGTCGCCACCCAGGGCGCCGAGATCCTGGGCTCTCTGGCTCTGGTGCTGCTGTGCGCCTACATCGCCTACATCATCCACGCCGTGCTGGTGTATTCCTTCTCCGCCAAGGCCTTTGCCGGCATCAGCCCTGCGAAGTTCTTCAAGGGCGCTTTCGCCGCCATGATGTTCGCCTTTACCTCCACCTCCTCCGCCGCCACTCTGCCCGTTTCCAAGGAGTGTGCCCATGAGCTGGGCGCCGAGGACGACATCGCCGCCTTCGTGCTGCCCCTGGGCTCCACCATCAACATGGACGGCACCGCCATTTACCAGTGCGTGGCCACCGTGTTCCTGGCCTCCTGCGCCGGTATGCACCTGACCATCGGCCAGATGGTGACCATCGTCGTCACCGCCACTCTGGCCTCCATCGGCACCGCGGGCGTCTCCGGCGCCGGCATGATCATGCTGGCCATGGTGCTGACCGCCATGGGCATCGACGTCAACCTCATCATGATCATCTACGGTGTGGACCGCCTGTTCGACATGGGCCGTACCTGCCTGAACGTCACCGGCGACATCGCCTGCTCCCTGTGCGTTACCAAGTGGGAGAGTGGCAAGTCCAAGAAGTAAATTTCAGTCTTTCTCAAAAATGCCCGCCGGTTCGGCGGGCATTTTTATTTGCCAGACTTCTCCAGCCGCCATCCCGGCATAAGGCGGAAAATATTGAGGATACTACCAGTTGTCAACGATACCGCAATTCACAAAAAGGAGTTTTCGATATGAAGGCAACTGGAATCGTGCGGCGGATCGACGATCTGGGCAGAGTCGTTATTCCAAAGGAGATCCGCCGTACTATGAGGATTCGCGAAGGGGACCCCCTGGAGATCTATACCAGCCGGGACGGAGAGGTCATTTTCAAAAAATACTCCCTGCTGGGCGGCGTAGAGGATTTTGCAGGGCAGCTCTGTGAGACCATGAGCCGCTCCACCGGCTGCATCTGCGCCGTCACTGACCGGGACACGGTCATCGCCGTGGCCGGCGGCGGCAAGCGGGAGCTGCTGGGCAAACGCATCACCCCGGAGCTGGAGCAGATCATGGAGGGCCGCCGCATTTACCAATACGGCGGCGAGGATCAGCCCATCCCCGTCTCCGACGGCAACGACAAGCTCATCACCAGCGTTGCCGCCCCCATTCTGGCGGAGGGCGATCTGCTGGGTCTGGTGCTGTTCATCGGCACCGCCCCCGGCATTGCCACAGGCGACGCGGAGTACAAGCTGGCCCAGACCATCGCCGCTTTCCTCGGCCGCCACATGGAAGGATAAGCCGCAGAGAGGGAGGAAACGTCCGCCGTTTTCTCCCTCCGCTTTTCTCTCCTGACCGCACTCTGTGGACGAATGTTTTCCCTGCAAACAGTCTCTTACGGCGGTTTACCCTCCGTTTTTTGGTGGTTCCGCTGGAAAACAGCAGAAATATCCCGGAAAAGTTTCCGTTGATTTTGTTTGATTTGACGTTGACAGCGGCACGTCCGCAATGGTAAACTCCAAACAACAAATCAATCATCGGCAAAGGCGCTGATGGAGAAAAGTACCGCAGACGTTCGGTTCAGTGAGCGGGGGACAGTGGGAACCCCGTACCAAAGAATCTGCGCGAAGAACACTCCGTAGCTGCAATCTGAACGCGGGCTTCCGTTAGTAAGTGCGACGAGTTGTGACCGTTACATCACACGGGCTTGTTGGAGCCTTGAAGGTGACCGTCCCCGTCAAAAGGGAGGTAAATTAGGTGGCACCGCGGATAGCAGCTATTCGTCCTAAAATTTTAGGATGTAGCTGCGTTTTTCATTTTCTGGAGGTGCTTTTATGTGTTCCATCATGGGTTTTTCCAAGAAGACTTACACCAAAGAAGAGCTTCGCCCCTATTTTGACCGCACCGTCTCCCGCGGCCCCGACATGAGCCGCATCATCGAGACCCCGTCCGGTTACCTCTGCTTCCACCGCCTTGCCATCATGGGCCTGACAGAGGCCGGTATGCAGCCCTTCGAGCTGGACGGCGACTATGTGGTGTGCAACGGCGAGATCTACGGCTTCCGTCCCCTGAAGCGGCAGCTGGCCGAAAAAGGCTACGCGTTCAAGAGCGGCAGCGACTGCGAGATTTTGCTGCCCCTGTTCCGGGAATATGGCCTCTCCATGTTCTCCCGGCTGGACGCCGAGTTCGCCCTCATCATTTACGATTCCATGACCGATTCCCTCATCGCCGCCCGGGACCCCATTGGCATCCGTCCCCTGTTCTACGGCTACGACAAGGACGGCGCCATCGTGTTCGCCAGTGAGGCCAAGAACCTGGTGGGCCTGTGCAAAGAGGTCTTCCCCTTCCCTCCCGGCCACTATTACGCCTACGGCAAGTTCGTCCGCTACGCCGACCTGACCACCGTCCGCAGCTATTCCGACGACGATCTGGAGACTGCCTGCAAACACATCCGCGACAAGCTGATCGCCGGCGTTGACAAACGGCTGGACGCCGACGCCCCTCTGGGATTCCTGCTCTCCGGCGGCTTGGACTCCTCTCTGGTGTGCGCCATCAGTTCCATCGTGCTGGGAAAGAAAATTCGGACCTTCGCCATCGGTATGGACAAAGATGCCATCGACCTGAAATACGCCCGGGAAGTCGCCGACTATATCGGCGCCGATCACACCGAGGTCTTTATGACCCGCCAGCAGGTGCTGGACTCCCTGGAGGAAGTCATCGCCATGCTGGGCACCTGGGACATCACCACCATCCGGGCCAGCATGGGCATGTACCTGTGCTGCAAGGCCATCCACGAACAGACCGACATCCGCGTTCTGCTGACCGGCGAGATTTCCGACGAGCTGTTCGGCTACAAGTACACCGACTTTGCCCCCAGCGCCAACGCGTTCCAGGACGAGGCCAAGAAGCGGGTCGACGAGCTTTACATGTACGACGTACTCCGGGCCGACCGCTGCATCTCCGTCAACTCCCTGGAGGCCCGGGTGCCCTTCGGCGACCTGGATTTCGTGAAGTACGTCATGAGCATCGACCCCAAGCTGAAGATGAACACTTACAATATGGGCAAGTACCTGCTGCGCCATGCCTTTGAGAAGGACCACCTGCTGCCGGACGATATCCTGTGGCGCCAGAAGGCCGCCTTCTCCGACGCCGTGGGCCACTCCATGGTGGACGACCTGAAGGCTTACGCCGAGGAGAAATACACCGACGAGGAGTTCGAGACCCTGCGCCGCAAGTATGACTACTGCACGCCCTTCACCAAGGAGAGCCTGCTGTATCGTGAGATCTTCGAGAAATATTACCCCGGTCAGGCGCCTATGATCAAAGACTTCTGGATGCCCAACAAGTCCTGGGAGGGCTGCAACGTCAACGACCCCTCCGCCCGTGTTTTGGCAAACTACGGTGCCAGCGGTCAGTAAGAGGTCAAAAAGTTAGAAGTATTACCTATTGTTTTCCCGCAATTTTATGATACGATTCTATATAGAAATATAGGAGGATGAAACGTATGAGTACACCTGAAAAGCTCCCCGAACTGTTCGGCAGCCTGGTTTTTAACGAGGAGACCATGAAGGAGCGCCTGTCTTCCGCGTCCTACGGCGCCTGGAAGAAGTGCGTCACGGAAGGCACTTCTCTGGACATCTCCACCGCCAACGAAATCGCCGAGGCCATGAAGCAGTGGGCCGTAGAGAAGGGCGCCACCCATTACACCCACTGGTTCCAGCCCATGACCGGCGTCACCGCCGAGAAGCATGACAGCTTCATCACTCCCGTGGGCGGCGGCAAGATCATCATGGAGTTCTCTGGCAAAGAGCTGGTTCGCGGTGAACCCGACGCCTCCTCCTTCCCCTCCGGCGGCCTGCGCGCCACCTTTGAGGCCCGGGGCTACACCGCCTGGGACCCCACTTCCTTCGCTTTCATCAAGGAAGGCTCCCTGTGCATCCCCACCGTGTTCTGCTCTTACTCCGGCCACGCGCTGGATAAGAAGACCCCCCTGCTGCGCTCCATGGACGAGGTCTCCCGCCAGGCTATCCGCATCCTGCGGCTGTTCGGTGACACCGAGACCAAGCGTGTCACCGCTCAGGTAGGCCCCGAGCAGGAGTATTTCCTGATCGACAAGGAGCTGTATAACCAGCGCGAGGACCTGCGGATGACCGGCCGGACCCTGTTCGGAGCCAAGCCTCCCCGCGGTCAGGAGCTGGAGGATCACTACTTCGGTGCCATCAAGCCCCGGGTCGCCGCCTACATGAAGGACCTGGACGAGGAGCTGTGGAAGCTGGGCGTGCTGAGCAAGACCAAGCACAACGAGGTCGCCCCCTCCCAGCATGAGATGGCCCCCATCTTCTCCGACGCCAACACCGCCTGCGACCACAACCAGCTGGCTATGGAGCTGATGAAGAAGGTGGCCGACCGCCACGGTTTGGTGTGCCTGCTCCATGAGAAGCCCTTCGCCGGCGTAAACGGCTCCGGCAAGCACGACAACTGGTCTCTGGGCACCGACACCGGCAAGAACCTGTTCAAGCCCGGCTCCACCCCCAGCCAGAACGCCCGGTTCCTGCTGTTCCTGGCCGCCTTCATCAAAGGCGTTGACGAGTATCAGGACTTCCTGCGGGCCACTGTCGCCTTCCCCGGCAACGACCACCGTCTGGGCGCCCAGGAGGCTCCCCCCGCCGTTATCTCCATCTTCCTGGGTGACGAGCTGAACGGCGTGGTGGAATCCATCATCAAGGGCACCGAGTTCAAGGAGGCTGGCAAGCGCAACCTGGAGATCGGCGTGGACGTTCTGCCCGCCATCCCCCAGGACAACACCGACCGCAACCGCACCTCCCCCATGGCGTTCACCGGCAACAAGTTCGAGTTCCGTATGCTGGGCTCCTCCCAGTCAATCTCCGGTCCCAACATCGCCCTGAACACCATCATGGCCGAGGAACTGAAGCAGTTTGCCGACGAGCTGGAGAAGTCCAAGGACTTCCAGGCCGACCTGTCCAAGCTCATCAAGAAGACCTTCACCGAGCATCAGCGCATCATCTTCAACGGCAACGGCTATGACGACGCCTGGATCAAGGAGGCCGAGAAGCGCGGCCTCGCCAACCTGACCTCCACCGCCGATGCCCTGCCTATGTACACCGCCAAGAAGAACGTGGACCTGTTCGTCAAGCACGGTATCTACACCAAGGAAGAGATCAACGCCCGCGCTGAGATCCACATTGAGAATTACTCCACCGTCATCTCCATCGAGGCCAACACCATGGTGGATATGATCCGTCACGACATTCTGCCCGCCGTCTCCGGCTACGCCACCGACCTGTGCGAGCGCGCCGCCAGCAAGGACGCCCTGGGCGTTGCCTGCAAGTACGAGACCGTCACCGCCAAGGAGATCGCCAAGCTGACTGACGCCCTGATGACCGACTGCGACAAGCTGGAGAAGGATATGGCCAAGATGCCCGCCGACGCCAAGAAGGCCATGGTCTACTGCCACGACACCATCATTGCCGACATGGCCAAGGCCCGCGAGGCTGCCGACAAGCTGGAGGCCCTCACCGCGAAGGACTACTGGCCCTTCCCCGTGTACTCCGACCTTCTTTTCAGCGTCTGACGACGCTGAATTCGAGGGGGAGCAGGCACGCACCGTTGCGGCATAGCGATTCCCGGCCACTTCGTGGCCGCCAATCGTGCCGCTGCCTCGAAAGCGGCTTGCTTTATCCGCCGCTGGCGGCGCTTCGCCGCTTTCCCCTCGACCTCCCCCACCACCAGTCTGCGGACCGGTGAACGCCGCCCAGGGCGGCTGGGTCAAGGTATTTTTGCCACGCACATGTCGCGGCAAAAATGATTGAAATTTCTTCTTTTGCCTCCGGCAAAAGAACTGGGGAAACCTGCGGTTTCCCCTAGCCCCCTTCCTTGGCCTTCCTCCCTGTGGGGAGGAAGGTGCCCCGGCGCCCCGCCGGGGCGGATGCGGGGAATCCGGTTCTTTGCTTTTTCTTCTTTTCTCTCTCTTCTTTTTCCTTTTTAAAAAACAAGCGCAATGGAGCGTTCCTGCTCCATTGCGCTTGTTTTTGATTTTGTCCGGCCCCGAGCCGGAATAAGGGAGATCATCTCCCTCTGTTCCCCTCTTTCTTTTGGCCCCGCCGCGCTTCCCAGCGGCGGGGCCGCCCTTTTTCTTTGTAGGTTTACAGCAAAAGCTCGAATCCCAAAGCCAGAACAGAAGTAATGATACCGCAGATGCCGATGGCAAGGCCGCTCATAGCGCCCTCCGTCCGGCCCATCTCCAGCGCCTTGGCGGTGCCCATACCGTGGGCGCAGGCGCCGATGCCCAGGCCCGCCGCCATGGGGTCCTTCACCCGGAACAGCTTTACCAGGAAGGGTGCCGTCAGGTTGCCCAGAATGCCGGTGAAGATCACCGCCGCCACCGTGATGGAGACGATGCCGCCGTGGCTCTCACTGATGGCCGAGGCAATGGGCGTGGTCACGGACTTCGGCAGCAGGGACACCGTCATCTCCGTGGACAGGCCAAACATCCGGCTCATCACCAAAACTGTGACCACCGTGGTCACGGCGCCGGCCAGACAGCCCAGCAGCACCGGCAGCCAATTCTCCTTCAGCAGCTCCCGCTTCTGGTAAATCGCCAGCGCCATGCAGGCGGTTGCGGGTCCCAGCAGCATATTGACGATGCTGCCGCCCACGTAATACTGCTCGTAGGAGATACCAAACACCTTCAGCACAATCACGATGAGACCCGCCGCGATGATCATATGGTTGCAGATGACAAGGCCGCTCTTTTTCTGGATCGTCATGCCCACCCAATAGGCCAGCACCGTCAATGTCAGGCCAAAGAAAGCGGAGGATACCAGCTCATTCATTTCGCTTCCCCCCTTCCCCGGCGCATCAGCCGCCGGGTCAGTACCACCGTGCCCGCCGTGGCAGCGAAGGTAGTGAGCATGGACACCACACAGATGGTAAAGAACGCCGCCGCGTTCTCAAAAATCGTGTCCACATAGTTCATAATGCTGACCGTGGCAGGCAGGAAGAAAAAGCCCATGTTGCCCGTCAGGAAATCCGCCACGTTCTGAATGTGTCCGGCCTTCAGGACCTTGACCAGCAACAGGACCAGCAGCAGCAACAGGCTGATGACACTGGCCGGAAAGGCGAAGGGCAATACGTGCTCAATGCACTGGCTGGCCCAGTAGACGCCGCAAACAACGCCGATTTGGAGAAGAAGTTTCAAGGAAAACGCCACCTTTATCAGAAAATCGTTTTCATTCTAAAGAAACAGACCCTTGAAGTCAAACAAAACGGCCCTTTCCTACACACTTTCAGCGGAACGCAACAAGAAACCGCCCCATCAGGAGCGGTTTCTCAGCATTTTTTTTACAGCAACGCGCTGTGAGACAACTCCTCCCGGAAGTCCGGGTGGGCAATGGCAATGAGGGCTTTAGCCCGCTCCAGCGTGCTCTTATAACGCAGGTCCGCCACGCCGAACTCCGTCACCACATACTGGACGCAGGTGCGGGGCGTGGTGACGATGCTGCCGGGAGCCAACTGAGGGACGATCTTGGAATGGAGCTCTCCCTGGCTGTCCCGGTAGCTGGAGCGGAGGGCGATGATGCTCTTGCCCTCCCTGGACCACTGGGCGCCCAGCACCCATTCCAGCTGACCACCGGTGCCGGAATACTGCCGGGGGCCCACGCTCTCCGCGTTCACCTGCCCGGTAAGGTCGATCTCCATGGCGTTGTTGACAGACACCACCCGGTCATTCCGGGCAATGTTCCGGGGATCGTTTACCCAGTCGATCTCCTTGAAGCTGAAAACCGGATTGTCACGGGCAAAGTCCCACAGGGCCTTGTCACCCACAAAATATGCTCCCACGGAGCGGCCGGGGCAGGTCTGCTTCCGGCTGTTGTTGATGACGCCCTTTTCCATCAGCGTCACCACGCAGTTGCTCAGCACCTCGGACTGGATGCCCAGGTCCTTCTTCCCCGCGTCGGCCAGGCACTCCCCCACCGCGTTGGCAAGGCCCCCCAGGCCAAACTGGACGCAGGCGCCATCGGGCACCAGGTCCGCGATGTACCCGGCGATACGGCGGTCCGTCTCGTCCGCCGGGACCGGGGGATTTTCCGCCGGAGGGCGGCTGTTCTCCACAATACCGTCCACCTCGGAGACATGAAGCATCATATGGGCTTCGCCGTCGCTGGCAAAGGACGGGAGCTGGTCGTTGACCTCCACGATGACTGTCTCCGCCTGTTCCAGCACCCGGCGGTGGACCTGGGCGCCCCAGAGGGAACGGCTCATCCAGCCATTCTCGTCCGGCGCGGAACAGGTGATGACTGCCACCCTTGGATTTCGGGAGGCCATCCAGGCGCCGGTGGCACTCAGGTGTGTGGGAACGAACCGGATATTGCCATGGGGCAGCAGCTTCCGCTCCCCAGCGAAAAAGTTGGCATTGTAGGACACCAGGTCCACATTCTCTGCCGCCAGCAGCGCCGTGTCCAGCGGGGCGAACAGGGCGTCCAGCTCGATATGGCCGCCGATGGCACGCAGGCGCTGTGCCAGGGCGTTGTCTATGGCATAAGGCCAGTTGGCGGAGGACGTCATCACAATGGTATCTCCGTCCCGGACCAGCGCCGCCGCGTCAGCCGGGGTCATGCGCAGGGCCCGATACTGCTCCTCCCAGCTTCCCTGTCCCGCCATATGTCCCTTTCGGACCGGTGTCAACACGCCCATAGCATCCTCCCGTCATATGATTTCAGGCAACATTGTATGATGTCACCATACTCCTTATTGTAAAAAAATGCAACAGTATCCAGACCGTTCCGAAAAAAACGTTATAAATATCGAAAACAGATGGATTTTCACTTGAAAGCCTGAAAACAACATGTTATACTGTGGCCGTTCAAGTGCTTTGGAGGTGACCGCCATGCAAAAACGCAGCCACACCCTGCTGGCTTCCGCCCTGCTACGGAGCCGTGAGGGTTTTGATGCCAGACGGTTCGAGCTGGCCTTTCTGTTCGGCTCCTTTCAGCCGGACTGCAATCCCTTCAGCTATCTGAAGGGGTCTCTCCGGGCCAGGAAGTTCGGCGGGCACAATTATACCAATTCCCGTGACTACATCTATGACCACATCCTGCGGCTGCAGCAGCGGCACAAGGCCTGGACCATGTGGCAATACTATACCCTGGGCAAGCTGACCCATTACCTGGCGGATGCTTTTACCTATCCCCACAACGAAAACTTCCCTGATACCATGCTGGACCACCACCGTTATGAGACGGACCTCCGGCAGTATTTTTTGGGCTATATGGCCCACCGGACGCCCCGGCAGATGAAAGCCGCCGAGGAACTGACCGCTGCGCTGGAGGAGCTGCACCGGCAGTATATGGAGAGCTGCTCCACCATGGGCCGGGATACCCGGTACATCCTGATGGCGACGCGAATGCTGATGGCCGGCTGTCTCCCCGTTACATGATTCGTCAGTCAGCACAGCATTTTATCGCTTTTCGTCCTTTATTTTTGGAAGAATTTACGATTTCTTTTTCTTTTCCAAAGTGTTATGCTTTAAACATCTAAAGAGCGCTGAAAAGGAGCACTTTCTATGTCTAACATCGCCCGCGCTGCTGAATACCGCTACTTTAGCTTTACCTACTTTACCGGTAAGGCTTATTTCGGTTTGGCTGAAAGCGTGGGCATGTAAGTCGGTTTTTTCAAAACTGTCCGTACATGGGGGCCCGCAGCCAACCGGCTGCGGGCCTTTTTTCACACTTATTATTGTCATTTTTCAAGGAGGAACCTGTTATGATTGTCATTCTGAAACACAACCCCAACCGTGACCAGCTGGAAAGCCTCATCGCCTGGCTCCAGGAGAAGGGCGTCACCATCCACACCAGCATCGGCGAGGCCCATACCATCCTGGGTCTGGTGGGCGACACCTCCAAGCTGGACATTGACCTGATCTCCGCTCTGGACATCGTGGAGGATGTAAAGCGTGTTCAGGAACCCTACAAGAACGCCAACCGGAAGTTCCACCCCGAGGACACCGTCATCCAGGTGGGCAACACCCAGATCGGCGGCGGCAACCTGACCATCATGGCAGGCCCCTGCTCTGTGGAAAGCGAGGAGCAGGTGGTGGCCATCGCCAAGGCCGTCAAGGCCAGCGGCGCCACCATGCTCCGCGGCGGTGCCTTCAAGCCCCGCACCTCTCCCTACTCCTTCCAGGGCCTTGGCGCCACCGGCCTGGAGTACCTGAAGATCGCCCGGCAGGAGACCGGCCTGCCCATTGTTACCGAGCTGATGGACCTGAGCCAGCTCCCCCTGTTCAAGGATGTGGACGTCATCCAGATCGGCGCCCGGAACATGCAGAACTTCGACCTTTTAAAGGCCGTGGGCCATCAGGACAAGCCCGTGATGATCAAGCGCGGCATGTCCGCCACCTATGAGGAATGGCTGATGAGCGCCGAGTACGTCATGGCCGGCGGCAACGAGAACGTCATCCTCTGTGAGCGGGGCATCCGCACCTTTGAGAGCTACACCCGCAACACCCTGGATCTGGCTGCCATCCCCGTGCTGAAAAAGCTGACCCACCTGCCCATCATCATCGACCCCAGCCACGCCACCGGCAAGAGCTGGCTGGTGGAGCCCCTGGCCATGGGCGCTGTTGCCACCGGAGCCGACGGCCTCCAGATCGAGGTCCACAACGACCCCGCCCACGCCCTGTGCGACGGTCCCCAGTCCCTGAAGCCCGAAGTTTTCGACCCCCTGGCGAAGAAGCTGCTGAAGCTCCACGAAATGATGAAGACCCTGGAGGACTGAGACTATGAATGTTGGCATCGTCGGCCTGGGGCTCATCGGCGGCTCCATGGCGAAAAGCATCAAGGCCCGCACTGCCCACACCGTCTGGGGCGTTGACCTGGATGGCGAGACCATGACCATGGCCAGGATGTGCGGCGCCATCGACGCCCCTCTGACCAGTGAGAACCTGCCCAAATGCGACCTCATTCTGGTCGCCATCCGCCCCGGCGCCGCCATCGGGTGGGTGCGGCGGAACGCGGACGCCATCAGCAAGTCCGCTATTCTGGTGGACCTGTGCGGCGTGAAGCGGGTCGTGGTGGAGGGCATCGGCCCCATTGCTGAGCAGCACGGCTTCGCCTACATCGGCGGCCACCCCATGGCGGGCAAGGAGCGGGGGGGCTTTACCTCCGCCACCGACAGCCTGTATGTGGGCGCGTCCATGATCCTGACGCCGGACAAACGGACGGATATGCAGCTTTTGGAGACGCTGAAAGCCTTCTTCCTGGACATCGGCTTCGCGGGGCTGACCTTCTCCGACCCGGAGGAGCATGACCGCATCATCGCCTTTACCTCCCAGCTGGCCCATATCGTCTCCAGCGCCTATGTGAAGTCTCCCGAGGCTCAGCGCCGCCGGGGCTTCTCCGCAGGCAGCTTCCAGGACATGACCCGTGTGGCCCGGCTGGACGAAGATATGTGGACGGAGCTGTTCCTGGACGACGCCGACTACCTGACAAAAGAGGTCGGCGAGCTGATCCGTCACCTGACGGAATACCAGGAGGCCCTGCAGACCCGTGACGCTGAAAAGCTCCACGCACTCCTGAAGGACGGCCGGGAGAAGAAGGCCAGCGCCGGAGGAAATTAAAGGGGGAGCAGGCTCCCCCTTTAGAACCCCCACCCCCAGTGACGTCGGTCACTGGGGACGCCGCCCAAGGCGGCTGGGTCAAGGTATTTTTGTCAGGCACATGTCCTGACAAAAATAATTGAAATTTCTTCATTCGCCGCTGGCGAATGAACTGGGGAAACCGTAGGTTTCCCCTAGGCCCCCTTCCTGCCCCAACGATTTTGCTTCCATATTATAATAAGGAGGGACCTTATGTCCTCCATCCAGACCATTCAAGTCCATACTGCCCCCGCCTATGAAGTGTCTATCGGCGGCGGGCTGCTGCATACCTGCGGCCAGCACCTCCGGGAGGTACTGGCCCCCTGCCGCGTTGCCGTCATCACCGACAGCACCGTGGCCCCCTTATATCTCAAGACGGTGACCGGCAGCCTGGAGGGTGCCGGGTTCACCGTCTGTTCTTATACCTTCCCCGCCGGGGAGAGCAGCAAGAATTTCATCACGCTGGCCGCCATTCTGGAGTTCCTGGCAGAGCAGCATCTGACCCGCACCGACTGTGTAGCCGCTCTGGGCGGCGGCGTCACCGGGGACATGGCTGGCTTTGCCGCCGCCTGCTATTTGCGGGGTATCCGCTGCGTCCAGCTCCCCACCACTCTGCTCTCCGCCGTGGATTCCTCCGTGGGCGGCAAGACCGCCATCGACCTGGCGGCAGGTAAAAACCTGGCGGGGGCCTTTTTACAGCCCACGGCGGTCCTGTGCGACACGGACTGCCTCCGCTCCCTGCCCGCTGCCGTCTTTGCCGACGGCGCCGCCGAGGCCATCAAGACCGGCGTTCTGGATGATGAGAGCCTGTTCGCCCTCTTTGAGGACGGCACCCTCACCGCCGCGCCGGAGGAGGTCATCGCCCGGTGCGTGCGGTACAAGGCCGGCGTGGTCGAGCGTGATGAGAAGGAGCAGGGCGAGCGAAAGCTGCTGAACCTGGGTCACACCGTGGCCCACGCCATTGAGAAGTGCAGCGGCTACGCCATCCCCCACGGCCACGCCGTGGCAGCAGGCCTTGCCATCATTGCACGGGCCGCCGAATCCCTGGGCTGGACCGGGGAGCCCATCGCCGCCCGCATCGCCGCCTGCCTTGCCAAAAGCGGCCTGCCCACCACCACGGAATATACTGCCGAAGCCCTGGCGGAGGCCGCCCTGTCAGACAAAAAACGGGCGGGCGGAGACATCACCCTGGTCATTCCGAAAAAAATCGGTGCCTGCGAACTGAAAAAGGTTCCCGTCACGGACCTGCTGCCCATCATCCGGGCGGGACTGGAGGGCTGACATGAATATTTGCATCACCCCGCAAAAGCTGAGCGGCGCCGTGACGCCGCCCGCCAGCAAATCCATGGCCCACCGGGCGGTGCTGGCGATGGCGCTGGCAGGCGGAACAGGCACACTGTCAAACCTCAGCGACTCCCAGGACATTCAGGCCACGAAACGCTGCGTGGAGGCTCTGAAGGCCCCCCGGCCTGACGAAGCCCTTCCCTTCCTGGACTGCGGCGAATCCGGCTCCACCCTCCGCTTTCTCATCCCCATCGCGCTGGCGGCAGCAGGCGGCGGCGTGTTCACCGGGCATGGCCGCCTGATGGAGCGCCCCCAGCAGCCCTACTTTGACATCTTTGATGAAAAGGGTATTTTTTACGAGCAAAAGGACGGTATCCTCACCGTCCGGGGTACATTGACCCCCGGGGTGTACCGCCTGCCGGGAAACGTGTCCAGCCAGTTCGTCACAGGGCTTCTGTACGCCCTTCCCCTGTTGCCGGGAGACTCCTCTGTGGAAATCACCACGCCGCTGGAATCCAGCGGCTATGTGGATATGACGCTGGATATGCTGCAAAAATTCGGCATCACCGTAGAAAACCAGCACTATGCGGTCCTTCGTGTCCCCGGGAACCAGACCTATCAGGCCCGGGACATCGCGGTGGAGTCCGACTGGTCCCAAGCGGGCTTCTGGTATGCCGCTGCTTTTCTGGATAACCACGTCGACATTCAAGGTTTGAACGCCGATTCCACCCAGGGCGACCGGGTGGTGGCCTCCCTCTACTGGAAGCTGGCAAAGCCCGGAGATGTAGACATTGACGTGTCCGGCTGCCCGGACCTGCTGCCGCCCCTGGCGGTGATGGCCGCTGCCCGACAGGGCACCACACGGTTTATCAACGCCGCCCGGCTCCGCATCAAGGAAAGCGACCGTCTCTCCACTACCGCCGCTTTGCTGAACCATCTGGGCGGCAGCGCCGAAGATGGCCCCGACAGCCTGACGGTCCACGGCGTGCCATCCTTCTCCGGCGGCACCGTGGACGGAGCCAACGACCACCGCATCGTCATGGCGGCGGCCATCGCCGCCACCCATTCCGCCGCCCCGGTGACCATCCTGGGGGCGGAGGCGGTCAACAAATCCTATCCCTCCTTCTGGGAGGACTACAAGCGATTGGGAGGTGTTTTCGATGTCCTCTGAATTTGGAAAGCTGCTGCGGGTGTCGGTCTTCGGTCAGTCCCACGGCAGGGCCATCGGCGTGAATATTGACGGGCTCCCCGCCGGGGAAGCCATCGACATGGAGGAACTGAATGCGTTCCTTGACCGGCGGAAGCCGGGAAAGAGCCACCTGTCCACCATGCGGAAAGAGTCAGACACCCCCGTCTTTCTCTCAGGCCTTGAGAACGGCATCACCTGCGGCGCGCCGCTATGCGCCATCATTGAAAACAGCGACCAGCACTCCTCGGATTACAGTGAACTTGCCGACAAGCCCCGGCCCTCCCACGCGGACTACACCGCCTGGGTGAAATGGGGCGGGCAGGCGGATATGCGGGGCGGCGGCCACTTTTCCGGCCGCCTGACGGCTCCGCTGTGCATCGCCGGCGGCATCGCCAAGCAAATTTTGGCCCGCCGGGGCGTCTATGTGGGCGCTCACCTTGCCTCCGTGGGCACGGAAAACGATTCCGCTTTCCCCCTGCACCCCACCGCCGCCCTCTTTGACGAGGTGGCTGCCAAGCCCTTCCCGGTGCTGGACGACCAGGCCGGAGAGCGGATGCAGGCCCTCATTCTGGAGGCCCGGGAGCATCTGGACTCCGTGGGCGGCGTCATCGAGTGTGCCGCCACGGGTATGCCCGCCGGACTGGGAGACCCCATGTTCGACGGTATCGAGAACCGTTTAGCCGCTGCCCTGTTCGGCATCCCCGCCGTGAAAGGTCTGGAATTCGGTCTGGGCTTTGGCTCCGTCCGGCTCCACGGCTCCGAGAACAACGACCCCTTCACTGTGGAAAACGGCCAAATCGTCACCGAGAGCAACCGTGCCGGCGGTATCCTGGGCGGCATCACCACCGGGATGCCCGTTACCCTGCGGGTGGCGATAAAGCCCACGCCGTCCATTTCCCAGGCCCAGCGGACTGTCAGCCTGTTGGCCATGGAGCCCGCGGAGCTGGTCATCCGGGGCCGCCACGATCCCTGCATCGCCCACCGGGCCGTCCCGGTGGTGGAAGCCGTCACCGCGACGGTATTACTAGACTTACTTTTGGAGGGACACCATGGAACTTTCTGATATTCGTGTCAAAATCGACGCAGTGGACGACCAGCTTCTGGACCTCTTTCTCCAGCGTATGGCGCTGAGCGAGGAAGTGGCCGCCTACAAAAACGAGCATAACCTTCCCATCCTGAATAAGACCCGTGAACGGGAAATTCTAGCCAAGGTCACGGAAAAGGCCGGGGAAAAGGAGCGGTACGCCTACCACCTGTTCTCCACGCTGTTCGAGTTGGCCCGGTCCCGGCAGGCGGAGCTGATCGACGCCCCCACCAAGGTAGCCGCCCAGGTAGAGGCTTCTCTTGCCGCCGGCGGCCCCGTGTTCCCCCAGACGGGCCTGGTGGCCTGCCAGGGTGTAGAGGGTGCCAATTCCCAGGTGGCCTGCGACCGCATCCTGCCCCGAGGCAACATCGTCTACGTCAAGACCTTCGACGCAGTCGTAGCCGCCGTGGAGTCCGGTCTGTGCAAATTCGGCGTGCTGCCCATTGAGAATAGCTCCAACGGCTCCGTCCGTGCCGTGTATGAACTGCTGCAGACCCACAAGCTGTCCGTGGTCCGCTCCACCCGGCTGTGCATCCGCCACGAGTTGCTGGCCCTGCCCGGTGTGAAGCTGGAAGACATTACAGAAATTTACTCTCACGAGCAGGCCATCGGCCAGTGCTCCAAGTTCCTGAACGGCCTCAACGGTGTCCGGGTGGTTCCCTGCGCCAACACCGCTGTGGCCGCCAAGATGGTGGCCGAGAGCGGCAGCCGTCACGCCGCTGCCATCTCCTCCCATCCCTGCGCGGCGCTGTACGGTCTGGAGTGCGTCAGCGACGACATTCAGAACAGCGACAACAACTACACCCGCTTCTTCTGCATCACCAAGGAGCCGGTCATCTACGCAGGCGCCAACCGCATCAGCCTCATCATCGCCTGCGACAACAAGCCCGGCGCCCTGTATGAGATCCTGTCCAAGCTGGCGGCCCTGAATATCAACATGACAAAGCTGGAATCCTGCCCTGTCAGCGGCCGGAATTTCGAGTTCATGTTCTTCCTGGAGCTGGAGGCCGACGTGCAGGCCCCCGGCGTCCTGCCCATGCTGCAGGAGATGGAGCGGAGCTGCGCCAGCTTCAACTTCCTGGGCAGCTACGCGGAAGTCTGACGATGGCGGAGAAGATTTTCGGACTGCTGGGCCGGAAGCTGGGCCACAGCTGGTCCGTGCCTATCCACACCGCTCTGTGCTGCGAAGGCTACCGCCTGATCGAGCTGGAGCCCGACGAATTGGAGGGTTTTCTCCGCCAGCCCAACATCGGCGGGCTGAACGTCACCATCCCCTACAAGCGGGATGTGATGCCCTTATGCGATGTCATCGACCCCATGGCCCAGGCCATCGGCAGTGTCAACACCCTGACCCGCCGGGCCGACGGCAAGCTGTACGCCTTCAACACCGACGCCGCCGGCTTCTGCTGGATGGCAGAGCGGGCAGGCATCTCCTTTACCGGGAAAAAGGCCGTCATTCTGGGCAGCGGCGGCGCGTCCCTGACCGCCGTGGCCTGTGCCAGACACCTGGGCGCCCGGGAGGTGGTGGTCATCTCCCGCTCCGGGGAAAACAACTACGGCAATCTGGACCGCCACGCAGACGCGGACATCGTGGTGAACACCACGCCGGTAGGGATGTACCCCAACACTGGCGCCGCGGCAGTGGACCTGACGGCCTTTCCCCGGTGCTCCGGCGTGCTGGACGTGGTATACAATCCCCGGCGCACCGCCCTGCTGCTGCAGGCGGAAGCGCTGGGCATCCCCTTCTCCGACGGGCTCCCCATGCTGGTGGCGCAGGCAAAAGCCGCGGAGGAGCACTTCTTTGAGAAGTCCATCCCAGACAGTGAAAATGAGCGTATTCTCGCCCAACTCCGGCAGGAATGCACCAACATCGTCCTCATTGGAATGCCCGGCTGTGGAAAGACCACCGTCGGTCAGGCTCTGGCGGAGCTGACGGGCCGGGAGGCCATCGACATCGACCAACGCATCGCGGAACGTGCCGGATGCTCCATCCCGGAGATTTTCGCCCAGGGAGGTGAAACCGCTTTCCGGGCTTTGGAGCGTGAGGAAACGGCAGAGGCCGGAAAACTATCCGGCAAGATCATCCTCACCGGCGGCGGTGTCATTAAGGATCAGCGAAACTATGCGCCGCTCCATCAGAACGGCCGCATCTACCACCTTATCCGGGACCTGAACATTTTGCCCACCGACGGACGCCCCCTGTCTCAGTCTGCTGACCTTTCTGCCATGTGGGCAGAGCGGGCGCCGCTGTACGCCCGGTTCCGGGACATGGAAGTTCAAAACAGCGGCTCCGTTCAGGAGACCGCTCAGGCGATCTGGAGGGATTTTTGTGAAAATTCTGGTACTTAACGGCCCCAATATGAATATGCTGGGCATCCGCCAGCCGGAGATCTACGGCAAGGCCACCTATCAGGACCTATGCGAGATGCTCCAGGCGGAGGCAAACCGGCTGGGCGTGGAAATCAGCTTCTTCCAGTCCAACCACGAGGGTGCCCTGGTGGACGCCATCCAGCAGGCCTATTTTGACAAGGTGGACGGCATCATCATCAACCCGGCGGCCTACACCCACACCAGCGTGGCGCTGCTGGACGCGGTGAAAGCAGTGGGTATCCCCACGGTGGAGGTCCATGTCTCCGACCCAGACAGCCGGGAGGAGTTCCGCCATGTATCCTATATCCGGGCAGCCTGCAAAGCCACCATCCGGGGCCATGGCCTGCCGGGGTATGTGGAGGCACTGCACCTGCTTTGCGAACGAAAGTAAATATGAACACGCCGCAGTCTCAATGACTGCGGCGTGTTTGTAAAAAAGGACTGCCGCGAAAGCGGCAGTCCTTTTTGATTGAACAGCGGAGACTGGCAAAACTCCGTCGTCAGAAAGAAGTCTTACTTCTTGGCGGGCTTCTTGCTGGTCAGAGCCTTGAAGCCCTCGACCACCAGAACCACAGCCAGAACCACCAGCACGGCAGAGAACAGGCACTGCAGCACGTCGGCGGCAACAGTGGGATTCTCGGGAGGAGTGATCAGACGGCCCAGCTTGGTCTTGAAGGTGATGCACAGGGAGGTCACGGTAGCGGCCAGCATGAACACCATGGGGATGTAGAACATCTTGTTGTTCTTGCCGATGTTGCCCAGCCAGGCAGCGGAGGCCAGCAGAGCCAGAGCAGCCAGCAGCTGGTTAGCAGCACCGAACAGGGGCCAAATCAGGCTGTAACCACCGGTCATCAGGATGCCGCCGATCACAACGGTGATGAGGGTAGCCACGAAGGGATTGGAGACAGCCTTCTTGAAGCCGGTCAGGTTCTCCACGCTCTCGCCCTCGTCCACGAAGAACTCCTGCAGCATGTAGCGGGCCAGACGGGTGGCGGTATCCAGAGAGGTCAGGCAGAAGGCGGAAACGGCCAGAATCAGCACGGAGTACATGACGTCATAGGGCAGGCCGACCTTCTCCAGCATGGTGGCGATACCGGTGGCAAACACCTGAGTGGGAGTGCCAGCGGGCAGAGCGCCGTCAGCAAACAGGAAGGACACGCAGATCAGGGAGATGACAGCGAGGCCGCACTCGATCAGCATGCCGCCGTAGCCGATAGCCAGAGCATCGCTCTCCTTGTCCAACTGCTTGGCAGTGGTGCCGGAGCCCACCAGAGAGTGGAAGCCGGAAATGGAGCCGCAGGCCACGGTGATGAACAGAACGGGGAACAGCTGGCTGTTGCCGTTGATGCCGCCGAAGCCGGTGAAAGCGGGCAGGTTCATGGCGGGGTGAGCCACCACGACGCCGACGATAGCCAGAATGATCATGCCGTACAGCAGGAAGCTGTTCAGGTAGTCACGGGGCTGCAGCAGGATCCACACGGGAGTGACGGAAGCGACCAGGATGTAAGCCAGAACGAAGATCTCCCAGAAGGTCTTGCTCAGATGGATGGGGAACATGTAGCCCAGGGCAATGCAGGCCACCAGAGCGATAACGCCGATGACGGTGGACACGCCCAGAGGAGCATTGCGGCGATAGACCAGGAAGCCGAACACGATCGCCAGCACGATGAACAGCATGGAGATCATGGCGGTACGGCCGTTGGCCAGATTGTAGGCCTCGGTGCCCTCGGCGCCGGAGGCGAAAGTGCCGACCACGATGGAGCCGAAAGCGGCAACCACCAGCAGCAGGGTCAGATAGGCGAACACCAGGAACAGCTTCTTGCCCCGGCGGCCGATGTTGACCTCGATGACGTGGCCGATGGACTTGCCCTCATGACGGATAGAGGAGAACAGAGCGGCGAAGTCGTGGGTGGAGCCGATGAAGACGCCGCCGATCAGGATCCACAGCAGGACGGGCAGCCAACCAAAGATAGCGGCCTGAATGGGGCCGTTGATGGGGCCGGCGCCTGCGATGGAGGCGAAGTGGTGGCCCAGCAGGACGGGCGCCTTAGCGGCGACATAGTCGTTGCCGTCAGCCATGGTGTGAGCGGGGGTCTCTCTGGAAGGATCGACGCCCCACTGCTTAGCCAGCCATCTGCCGTAGAACAGATAGCCGCAGACCAGCACGACGATGCTGATCAGCAGGATAACGAGTGAGTTCATACTATACTCTCCCTTCTTATTTGGCCTTGGGATCGGGACCGAAGTTCCGCTCCAAGGTCTTGCGCGCTTCCTTTCCGGCTGGATTGGAAAGGAAGCTCTGCGTGGAACATTCCATTGCTGCTATGTGATACTCCATCCAGCCGTGGAGTGCCAGCCGAAAGTTTTTCCGGAAGCGCGTCTTTTGGATGAGCTTCTTCGCCTCCGGGTCGATGGTGTCCGCTAGGATCACCAGCGTGACAAAAGAGAACATATGCTCGCCGCTGGGCTTGATCGTGTCAAGTCCGGCCTTGCGGGACAGCTCGATCTGGTTTTGCAGTGTTTGCACATCCAGATGCTCCGTCACATAGAAGTAGACGTACTCGTGCTGCTCCGTGGCGTAGACCACGTGGGCCTTGGTGGCGATGTAGTTCTCCTCGCGGAAATGGTAGAGTGCGGTGGCGGGGAATTGTCCGCCCTCCACAGGAACATCCCGCTCGATGTCAAAGTAATAGGAGTAGGCATTCAGCAGCTTTTCCAGCCGCTCCTGCAGAGTCATTTCCATGAGCTTCCCCCTGTCGTCTTTGTAAAATCGCAAAATCCCACCTATGACGGCTATTATACACGCTCTTTTCGATTTTGTTAAGGGGGTTCGTTAAAATTTGTGTACAATTTGTGAATAACCGCTTAAAAATTGTGGATTTTACAGACTCAATTTCTAATTTTTTCTATTTCTTGTGTTTATTTCTCACATTTTTTCACATCGCTTTTTGTTCATTTTGCCTCTATGTTCTGAAACATCTGTCATGTCACCGCGAGAGATGGTCTTTACATCCTGTACTATTTTCTTTGCAGAAAGCATCTTTTTCTTTAGAGGCCGCATATAAAAAAGGACGGTGCTGTGCGCCGTCCTTGGGCTATCTTCAATCCTGCAGCGTATTGATCAGATGCTTCATGTGGATGCTCATGGCGTGGCGGGCGCCGGCCTCGTCCCGTTTCAGCAGGAAATCCAAAATCAGGCGGTTGTCGCTGACGGCAATGTCCTGCATATGCTGCCGGTTCTGGGAGATCTGCAAAATTTCATTGACGGCACTGTTGATGATAGGGTACAGCCGCCGCATATATTCATTGTGGGACGCCTTGATGATGGCCCAGTGAAACTCCTGGTCTGCCAGGGGCCAGTCGCCTCCCTCCGCGGCAATGCGCTCCATCCGCTGGGCCTTCTTCTCGATTTGGGCCAGCTCCTCGTCCGTCGCCCGCAGGCAGGCCAGAGCCACGGTGGCTGGCTCAAAGATCAGCCGCATCTCAAACAGGTCCTTCGCCCGCACCCGGGAACGCAGCCCCGCCAGGCTGGTCAGGTCCAGGCCGGCGGCAGGCAGGTCCTCACTGACAAAGGTTCCCTTGCCCCGGCGGATCTCCAGGACGCCCTGGGCCACCAGGAACGAGATAGCCTCCCGCAGAGTAGTCCGGCTGACCTTCAGCGCCTCACTGAGCTCGTTCTCATTGGGCAGCTTGCTGCCCGGCGCGTACCGGTGCTCATCCACGATCATTTCATACAGCCGGTCAGAGGTCTGCTCCGACAGCTTTGTCTTTCTGATTTCCGCCATAATCCGTGCCTCCTTTGCGGTCTGCTTATATCTGATACAAAATAATATAAGTCGTTTTTCATAAAATTACAAGTGTCTCTTGACATCATACCATTACAGGTATACAATGACATCATACAACGTCAAGCAAAATAATACAACCGTTTTGGAGGTGTTTGTTTGTCCGCCTCAGCCATTTGTCCCCACCGCATTTCCATCGTCACCGGCCACTATGGCACCGGCAAAACCGAGTTCTCCGTGAACCTGGCGCTGGCGCTGGCAGCGGAGGGCGCCTCCGTGATGCTGGCCGACCTGGATATCGTGAATCCTTATTTTCGGTCCAGAGAACGGCGTAACCTGCTGGAGGAAGCCGGTGTCCGGCTGATCTCCTCCTCTCAGGCCTGCTCCGACGCTGACGTTCCCGCCCTGCCGGCGGAGCTGCTGACCATTCTGGAAAACCGTAATCTCCGGGGCGTACTGGATATCGGCGGCGACCCTGTTGGTGCCCGGGTGCTGGCCCGGTTCCAGCCCAAGCTCGTCCAGGAGGACTACCAGCTCATCTATGTGCTCAACGCCAACCGGCCGGAGGTCCGCACCGCGGAAACCGCCGTCACTTACCTGCGGGGCATTGAGGCCACCACCGGCCTGACCTGCACCGGCATCGTGAACAACACCCATCTCTGCGGCGAGACCACAGAGGACGAGATCCGCAAGGGCGCGGCCCTGGCGGCGGAGGTGTCCCAAGAGACAGGTATCCCCGTGCTCTGCCATGTTGCCGAGGAAAAATTTCTTTCAGCTTTGTCCGATCTGCCGGAAACCGTGTTTCCGATCACCATTAAAATGAAAAAGCCGTGGGAATGACCACGACAGAAGGGGAAGGAGGACCACACCACTATGTCTGCGAAAGTCACATTCAATTCCGACCGCTGCAAAGGGTGCGAGCTGTGCACCACCGTGTGTCCCAAGCACATCGTCATCATTGACCACGAGTCCATCAACCGCAAGGGCTACCACCCCGCCACCGTGTCGGACATGGAGCAGTGCATCGGCTGCGCCAGCTGCGCGAAGATCTGCCCCGATTCCATCATCACCGTTGAGAAATTCTGAGAAGGAGGTCGTTATTCGTGGCAAAGGAACTTTGGAAAGGTAATGAAGCCATCGCCGAGGCTGCCATCCGCGCCGGCTGCGACTGCTTCTTCGGCTATCCCATCACCCCGCAGAGCGAGGTCCCTGAGTATATGTCCGTCCATCTGCCTCAGCACGGCGGCGTGTTCGTCCAGTCCGAGTCCGAGGTGGCGGCCATCAACATGGTCTATGGCGCCGCCGGCTCCGGTATGCGGGCCATGACCTCTTCCTCCTCTCCCGGCATCAGCCTGAAGCAGGAAGGCATTACATATCTGGCAGGCGCGGAAGTCCCTGCCGTCATCGTCAACTGTATGCGCGGCGGCCCCGGCCTGGGCACCATCCAGCCCGCTCAGGGCGACTACTACCAGGCCACCCGCGGCGGCGGCAACGGCGACTACCGCACTGTGGTCCTGGCCCCCTCCAACGTGCAGGAGACCGTGGACTTCGTCCAGGAGGCCTTTGACATCGCGGACCAGTACCGCAACCCCGTGGTGGTCCTGGCTGACGGACTGATCGGTCAGATGATGGAGCCCATCGAGTGGCGGGAAGTCCCCAAGCGGGACCTGCCTCCCAAGGACTGGGCGGCCTGCGGCCGGAAGGGCCGTGACCATCACAATGTCATCAACTCCCTGTTCATCGACCCTGAAGAGTGCAACCAGCTCAACAACCACCTGACGGAAAAGTACGCGGAGATGGCCAAAAACGAGGTCCGCTGGGAGGAAGTTGAGTGCGAGGACGCCGAGCTGGTCATCACCGCTTACGGCACCCCCGCCCGTATCGCTCTGACGGCTCTGGAGACCCTGCGGGCCGAGGGCATCAAGGCCGGCCTGTTCCGTCCCATCACCCTGTGGCCCTTCCCCGAGAAGGCGCTGCATGAGCTGGCCGCCAAGGAACATGTCAAGGCGGTCCTGGACGTGGAGATGAGCTCCACCGGCCAGATGATCGACGATGTCCGCCTGGCCGTGGAGGGCCAGAAGCCCATTTCCTATCTGGGCCAAGCCGGCGGCGTGATGCCCACCGTAGAGGAAATGATCGAATCGGCCAAGAAGGCCTTGAAGGAGGTCAAGTGATATGGCGATCGTATATCAGAAGTCCGCTGGTCTGACCGACCACGAGCTGCACTATTGCCCCGGCTGCCACCACGGCATCATCCACAAGCTGGTAGCGGAGTCCCTGGTGGAGCTGGGCCTGCTGGATGACGCCATCGGCGTCTGCCCCGTGGGCTGCTCCGTGTTTGCCTACAACTACTTCTCCTGCGACATGCTGGAAGCCGCCCATGGCCGTGCCCCCGCCGTGGCCACCGGCATCAAGCGCACCCATCCCACCCAGGCGGTGTTCACCTATCAGGGCGACGGCGACCTGGCCTCCATCGGTGCCGCCGAGATCGTCCACGCCGCCATGCGCGGTGAGAAATTCACCACCATTTTCGTCAACAACGCCATTTACGGCATGACAGGCGGCCAGATGGCCCCCACCACCCTGATCGGCCAGCGAGCCACCACCTGCCAGTCCGGCCGTACCGTGGAGCAGGCCGGTATGCCCATCCGCGTGGCGGAGATGCTGTCCACCCTGGACGGCTGCGTCTACGCCGAGCGGGTCTGTGTCACCGACATCGCCAACATCAACAAGGCCAAGAAGGCCATCAAGAAGGCCTTTGAGAAGCAGATGAACCGGGAGGGCTTCACCTTCATTGAGGTGCTGTCCACCTGCCCCACCAACTGGGGCATGACGCCGCTGAAGGCCAACCAGTGGCTGAAGGAGAACATGGCCGCGTATTATCCCCTGGGTGTCATTAAGGATTCCAGTGCGGAGGTGAAATAAGATGAAGAAGGAAATCATCATTTCCGGTTTCGGCGGCCAGGGCGGCCTGGCTATCGGCAAAAACCTGGCGGAGGCCGGTATGGACGAGGGCCTGAACGTCACCTGGGCGCCCTCCTACGGCCCCGAGATGCGGGGCGGCACCGCCAACTGCTCCGTGGTCCTGTCCGACAAGCCTGTGGGCTCTCCCGTGTTCGCCCGCTGCACGGAGCTCATCGCCCTGAACGAGCCCTCTCTGGAGAAGTTCGAGGCGGGCGTTCTTCCCGGCGGCACTGTCTTCGTCAACAGCGACGTGGTCACCGACAAGGTGTCCCGTTCCGACCTGACAGCCTATTATGTCCCCTGCTCCCAGATCGCCGAGGAGGTGGGCAATCCCAAGGTCAGCAACATGGTCATGCTGGGTGCCTATGTGGCGGCCACCAAGGTCCTGAAGCCTGAGACCATCGAGAAGATGATCGAGGAGATGTTCGCCGGTCCCAAGGCCAAATTCATTCCCCTGAATATCGAGGCTTTCCGCCGCGGCATGGCCTGCGTGCAGTGAATCCCTCTGAACTCTGAACCTCCCCCGGAGGGTCGGCGCCCACCGCCCTCCGGGGCTCTCTCCCCGTATTCCGGTCATTCTGTGCATTTTACCGATTGACTTTGTTCCGCTATCAGCGTATAAATGAAAGTGGATACGGCGAATATGTCAGCCGCCGAATACGGGACGATATGGAAGTTTGACTTTCGCCATTTCGCTTTACGCGGAATCGTGCGGAAGTCTTTTGTCGTTTTGTGCCAAAAAACTTCAATTTTTTCATAGAAGGAGAGTTTGTTATGCTGGATATCAAGATCACCAAAACAACCGCCCCCAAGGCCAAGCCCGACGAGAGCAAGCTGGGCTTCGGCAAAATTTTCTCCGACCATATGTTCCTGATGGATTATGCTCCCGACAAGGGCTGGTACGACGCCCGCATCGTGCCTTATGCTCCCTTTGTTCTGGACCCCGCCTGCGTGGTGTTCCATTACGCCCAGGAACTGTTTGAGGGCATGAAGGCCTACCGCACCGCCGAGAACGACATTCAGCTGTTCCGTCCCGAATGCAACGGCCAGCGGATGCAGGATTCCTGCGACCGTATGTGCATCCCTCAGATCCCCGTGGACGATTACGTCCAGGCTGTCAAGGCTCTGGTGGAGATCGACAAGGACTGGGTCCCCCACTCTGAGGGCGCTTCCCTGTACATCCGTCCCTTCATCATCGCCACCGACGTGGGCATGGGCGTCCACGCCAGCAAGAACTACACCTTCTGCATCATCTGCTCTCCCTCCGGCGCCTACTACGCCAGCGGCATCGACCCCGTCCGCATCTACGTCGAGGACGAGTACATCCGTGCCGCCCCCGGCCTGACCGGCTTCACCAAGTGCGGCGGCAACTACGCCGCTTCCATCAAGGCCGGCGAGCTGGCCGAGCAGAAGGGCTTCGCCCAGGTGCTGTGGCTGGACGGCGTGGAGAAGAAGTACGTCGAGGAAGTCGGTGCCATGAACATCTTCTTCATGATTGACGGCAAGATCTACACCGCCGCCTGCGTGGGCACCGTGCTGCCCGGCGTTACCCGCCGCAGCTGCATCGAGCTGCTGAAGGACTGGGGCTATGAGGTCATCGAGGGCAAGCTGGCCATCGCCGACATTATGAAGGCCGGCCACGAGGGCCGCCTGGACGAGGTCTTCGGCACCGGCACCGCCGCCGTCGTCTCCCCCGTCAAGGAGCTGGACTGGAAGGGCGACAAGGTGGACATCTCCGGCGGCAAGATCGGCCCCGTCACCCAGAGACTGTACGATACCATGACCGGCATCCAGTGGGGCAAGCTGCCCGACACCAAGGGCTGGATCGTCCCCGTCTGCAAGGGCTGATACCTTATATAATATATAATAAAAAAGGAGAGGCGCACCGCGCCTCTCCTTTTTTATATCTGCTCCGCGGCTTGGAAGGGGACCAGCACCTGTCCGGCCCGCTCCACGTCCTCCGGACGGACGGCAATGTAATACACCCGCCGGTCGATCCAGCCGTTGGGCCCGTAATTCCGGCGGTCGATCTTGGCGCCGCAGCTGCAAAGGGGTATCTCCCCCTCGTAGGAATTAGCCTCCATGATCTCAATGCCCGCCGCTTTCAGGGCCTCCTTCGCCACCTGCCATCGGGCTTTGTCCCCGGGTGCCCGGAACACCACTTCCCGCTTGCCAAACAGCGCCATGGTCAGTCCTCCGCCGCCTTCCAGGCGGTCTCCAGGGCAATTTCCATCATCTCATGGAAGGAATCCTGCCGCTCCTCGGCGGACAGGGCCTCGCCGGTGAAGATGTGGTCAGAGATGGTCAGAATGCTGAGGGCCTTCTTCCCCAGCCGCTGGGCCGTCCAGTACAGGCCCGCCGTCTCCATCTCCACCGCCAAGATACCGAACTTGCGGTAGGTCCCGGCAGCCTCGCTGTTGTCATTGTAGAACTGGTCGGCGGTGAACACCTGGCCCACGTCCGCCCGAACGCCCAAGCGCTCCGCGGCAGCCACAGCGTCCCGCAGCATCCCATAGTCCGCGGTAGCGCAGAGCTGGCCGGGAAAACGGTACTGATCGGCAAAGTGAGAGTTGGTGGACGCGCCCATGGCGATGACCACGTCCCGGACCTTCACATCGTCGCCGATGCCGCCGGCGGAGCCGATACGGATGATGGACTCCACGCCGAAGAAGTTGTACAGCTCATAGGTGTACAGGCCGATGGAGGGCACGCCCATGCCATGGCCCATGACGGAAATTTTCTTGCCCTTGTAGGTGCCAGTGTAGCCCAGCATATTACGGACGGTGTTGAAGCATACAGGATTTTCCAGATAGTGCTCCGCCACGTACTTGGCCCGCAGGGGGTCGCCGGGCATCAGCATGACCTTGGCAACATTGGCTTCCTCTGCCGCGATGCAGGCGGAGGGGGATTCTTTGACCGCCATTTCCGATTCCTCCTTGTATAGTTTGTGTCAGATTTTACTTTTTGTTGTCGAATAGCGCCGCCAGGCTCTCGGTATAGGGTGCCCGGCAGATGCCCTTCTCCGTGATGATGCCCTCGATGAGGCTGTGGTCCGTCACATCGAAGGCCGGGTTGTAGCACTTCACGTCCGACAGGGCCATGGGCTTTTCATACCACATATTTTTAATTTCGTCCGGGTCCCGTTCCTCAATGGGGATATGGTCTCCGTCGGGGCAGGCTATGTCGATGGTGCTGGTGGGGCCCAGCACATAGAAGGGAATGCCGTAGTGCTTCGCCAAAATCGCCACGCCGCTGGTGCCGATCTTGTTGGCGGTATCGCCGTTGGCGGCCACCCGGTCGCAGCCTACGAAGCAAGCCTGGACCCAGCCATTTTTCATGACGATGGAGGCCATGTTGTCGCAAATCAGCGTCACATCCACGCCGGCCCGCTGCAGCTCGTAGCTGGTGAGCCGGGCGCCCTGGAGCAGGGGCCGGGTCTCGTCAGAGAACACACGGAACTTCATGCCCCGCTCCGTTCCCAGCAGAATGGGGCCCAGCGCCGTGCCGTACTGGGAGGTGGCAAGGGGCCCCGCATTACAGTGGGTCAGGATGCCGTCGCCGTCCTTCACCACCGTCAGACCGTATTCGGAGATAGCGGTGCACTTGGCAATGTCGTCCTCGTGAATGGCGGCCGCCTTTTCGTACAGCACCTCCAGCAGCGCCGCCCGGGGCAGGGACAGGTTTTCCTTCGCTGTTTTCAGCATCTCCCGAATAGCCCAGCTCAGGTTCACCGCCGTGGGGCGGGAGCTGTTCAGATACGCGCCATATTCCTCCAGCTTCGGATAAAAGTCCGCGTCCTCCGGGATGCTCCGGGCCAGTACATACATAGAGTAGGCGGCGCAGATGCCGATGGCCGGGGCGCCCCGGACTCTCAAGGTCTTGATGGCGTCGTACATCTCCTCCGCCGTGGTCAGCCGGAGGAATTTTTCTTCATTGGGCAGCAGGGTCTGGTCTAAAATGACCAACTCCTCCGCCGCCTTGTCATAGCGGATATTCTCCACATGGGTCACTTTCCGCAGTTCATTATCCATGGCGCACCTCCCGTAATGTCTGATACATTCCCCGCAGGCCCTGGAGGCGGGCAACTTCCTCCTCTGTCAGCGGAACGCCGCCGCCCAGCAGTTGGGCATTTAGCACGATCTTCGCCGTATGCTCCACCGTCTCCAGACGGTCAAAGGCCTCCCATAAATCGCCGCCCCAGGCCAGGGCGCCGTGATTTGCCAGCAGCAGGGCGTTGTGGTCCGCCAGATAGGGACGGACACTTTGGGGCACCTCCTCAGTGGAGAGCATGGCGAAGGAGGGCGTGCAGGGCACCTGCCCCAGCCCCGCCACCAGTTCAGAGAGATAGGGCGTCTCCAGGCCCCGGCGGCAGACAGCAAACGCCGTGGACACCGGCGGATGGGCATGGACCACGGCGTTTACGTCGGGCCTGCCCCGGTAGACCTCCAGGTGCATCTTGCCCTCGGAGGAGGGATGGCGGTTTCCCTCGATCACGGTGCCGTCCAGGTCCGTCACCAGCAGCATGTCCGGGGTCATCCGTCCCTTGCTGACACCGGAGGGTGTGATGAGCAGGCGGCCCTCGCCTACCCTCACGGAGATGTTGCCGTCGTTGGCGGCCACATAGCCCCGGTCATACAGGAGTTTCCCTACCCGACAGACGGCCTCCCGTTCTTCCTGAAAAGTCATACTCACACCCGGCGGATGTAGTCGGCCTTCCGGGGCTTGGCTGCGGGGACGGGACCGTCGGCATAGCCCAGGACGCAGATGCCCACACCCCGGTATTTCTCGTCCAGGCCCCACTTTTTCAGCACTTCCTTACCGGCGGGCGTGTCGAAATACTCCATGCAGCGGTTGATCCAGCAGGAGCCCACACCGATGGACGCGGCGGCGATCATCAGATTGCCCATCACCAGGGAGCCGTCCTGAAGCCAGTTGGCGGCCTCGCCGTCGGCCAGCACCACCACCGCCGTGGGCGCCCCGTAGAAGGGGTCCGCGCCGGGCTTGCCCTGGATCTCCGCGTTGGCCTTGGACAGCATGGAGATGGTCTCCTGATCCTGCACCACCACCATGACGGCGGACTGCAGTCCCTTGCCACTGGCGGCCCAAGTACCGGCCTCTAGAATGGCGTCCAGCTCCTCGTCCTTGATCTGCTCCGCCTTATACTTGCGGATACTGCGGCGCTCTTTCAGAACTTTCAATGTCTCATTCGTCATTATCATAAACCCCCTTCGGTTTTTTCTCAGTGTACCGCAATTTTACCCGCGGTGCAAGGGGTGTATATGCGGTTGACATAAAATTATTAAGGTGCTATGATTTTCACAAATCACACAGGGAGGGACTCTTTTGAAAACAAGAAATCGGTTTTATCTTTTGGTGCTTTGTCTGGTGTTTTTGACCGGGTGCGGGTCAAAGCAAGCAGAGCCCCCCGCGCAAGCGCAGGAGCCTCCTGGCATGGAACAGCCAGAAGCCCCGGCAGAGAAGCCGGAGACTCCCGCCGAGGAGCCGGAGGCCCCGGAGCAGAAGGCCGATGCCCTCCCCGACGCGCTGCCTCTGGACCTGATGTTCGCCAGCGGCGCCGGCGGCTGGTCCACAGACCTCACTCTGGAGCGGGACGGCTCCTTTACCGGAGTGTACCATGACTCGGAAATGGGCAGCACCGGCCCGGAATACCCCAACGGCTCCTGCTACATCTGCACCTTCAGTGGCCGTTTCGGAGACATCCGTCAGGTGAACGGCCACACCTGGGCCATGTCTCTGGAGGCCCTGACCATCCAGGAGACCCCCGCCGAGGAGTGGATCGAGGACGGTATCCGCTACATCACCTCCGAGCCCTACGGCCTGGAGGAGGGAACGGAGTTTCTCCTTTACAGCCCAGAGACTCCCACAGAGGGTCTGAACGAGGACTTTTTGATCTGGTGGCCCAGCTGGAACGTGGAGGACACCGGCACGCTGAACTGCTGGGGCCTTCTGAACCAGGAGATGGGCTACGGCTTCTTCACCTATTGACGTCTCTTTTTGTCAAATTTTTTCCAAAAGGGGCTGGTTTTTTCCCTATCTTTTCTGTATGATATAGCATCATACCAGTTAAGGAGTTGACCCGCTATGCCCCAGCCCCTCTCCACCCGCACTGCCAGCTTTACCGACTCCGTCATCCGCCGGATGACCCGGGTCTCTTTGCAATATGACGCTGTGAACCTGTCCCAGGGGTTCCCCGACTTTGACCCGCCCCAGGCTATTCTGAACCGCCTGGCGGAGGTGGCCCACGAAGGCCCCCATCAGTACGCCATCACCTGGGGCGCCCAGAACTTCCGGGAGGCTCTGGCGAAAAAGCAGAGCCATTACATGGGCCGCTCCATCGACCCCAATTCTGAGATCGTGGCCACCTGCGGCTCCACCGAGGCCATGATGTGTGCCATGATGACCGTCACCAATCCCGGCGACAAAGTAATCGTGTTCTCTCCCTTCTATGAGAACTACGGCGCCGACACCATCCTCTCCGGCGCGGAGCCCATTTACGTCCCCCTGGTGCCCCCTACCTTCACTTTCGACCCGGAGGTGCTGGAGGACGCCTTCCTCCAGCATCCCAAGGCGCTGGTGCTGTGCAATCCCTCCAATCCCTGCGGCCGGGTGTTCACCCGGGAGGAGCTGCTCATCATCGCCGGCCTCGCGGAAAAGTACGACACCTACGTCATCACCGACGAGGTGTATGAGCACATCGTCTACGCGCCCCACACCCACACCTATTTCGCCACTCTGCCGGGGATGTGGGAGCGGACCCTCTCCTGCTCCTCCCTGTCCAAGACCTACTCCATCACCGGCTGGCGGCTGGGCTACATCATCGCTCCGGCGGAGATCATCGACCGGGCCAAGAAGGTCCACGACTTCCTGACCGTGGGCTGCGCCGCGCCGCTGATGGAGGCCGTCATGCCCGCCCTTGGCTTCGGCCAGGACTACTACGACGGGCTGCTTGCCAAGTACACCCACAAAAAAGAGCTGTTTTTGAAGGGTCTGGACAGCCTCGGCATCGCCCACAACGACCCCCAGGGCGCCTACTACGTCCTGCTGGACATCAGCGAGTACGGCTATGACAGCGACCTCACCTTCTGCGAGGACCTGGCCCGGGAGGTGGGCGTGGGCGCCGTGCCCGGCTCCAGCTTCTTCCGGGAGCCTGTGAATCACCTCATCCGGATGCACTTCGCCAAGAACGACGAGACGCTGAACACGGCCCTGACCCGGCTGGAAACGATGAAAAAGCTGAAAAAATGACGCCAGCGCCCCGTCCTTTGGCCGGGGCGTTTCCATGTTTCCCATATCGACATTTTTCGTACTGTCTGCTATACTGATACCATCAACACAAGGGAGGATTCCCTATGGAACGAGACTTCTTGCCCATTTCCCGGGCGGATATGAAGCGCCGGGGCTGGGAACAGTGTGATTTTGTATATGTCATCGGCGACGCCTATGTGGACCACCCCACCTTCGGCCACGCCATCATCTCCCGGGTGCTGGAAGACGCGGGCTACAAGGTGGGCATCATCTCCCAGCCGGACTGGAAGGACCCGGAGAGCATTCTGGCCCTGGGGGAGCCCCGCCTGGCTTTTCTGGTGATGAGCGGCAACATGGACTCCATGGTGAACCACTACTCCGTGTCCAAGCGCCGCCGCAAAACGGACGCCTTCACCCCTGGCGGACGTCTAGGCAAGCGGCCGGACCACGCCGCCGTGGTGTACTGCAACCTCATCCGCCGGACTTTCCCCCACAAGCCCGTCGTTGTGGGCGGCATCGAGGCCAGCCTCCGCCGCCTGGCCCATTACGACTACTGGTCGGACTCCCTGAAACGCTCCTTGCTGCTGGACTCTCAGGCGGACCTGCTGCTGTACGGCATGGGCGAGCGGAGCATCCTGGAGGTGGCGGAGGCCCTGGACAGCGGTTTGGACATCTCCGACATCACTTACATCCGCGGCTCAGTGTACAAGACCCGGAGCCTGGAGAGCGTCTACGACGCCCTGCCCCTGCCCTCCTATGAGGCCCTTTGCGCCGACCGGCGGACCTACGCCGAGAGCTTTTACAAGCAATACTGCAACACCGACCCCTTCATTGCCAAGCGGCTGGTGGAGCCCTACGAGCAGGAGCGGTGCTACGTGGTCCAGAACCCGCCCCAGGAGCCTCTGAGCACGGAGGAGATGGACCACGTCTACGCCCTGCCCTATATGCGAACCTACCACCCCTCCTACGAAAGGATGGGCGGCGTCCCCGCCATTGAGGAGGTCAAGTTCAGCCTGACCTCCAACCGGGGGTGCTTCGGCGGCTGCTCCTTCTGCGCCCTGACCTTCCACCAAGGCCGCATCGTCCAGACCCGAAGCCACGAGGCCATCATCGGCGAGGCGAAACAGGTCATCCAGGACCCGGACTTCAAGGGCTACATCCACGACGTGGGCGGCCCAACCGCCAATTTCCGCCATCCCAGCTGCCAGAAGCAACTCACCAAAGGCGTCTGCCCCAACCGCCAATGCCTGTTCCCCACGCCCTGCAAGAATCTGCAGGTGGACCACCGGGACTATCTGGAGCTGCTGCGGAAGCTCCGGGCACTGCCGGGGGTGAAAAAGGTATTCATCCGCAGCGGCATCCGGTTCGACTACCTGCTGTGCGACAAAGACGACACCTTCTTAAAGGAAATGGTGAAGCACCACATCTCCGGCCAATTAAAAGTCGCGCCGGAGCATGTGGCGGATCCGGTGCTGAAGATGATGGGCAAGCCCCCCAACGCCGTCTATCAGAAATTTATCACCAAGTACCAGCGGCTCAACGAAAAGCTGGGCATGAAGCAGTACGTTGTGCCCTACCTGATGAGCAGTCACCCCGGTTCCACGCTGAAAGAGGCCGTCAAACTGGCGGAGTACCTGCGGGACCTGGGCTATATGCCGGAGCAGGTGCAGGACTTCTACCCCACCCCCTCTACCATCTCCACCGTCATGTATTACGCCGGCCTGGACCCCCGGACCATGGAGCCGGTGTATGTGCCCACCAACCCCCACGAAAAGGCCATGCAGCGGGCCCTCATCCAGTACCGGGACCCAAAGAATTACGCCCTCGTCCGGGAGGCCCTGGAAAAGGCGGGCCGTCAGGACCTGATCGGTTTTGGAAAGGAATGCCTCATCCGGCCCTATCCGCCGAAGAAAGAGGCTCCCGGCGGCAAAAAAGAGGCCACAAAATCAGGCGTCAAAAATCCGCCTCGGAAAGGCGAAAAAGCGCCCCAAAAGGGAAGGCCCACCCAGCGCAGGGACCGGCCCGGACAGATGTCTTCCCGGACGGACCGCCCCCGCCGGAAAAAACGATAACTAGAAAACGCCCGCCTCGGGCGTTTTCTTTTTCGCATACACGCCATTTTCCCCGCATAGGATGAACCAACAAGAGGCGGGGAGTGAAGGTGTTTTGAAGGAAAACATGGAGGAGCGGGCGGAACGCCTGGCTCTTTACATCATAGAGAACCGGACCACGGTCCGCGCCGCCGCGCAGAAATTCGGCATCAGCAAATCCACGGTCCACAAAGACATTTCCGAGCGGCTGCCCCTATTCAACCGCCCGTTGTACTTGCAGGTCAAGGAAGTGCTGGACGTCAACAAGGCCCAGCGGCACATCCGGGGCGGCATCGCCACCCGGAAAAAGTACCGGGGCATCTGACCGCTGGTATGCGCCATCACAATGATAGGATTCTTGGAAAATAGCGGCGAAGCCGCTATTTTTCTCTTGTGTTTTTCATGGACGGGCTATATAATGAGGTGCAGTATTATGTAAATCGACCGTCTTCGAGCAAAGGAGCGTTGTTTCCCATGTCCAAACCCCGCCACCTCCGCAAACGGCAGAGACGCAGTCCCGTTCCCCTGCTGCTTCTGGCCGTATTCGTGCTGGCCGCCGCCTATGCCGGGCTCCACGGCCTGTTCCGGGCGCCGGAACAAAAGCAGACTCTTCCGAAACCCGTCCAGCAAGTATCCGCCGAAGCTGACGGTGCCCAAGGGGCCGGGGAAGAAATGCCCCAGGAAGACCTCCGCTCCCACTTTGAGCGAAAGCCGGACTTTTACACCATTTTGGTCTCCGGCGTGGACGATGGCAACGGCGGCAGCGACACCAACATTTTAGTGGCGGTGGACGCCGCCACTGACTACATTTACGGCGTCAGCATCCCCCGGGACACGAAAGCCTCCTTCAACGGCAAAAGCCATAAAATCAACGCTGCCTATAACACCGGCGGCATGAAGATGCTGGCTGACGTGGTGTCGGACCAGTTGGGCATCCCGGTGGACTACACCGTTCTGGTGGACCTGCGGGGCTTTGAGGCTCTGGTGGACGCCATCGGCGGCGTGGACTTCGCGGTCCCTGTGGACATGGACTACGATGACCCCGTTCAGGACCTGCACATCCACTTCACCAAGGGCTTTCAGCATCTGAACGGAGCCGACGCCCTGAAGGTAGTCCGCTTCCGCCACAACAACGACGGCACCGGCTACGGCAGTGAGGACCTGGGCCGGATGCAGACCCAGCAGAACTTTTTGAAGACCGTTGCCAAGCAGACCCTGACTGTGTCCAACCTCACCAAGGTAGACAACTTCGTGAAGATCTTCCAACAGTATGTGGAGACGGACCTGAGCCTCGGCAATCTGGCCTGGCTGGGCCGGGAGGCCATCACCATCGGCGCTGAGAACATTGACTTCTCCACCCTTCCCGGCAAGTGGAAGTCCCCGTACATCTATCCGGACCAGGAGGAGACCCTGTCCCTGGTCAATCAATACCTGAACCCCTACGTGGAGGACCGGACGGCAGCGGACCTGCACATCCCCGGCTGACCTCCGCCCAGTTGAAAGGAGACTGCTTTGAAAAAGCACATTCCCCTGCTGCTGGCCTTGTGCCTGCTGCTGACCGTCCCAGCCCTGGCCGCCGAGGACTCCATGGAAAACTTCGTTCGGAGCAAGACCTACGACCAGCAGTTTTCCGACCTGTCTGCCGACTCTGTCTTTTACAGCAATGTCTCCGCCCTGTATGAGTACGGCCTGTCCGTGGGCAAGCCCGACGGCACATTTGGTCTGAAGGACTCCCTGACCGTGGGACAAGCCGTCATCTTCGCGGGCCGCATCCGCAGCCTGTACCGCACCGGAGACCCGGAGCTTGGCCCCGCCGCCTACCGGACGGAGGGACAAGCAACTGCCGTGCCCTATCTCCTCTACCTCCAGGCGGAGGGCATTCTGGGCACGGAGCTGGACGGCCAGCTTTCCAGCGCCGCTACCCGGGCCCAGATGGCCCATGTGCTGGCGAACCTTTTGCCGCCCGAGGCACTACCCGCCATCAATGAGGAACTGGTATCCGAAGGCTATGCTACCCGCCGCTTCATCACCGACGTGACGGAGTACACTCCTTGCCAACAGGATATTCTGGCCCTGTACCGCACCGGCGTCTGCGCGGGCGTGGACGCGTACGGCACCTTCCTGCCGGACAGCGCCATCACCCGGGGCGCTGCCGCGGCTATGCTGACCCGGCTGGCGGACCCCGCCCTGCGGGTGACGCTGGACTGGGACCTGTCCTACGCATACAGTGCCAAGGGCGCTACCCTGGCAAGTCTGGTGGAGCCCGGGACCTATGTGGCCTCCCCTGCCGCCGCTGGGGAAATGGACAGCGCCATCCGCTATATGCTCTCCCGTGGCGAAAGCACCATGACCCTCCGCTATCCCGGTCTTTCCGCCGTGAAAGCCCGGCAGGTGATGCAGCAGGCGCTGTCTACTGTAAAACTCTACTGCGAACAGGGCTATAACTCCGTATCCTGCTCCTACTCTCTGGCAGGAGATATGACGCTGACCTTCTCCGCAGCCGGAGTCGGAGACTGGATTCAGGAATACCGCACTTCTGCCATGGAGGCAGCCATTGAGGTCCACGACCAGCTCTGGGCCAACCGGCAGATCACCTCAGGCATGACGGAGCTGGAAAAGGCCCGGGTCTATTATACCTGGGTCTGCGAAAACACCGCCTATGACTACCAGGCCGGAGACGATTCCATCAGCCATACGCCGTACAGCCTGTTCGAGCTGGGCACCGCCGTCTGTGACGGCTACACCGGTGCCTACAACCTGCTGCTGAAGCTGGAGGGCATCGACTGCACCGCCCTCTCCAACAATTCCCACATCTGGACCGTGGCCACGCTGGACGGCACCGCGTACCACATCGACACCACCTGGGGAGACAGCGGCCCTGCCATCAACTACAGCTATTTCGCCATGACGGAGGAACAGTCCCGGGCGGAACACCCCTGGTAATATTATCCAAAAAGGACCGTGAAACGAGCGTTTCACGGTCCTTTTCTATTGCAATGCCCGGGCCGCTGCGTCCCGGTAGTACACCACCAGCATATCCACCACGGTGCCGTAGGACTGGATGCCCCGCTCCTCACCGTAGGCCTTCAGCATCCCGTCGTAGACCTTGTTGGACACCTTCTGTGCCGCCGTATTCCGGAACTGGTCCCAATAGGCGGTGTTGTCCGCCAGGTCGGCCTCCACCGTCTCCGGCAGGGCCTCCCGGATGGCCCAGTAGGTCTCCGGCGCCACCCGGTACAGGGCGTTGCTCAGGTAGATGTACCCCATGAGCCAGCCGGAATAGACATACGTGTCATTTCCGCAGGTGGTGGATGCCAGAATTGCCAGGAAATTGCACTCCTGCTCCGAAGCGTAGCCCCGCTGGTGGGCCATCTCATGGGCCGCCGTGGCAGGCAACATACAGGCGGGACTGTCGATATTGACGTTGGACTCCCCGGTATAGGGGCAGTACACCCCGGTAAAATCCAGGGCGCTCATGATGCGGGACAGCCGCACCGGCTTCACGCCCAAATCATCAAACTCCAAAAACGGGAACTGCTTCTCCAGCTCGTCATAGGCGTGGGGGCTGTCCGCCAGGATGTCCTCCCGGGGAACGGCAAACACGCCGTTCTCGTCCCGCTCCACGGTGTCCGCCGTCAGGGCAGTCTGGCGGGCAAAGTGCACCGTCACCGCCAGCAGGTCCTCCACCGCCACAGGCTGGGCGTAGATGCCGGAGCGCTCCTGAAAGCTGTCGGTATAGTAGTCCGCGCCCCAGAACCAGCAGAACACCACGCCAAGAGTCAATGCTCCGCACGCGGCGCCCAGCAGGGCGGTGTATGTACGCCGGCCCCGCTTCTCTTTCCCGGCACGGGCCACCGCAATGACGCTCCACACCGCATAGGCGATGACCGCCAGCACCAATAGAATGCACAGCAGCTCCGCCACGGAGAAGTCCACCCGGTAGCACAGCCGGCCGGTAAAGCGGCGGATGGGGGCGGAAAAATTGTGTACAAAGCCATTCATGGCCGCCCGGCTCTCCCGAAGCAGGGCGAACAATGCCAGCAGCCCGAGGTCCGCCAGCAGCCAGAGATGGAGTTTTTTATGTTGCAGGAAAAAGTTCTTCATATTTACTCAGCGGCAGCCAGAAGCTGCTTGGTATATTCCTCTTTGGGATGGTCAAAAATATCGTCCACCGTCCCCTGCTCCACGATGCGGCCCTGCTTCATCACCAGCACCCGGTCGCAGAGCTGGTACACCACGTTCAGGTCGTGGGAGATGAACAGGTAGCTCAGGTCCAGCTCGTCCCGCAGCGTTTTCAGCAGCTTTAAAATCTGGGCCTGGATGGTCACGTCCAGGGCGCTGACCGGCTCGTCGGCAATGAGGAACCGGGGCCGCTGGATGAGGGCCGTGGCGATACTGACCCGCTGGCGCTGGCCGCCGGACAGCTCCGCTGGCCTTGCCGTCAGTACCTCCTCCGACAGCTCTACCCGGGAGAGCATCTCCCGGACACGGCGCTTCCGTTCCAGGGCGCCGTACTTACCGTAGATGCGCAGGGGTTCTTCCAGGATCCACTCCACAGAATATGCGGGGTTCAGGGAGCTGTACGGGTCCTGAAAGATCATCTGGGGCCGCTTCGTGTAATGGGTGATGCTTCCCTGGTCGGGTTTTATCATACCCAGGATAGCCCGGGACAGGGTAGATTTGCCCGTGCCGGACTCCCCCACCAGGCCCAGTATCTCCCCGTGGTGGACGTCGAAGGTCACGTCATGGAGGACCTCCTGATACGTTCCCTTGCGGAACCGGCCGCCCTCATGGTAGCCGCCGCTGACGTGGGAGACGGAGAGCACCAGTTCCTCGTTCATAAGGTGTCCTCCTTCCGCTTCCGGGTGGGGATGGCGGCGATGAGCCGCTGGGTATAGGGATGCTGGGGATGGTGGAACACCTGGTCAGTGTCCCCCTCCTCCACCAGGACGCCCCGCTGCATCACCGCGACCCGGCGGCAGAGCTTGCGCACCACGTTCAGGTTGTGGGAGATGAACAGCATGGACATCCCGGACTCCCGGTTCAGCTTTTTCAAAAGCTCCAAAATCTGCGCCTGGATAGTCACATCCAGGGCGGTGGTAGGCTCGTCCAGCAGCAAGAGCTTGGGCCGCTGGATGATGGCCGCCGCGATCATAGCCCGCTGGAGCATACCGCCGGAGAGCTCATGGGGGTACTTGTCGTACACCGCCTCCACTTCCGGCAACTCCACGGCGGCCAGGGCCTCCAGGGCCATGGCACGGCGCTCCTGCTTGGTTTTGTCGGTATGGATGTGGAGGACCTCCTCCACCTGATGGCCGATCTTCATCAGCGGGTCCATGGCTGTCATGGGCTCTTGAAACACCACGCCCATGTCCCGGCCCTGGACCTGCCGCAGCAGGGAGCGGTCGGCGTGGAGCAGCTCCGTGCCGTCCAGCAGCACCTGACCGGAGTAGTCGCAGCTTTTCCGGGGCAGCAGCCCCGCCACGCTCATGGCGGTGACGCTCTTGCCGGAGCCGGATTCGCCCACCAGGCCTAAGATTTCGCCGTCGTGGATGGTGAGGGACACGCCTGCCACCGCTTCCCGGTCCCGGTTGTGGAATTTCACATGCAGGTCTCGAATCTCCAGCATCAGGCCACCCCCTTGTCCCGGCGCTGCAAGCCCTCACCGATGAGGCCCACGCCGAACACCATCAGCACGATCATAAGGCCGGTGCCGATGACGTACCAGGGGACGTTCAGCATCCCCTGGGCCTCGGAGAGCATATAGCCAAGAGACGCATCCGGCGGGGTCACGCCGATGCAGAGAAAGCTCATGGACGCCTCCGCCAGAACCGCGTTGTTGAAGCCGATGGTGACGGCCGGCAGCAGCACGGAGACGGTATTGGGCAGGATATGCACCAGCAGGATGCGGGCGGGAGAGGCCCCCATCAGCCGTGCGCTCTTTACGTAATTGGCGTCCCGCAGGCTGGCAAAGGCCGTGCGGGTGATGCGGGCGAAGCTGGGGATGAACACCAGCCCCAGCGCCAGGATGACGTTGCGCTTTTTGCCGGGGCCCAGAATGGAAATGACCACCAGGGCCAGCAGGATGCTGGGGAACGCCGTCAGCGCGTCGTTCAGGCGCATCAGAATCTCGTCAGCCAGACCGCCAAAGTAGCCCGTCAGGGCGCCGATGGCGGTGCCGCAGACGGCGCCAATGGCCACCGTGGACAGGGCGATGACGGAAGTCGTTCCCGCGCCCTGAAGCACCCGGCTGAAAATATCCCGGCCGAATTTATCGGTCCCCATCAGGTGATGCAGGGAGGGCCCGGACAACTTAGGCCCCACCGACATGGCCTGGGGATCATAGGGCGTCCAGAACATGCCCAGCAGGATCAGCGCCGCCAGGAAGCCGGTCAAAATCAGGCCCACCCGCAGATAACCGTTCATCTTCTTTTTCATGCGTCATCCCCCAATCTCAAACGGGGGTCAATGCACTGGTTCACGATGTCCGCCACCGTGCCAGCCAGCACCACCCAGAACGCCAGGATCACCACAATGGCCTGCACTGTGGGATAGTCCCGGTTGGAGATGGAGGTCACCAGCATCCGCCCCAGTCCGGGAATGGCAAAGACCTGCTCCACCACGATGCTGCCCGCCACGATCTCCGCCATGGTCTGAGCCAGGAAGGTCACCACCGGCACCAGGGCGTTTTTCAGCACATGGCGCCGCAGCACCTCGCTCCGGTCATTCCCCCGGGAGATAGCCGTGCGGACGTAGTCCTTCTGCATCTCGTTCATAATGGTACTGCGGAGCATCCGCACCGTCATGGCGATGCGGGGGATGGCGATGGCCACCGCCGCGAAGAACAGGTATTTCAGGGCGCTGCCGAAATGCTCCAGCCCCGGAAAGCTGCCCGGCACAAACCAGTGCAGCATCACGCCGAACACCCCGGAGAGCAGGATACCGGTAAAGAAGGGCGGCACGGCCATGCAGAGCTGGTTTACCGCCGTCCGTGCGCCGTCCAGCCGTCCCCCGGCCCGCCGGGCGGACCACAGCCCCAGGGGAATGGACACCACGGTGATGAGCAGGAAGCTCAGGACGCTGAGGCACAGCGTCACCATCACCTTGGGGCCGATCAGATCCCACACGGGCTGCTTATAGTTATAGGAGGTGCCTAAGTTTCCGGTGAAGAAGCCCAGCAGCCACTCGCCGTAGCGCACCAGGAAAGGCCGGTTCAGGCCCAGCTCCTCCCGGAGGGCCGCCACACTTTCCGGGGTGGCCTGGGTGCCCAGCATGGCGGTGGCAGGGTCGCCGGAGATCAGGTCAAAGGCCAAAAAAGCCAAAAGGGAGACGATGACCATGGTGACAAGCAGCATGGCAATGCGCTTAGCCGCGTACTTCATAGGTCATCGTCTCCTTTCTCTCTTTGGGAGCGGGGATCAGGCTGTGTAATGGAGGTTCGCCAGGTCCAGCACATAGATGGGATAGAAGGTCACGCCCTCCACGCCCTTGCGGACGGCCACCAGGTCCGCCAGGTCCTGGATATAGGCGTTGGCGGCGTTCTCGGTGAGATTCGCCAGCATCTGCTTGTAGATGCCGGTCTGCTCCGCGTCGTCATAGGCGGTCAGCGTCTGCTGGAACAGCGCGTCGTACTCCGCGTTGTTGTAGTTGATGAAGTTCTTGCCGTAATCAGAGGTGAACCGCTCCAGCAGGGCCCGGGCGGTCATGTTGGAGGCGTCCACGCCCACCACGGTGGTCTGGAACTGCCGGCCGACATACACATCAGACACCCAGCTCTCCCACTCGATGGGCTCGATGGTGGCGTTGACGCCGATCTGGGCCAGCTGCTGCACCAGCACCTCGGCGGTGTCCATGTGGGGCTTGTAGTTGCTGGGGACGGTGATGGTCATGTCGAAGCCGTTGGGATAGCCAGCCTCCGCCAGCAGGGCCTTGGCCTTCTCCACGTCGCGGGTATAGTAGTTGGTCAGACTGTCGTCGAAATACTTGCCGAAGGCGGGATACATGCTGGAGCCGATGGGGCTGCCGTAGCCGTCAAAGGCCAGGTCGATGATCTCCTGCTTGTCCACGGCATAGCTGATAGCCTGCCGGACGCGGACATCATCAAAGGGCTCCACTGCGTTATTCAGGTACATAGCCTGGACCAGATTCATGGTGCCCTCAGCCACGTTGAAGTCCTCCTTCAGCTGGGCCACCTGGGTGCTGGTCAGGTGGGCGCACAGGTCGATGGCGCCGCTCTGGAGACTCATCATCAGGCTGTCCGCGTTCTCCATGATCTTCAGCGTGACCTTGTCCAGCTGGGCGGGAGTGCCCCAATACCCTTCGAACTTCTCCAGCACCACGGAATCCTGGGCGGTGCGGGAGACGAACTTGAAGGGGCCGGTGCCCACGGGATCAGTGTCCTGCTTGTCGTAATCAGCGGGCAGGATGGCGGTGGTCAGGTAGGAAATGAACTCATTGCTGGGCTCGGAAATGGTGATGGCAACGGTCTTGTCATCCGGCGTCTCGATGCTTTGAATAACAGAAAACGCCTCCACCTGGACAATGCCTGTCTCAGTGGCGGCGGCGCAGCGCTGGATGGAGTATACCACATCCTCTGCCGTCACCGTCTTGCCGTTATGGAACTGCACGCCTTCCCGCAGATGGAAGGTGTAGGTCATCCTGTCCTGGGATACCTCGTAGTTTTCGGCGATGGCAGGGGTCAGATCTCCGTCTGGAGTGGGCTTCATCAGCCCCTCGAACACATTGAACATGACTTCTCGGGTTCCTGCCTTCACGGTTTTGTGAGGGTCAAGACTGTCGTCAAGATCCTGTGCGATACCAACGACCAGTTCGTTGGTATCTGCCCGGCTCTTCTGCGTCTCCGCTGCGCTGCCGTCTCCGCATCCGCTGAGTACGGTGCCCAGGAGGGTCATCAGAAGAACGAGCGCCAAAAATTTCTTCTTCATGTCGCATTCTCCTTTACATCACTGCCGTGGTACGGTCAGTGTGGCCTGTGGGGCCATGACAGAAATTTCGGCTCTATTCAGTTGTCCTTGTAAATGAGCCTTGCGGATGGTCGTTATTTTCCTGACAAACATCCGCAAGGCTGTATTGTACACGATGGTGTCCCCGATTGCAAGCACTTTTTTCCACGTTTTCGCACTCAGGGCCGTTTTTCCGGTTTGTCCGGCACGTCTTTCCCATAGGCGGCGGTGTCCACCGGCAGGTCCTTCTTCCGCAGGCGGACCTCCACGAAGAAGGTAGCGGCGCTGTACAGGCAGGCGCACACCGGCACGCCGAAGAACATCCCCGGCAGGCCGAAGAAGCTGCCGCCGATCAAAATAGCGATGATGACCCACAGGCTGGAAAGGCCCGTCTTGTCCCCCAAAATCTTGGGGCCGATGACGTTGCCGTCCAGCTGCTGGAGGGCCAGGACAAAGATGACAAAGTACAACGCCTTCATGGGAGACACCAGCAAAATCAGGAATGTGCTGGGGATGGCGCCCAGGAAGGGGCCGAAGAAGGGGATGATATTGGTGATACCCACGATGACGGACACCAGGGGCGTATAGGGGAATTTCAGAATGGAACAGCAGGCAAAGCACAGAATACCGATGATGAGGGAATCCAGCAGCTTGCCCCGGACGAAACCGGAGAAGATGTCGTCCACCTTGTGGACGCCCCGCAGCACCCAGTGGACTTTATCCTGGGGGCACAGGCTGTACACCACCTTGCGGGCGTGGGCGGCGCACAGTTCCTTAGTAGCCAGCAGGTAGATGGAGACGATGAAGCCCACCAGCAGATTTTTCAAAAAGCTGACCGCGCCCACCAAACCGCCGGCAGCGGCGGCCATGACGGTCTGGGCCTGGGGCAGGACCTCCTTGGTCAGCCATGTGCTGATATCCGTGTAGTAGGTGTTGAGCTGGGTGGCCACCCATTGCTCCAGCGCCGGGTTGGTCTCCAGCAGATGCTCGATCCAGCCGCTGACTGTGCGGTAATACAGCTCCGCGTTGGTGATGAGCTGGAGGATGCTTTTATACAGCTCCGGCAGCAGCACGGAGGCCAGCAGGTACAGCAGAATACCGATGACCGTCCAAGTCAGCAGGATGCTCACCGTCCGGAGAGCCAGCGCCGCTCTCCGGTCCTTTAGCTTGGCCGCTTTGGCGTTGGGGGACAGCTCCTCGAAGAAATTCACCATAGGCGCCAGCAGGTAAGCCATAAAGCTGCCGTACAGGATGGGGGCAATGGCGGAGAGGAACTGGCGCCATATCTTCAGCAGGACCCGGTGGCCGAAGAGGGTGTCGTAAAACAGCAGGATGGCGCCGACTGTGCAAAACACCGTCAGGCCCATCTGAACGTATCTCTTTCTCTGCGGCATGACATCCCCTCCTGTATCTTCTTTTATCTCCATTTTACACGGCGGCACCGGGAATTGCAATCCCGTTTTCCCCGTGATATACTGAGTTTTAGACACCATTAACGTGCTCGTTTTCATCTGTTTCATACAGGAGGTCTTACTATCATGGACCAGAAAAAACTGTTGATGATCGTCAACCCCAAGGCAGGCCGCAGCAAGCCCCGTGGTCCGCTGTTTGACGCCGCCCGCGTTTTCTGCCGGGCGGGCTATTTGCTGTCCATCCGGGACACCGACGCCCCCGGCAAGGCCACCGCCATCGCCGCCGGAGAGGGCGCATCTTACGACGCCGTGGTGGCCGTAGGTGGCGACGGCACGCTGAACGAGGTCATCTCCGGCCTGATGAAGCTGGAAAAGCGGCCCCCGCTGGGCTATCTGGCCCAGGGCAGCACCAATGATTTCGCCTCCAGCCTCCACATCTCCAAAAAGCCCGCCGTAGCGGCGGAGGCCATGGTGTCCGCCGCTCCCCGGCAGCTGGACATCGGCCGCTGGAATGAACGGCACTTCGTCTATGTGGCCTCCTTCGGTGCTTTTACGAAAAGCTCCTACACAGCGCCTCAGGCGGCAAAAAACGCCCTGGGCCACTTCGCCTATATCCTGGAGGGCATGAAGGACCTGAACACCCTGCGGCCCTATCAGATCCGCCTCACCGCCGACAGCGAGGTGCTGGACGGCGAGTATCTGTTTGGCGCCGTGTGCAACTCCACCTCCATCGGCGGCTTGATGAAACTGGACCCGGAGCGGGTGGTGCTGGACGACGGCAAATTTGAGCTGCTGCTCATCCCCAACCCCAAGACTGCCCAGGACCTGCAGAATCTGGTGCTGGCCCTGCTGAATCAGGAATATGACAGCCAGGGCCTGGTGTTCCGCCACGTCTCCTCCATCCATCTGGAGACAGACGAGGACCTGCCCTGGTCCCTGGATGGGGAGTACGCCGCCAGTGCCCCGGCGGTGGACATCTCCAATTGCCAGCGGGCCATGACCATGCTGCTGGGATGAGGGAGCTGGAAGAACTGTGCCGCCGCTTTCGCGGCCATGAGCCGGGATTGATGGGCGCCCGGCACCGCTATGCCGTCCTCTGCCCTCTGGTGGAAAAGCCGGACGGAGCGCACCTGCTGTTTGAGGTCCGGGCCGCCGGATTGCGCCAGGGCGGAGAGGTCTGCTTCCCCGGCGGGCGGGCGGAGCCAGGGGAAAATCCCGTGGATTGCGCCCTGCGGGAGACCGTGGAGGAGCTGGCTATCCCGGCCTCCTCTGTCACAGTTCTGGGCACGCCGGACTTCATTTGCAACCAAAGAGGCTTTTTGCTGTACCCGGTGCTGGGACTGGTGTCCCAAGAGGGTCTGGAGGCGATGCGCCCCTCCCCTGCGGAGGTGGCGGAGGTATTCACCGTACCCTTTGCGTTCTTTCAAACCACAGAGCCGGAGGTCTACACCTACGACCTCATTCCCCAGAGTCCGGAGGGTTTCCCCTATGAGGAGCTGGGCATCGCCCGGGACTACCCGTGGAGCCGGGGCCGGGTGGAGGTCCCGGTGTGGCGGTATGAGGGCCACGTGATCTGGGGCATGACCGCCCGCATCGTCCGGGAACTTATCAAATAAACAAACCGCCTGTCAGGACGTGCCTGACAGGCGGTTCGCTTATTCGTCACATGACCAGCATCACTACATAGGCGGCGTACAAAGCCAGCATCAGCACGCCCTGCCAGCGGTAGAACTTTCCCTTCAGCAGCGGCGGGATCACCGCGATGCAGCACAGGGTCAGGCAGGCGGGAAGATCCAGGGCCGTGGTCTGGACGCCGATGGTCAGCTTGCCGCCGGACACGGCGGAGCACACCGGCAGGATCAGCGTCAGGTCGATGACGTTAGCGCCGATGATATTGCCCACGGACATGGAGGCTTCTTTCTTGGCAATGGCCGTCAGAGTAGTGACCAGCTCCGGCAGAGAGGTGCCGATGGCCACCATGGTGACGCCGATGATGCTGGCGGGAACACCCAGCAGCAGCGCCAGCTCACTGCCGTAGTCAATGAGGAGCCGGGAGCCCACCACGATAGCCGCAATGCCGATGACGAACATCCCCAGCTTCATCACCATCTGCCGGTGGGAGGTGGTCCGCCGGGCAGGATGCTCTGCGCGGCTCTCCGCCATGCCGCTCCGGGCGTCCACGATGTTGTTCCACAGGTACACGGTGAACACCGCGAACAGCGCCAGACTGGGCAGGAAGGGCAGCACGCCGCCCTGGCACAGCACCAGCAGCAGCGCCGCGCCTACCACCATCAGGACGGCTTTCAGGTTGAACTGCTTCTTGCTCACTGCCGAGGGAAGGCACAGCACGGAAATACCCAGGATCAAGCCCAGATTGGCGGTGACCGAGCCCACGGCATTGCCCACCGCCAGGTCCACCTCGCCCTGGAGCACGCCGGTGACGGACACCGTCAGCTCCGGCAGGGTAGTCGCCAGGGATACGATGGTGGCGCCTATGATGAACCGGGGCACACCCGTGGCCTCCGCGATCCACACGGCGCCATCCAGGAACCAGTCGCCGCCCTTGACGATCAGCAGCAGCCCCAGCAAAAATAGCAAAACTGTCACCCAAATATTCATATTTCCTCCTATTTTTTCGCAAAAAACAGCGAGACCTTTCCTGCACACGGAGATAGCGGGTACAAGTCCCACGCTATGTGTACAGTAAAAGTCTCGCCTTTTCGACGTGTCCCGGGCAGCGGTCTCCCGCCGCCGTGATGACGGACCACACCACGCCAAACGGCGCAGGCTACTCCCTCTTACGTCAGCTATTATATAGAGGTCATGTCCGGCTTGTCAATATTTTTACCGTATTCTCCCAAAAATTCCGGAATAAACGCAATATTTTTCTCAAAAACCATCCGTCCATCCGCCGAAGTTCCCACAGGGCCGAACCCATAGTCGGCAAAGAAGTCCCGGGCGCCGCTGTCCGCTCCCAGGAGCACGGTCAGCTTCTCGCCCCCTGCCTGCCGGGCCAGCAGCACCGCCTGGCCAATGAGCTGGACGCCGAAGCCCCGCTTGCGGCAGTCCTCCCGGATACAGGCCAGGGAGATCCACCCCGGCTCCGGGCCGACCTGCACCAGACCCACAGGCTCCTCGCCCAGATAGCCCGCCAGTGTCGTCCGATGGGCGGCATCCTCCAATAGCTTCTGCCGGTCAAAGGGCCGGGGGTCCCGCCAAACGGCGGACACCAGCTCCGCGAACCAGTCCGCCTGCTCCTCCAGTTCCACGGGCCGGAACCACAGCCCCGGCTCCAGGGCGTTGGCCCGCTTGCGGACCTTCTCCCCCGCCAGGAACTCCGGCGTTTGCAGGTGGCTGTTGTCATCCCGGAACACCACCCGCAGCGTGTCTCCCTCCGCCTCCAGCAAAGAGACAGCGGTGTTGTCGCCGTGGGGCGTCTGGCCCGCTCCCTCCATGGAGTAGCCCTGCAGATGCGCCAGCAGCAGCCGGATGGCATAGCCGTGGGAGAACACCGCCACGGTGCGGCCCTCGTTCTCCGCTGCGATCTTGCGGACAGCCTCCAGTACCCGGTCCAGCACCTGCTGGGGCGTCTCGGCGCCCTCAATGTACCATTTGGTGAAGTGGCGGCTGAAATAAGCCATCTGCTCCGGGTTCTGACGGTAGATGTCGCCCCAGGTACGCTCTTCCCAGCCGCCCACGTTGATCTCCCGCAGCCCCGGTACCCGGTGGAGAGACAGGCCCTTAGGCTTATAAATGGCGCTGGCGGTGGCACAGGTGCGGTACAGGTCACTGGAATACACCGCGTCGATATGGATGTCCGCGAACCGCTTTTCCAGCGCCCGGACCTGCCGCCAGCCCCGGTCGGTGAGGTTGCTGTTCTTCTGCCCCTGGGCAATGCGGTACAGGTTGCCCTCCGCTTCCGCGTGGCGGATGAGATAGATGCTCGTCATAATGCCTCCAAAAATTTTTATTTTCCATTAGTATAGACCTTTGGGGAGGATTTGGCAAATGCTCCGGCGGCTTTTTTGTCGGTTTTCGGCCATACTAGCCCTGTGCCGATGAAGGAGTGACTGAATATGAAGATGTGTACCGGATTTTGGGTCGGTATGAGCGCCGGTCTGATGGCCGGTGCCGCAGTGGGAATGATGGTGCCCTGCGGCCGTGACCCCATGAAAACACAAGTGGGCAGAAGTATCCACAAGCTGGGTGTCGCCGTGGATCACGCCGTGGACAACATCGTTTCCGAAATGCGGTAAGCAGGGGCCGGAGAAAGGGAGCTTTCTCCGGCCTCCTTATTTTGCCGCAAAAAGGCTGGTTTTCACGAAACACCTGCCCGGATACCCCTTGCAAACAGGAAATCCTTGTGGTAAATTTATTAAGTCTGTACATTTGTGAACAAAAGGAGGCAGTTTCATGCCCACTTTACAAGAAGAGATCACCCGGCGGCGGACCTTTGCTATCATTTCCCACCCCGACGCCGGTAAAACGACCCTGACGGAAAAATTCCTGCTCTACGGCGGCGCCATCGCCCAGGCCGGCGAGGTCAAGGGCAAGCGGGCCCGGGCCGCCACCTCCGACTGGATGGAGATCGAGAAGCAGCGCGGCATCTCCGTCACCTCCTCCGTCATGCAGTTCCAGCACAGCGGCTTCTGCATCAACATTCTGGACACCCCCGGCCACCAGGACTTCTCCGAGGACACCTACCGCACCCTGATGGCCGCCGACAGCGCCGTCATGGTCATCGACGGTGCCAAGGGCGTGGAGCCTCAGACGAGAAAGCTGTTCAAGGTCTGCGCCCTGCGCCACATCCCCATCTTCACCTTCATCAACAAGATGGACCGGGAGACCCGGGACCCCCTGGAGCTGTGCGAGGAAGTGGAGCGGGAGCTGGGCATCGACACCTACGCCGTCAACTGGCCCATCGGCTGCGGCAAAGAGTTCCAGGGCGTCTACGACCGGGAGAAGCAGCGCATCCTGTTCTTCCAGGCCGAGGAGCGGGGCAAAAAGGTCAGCTCCGCCGAGGTGGCTCTGGACGATCCCGCTCTGGATGACATGATCGGCGAGAGCAAGGCCGCCGCCCTGCGGGAGGAAGTGGAGCTGCTGGGCGCGGGCCGGGAGTTCGACATGGAGGCCGTCCGCAACGGCACCTTGTCCCCCGTGTTCTTCGGCTCCGCCCTGACCACCTTTGGCGTGGAACCCTTCCTGGAGGAGTTCCTCCGCATGACCACCCCTCCCCTGCCCCGGGTCTCCGACCAGGGCGAGGTGGACGTGTTCAGTGAGGATTTCTCCGCCTTCGTGTTCAAAATCCAGGCCAACATGAACAAGGCCCACCGGGACCGGCTGGCTTTCATGCGCATCTGCTCCGGCAAGTTCCAGCGGGACACCGAGTATTACCACGTCCAGAGCGGCAAGAAGCTGCGGCTGAGCCAGCCCCAGCAGATGATGGCCGCCGAACGGGAAATCGTGGAGGAGGCCTACGCCGGCGACATTATCGGCGTGTTCGACCCCGGCCTGTTCTCCATCGGCGACACCATTACCGTGCCCGGCAAGAAGTTCCGCTATTCCGGCATTCCCACCTTTGAGCCGGAGCACTTCATGCGGGTCAGCCCCAAGGACACCATGAAGCGCAAGCAGTTCATCAAGGGCACGGAGCAGATCGCCCAGGAGGGCGCCATCCAGATCTTCAAAATCCCCGGTGCGGGCTTGGAGGAGGTCATCGTGGGCGTGGTGGGCACCCTGCAGTTCGACGTGTTCGAATACCGCATGAAGAACGAGTACGGCGTGGACCTGTATATGACCGGCCTGCCCTACGACCACCTGCGGCTCATCACCAACTGCCCCTGCCCGCCGGAGGACCTGGTCCTCTGCACCGGCTCCGCCATTCTGGAGGACTTCCGGGACCGGCTGCTGGTGGCATTCGGCGGCGAGTGGTCCGTGGGCTTCCTGACGAAGCACAACCCCGGCCTGGAGCTGGCAGACTCCCTGTCTGTGTGACATGGCGGAGATCAGACGGTATCTTCCCGGCGACGAGGGCGCTGTGTCCGCTCTTCTTCGCCGGACGCTGTTGGAGGTCAACGCCCATTACTGCCCCCAGGTGGAAATTGACTGGCTCTATGCCCGGTATACCCCGGAGACCGTGGCCCAGATTGCCAAGGACGGCCACATGTATGTGATGACGGAGGAGGTTGCCATCGTGGGCACCGGCACTGTTGTCCGGACCGGAGAACGGGAGTGCGAGATCATCGCCGCCTTCCTGCTGCCGGAGGTCATCGGCCGGGGCCTCGGCGCCCAGCTTTTCGACGTTCTGGAGACGGACAAGTGGTGTGAGGAGGCGGAGCGTATCTGGCTGACCTCCTCTGTGAACGCTCTGGATTTTTACGAAAAGCGGGGTTATGTGAATCCCAACGGCTACCGCACCCGGGGCGCGGACAATCTGCTGACGATGGAAAAACGCAAAAACGGATGAAAAATGGTCTCTGCCGACGGCAGAGGCCATTTTTGCTATGCAGAGATTCCGTAAAGCCCTGTGGCGGGGTCCTGCCAGAGGGCGATATGGGGCGGACGGAAGGTACACCACACGAAGCAGAACGCCAGCGCCCACAGCACCGCTAGCCCTACAACCTGCTGCCACGGCTCCGACAGCCGTCCCCGCCGGAGCAGGCAGAAGTCCAGCCAGAAGGCCCCCAGGTCCGCCAGGAAAAACACGGCGATGTCCGCCCAGAGCAGGTGGCGGCCCAAAACGCCTGTGTAGGTATAGTACAGGATCGGAATGAGCGCCAATCCCGCCAGGGTGCTGACCGCCCGCACTGCCGGGAAGTTAGGATAGGTCTTTCCCAGGGCACACACCTGGATCACCGAGCAGAGAAACAGTGGGAAAAACAGCAGCTTCATATGCTCCCAGGTGGATTCGTTCACAGCGGAGAAGGCCGCCGTCCACACACTGCCGCCGCTCCATTCGTAGACGAAGTGGAGCAGCGTTCCCGCCAGCCCGGTGAACAAAAAGCCCCCTAATTCCCAGAAAAACAGCCGTTTCCGCATCCGATTGCCCTCCCAACAAAAAGAACCGCGGCACGGGGCCGCGGTTCCAGTGTATGCGGTTTGGGCGGAAATCATGCAAACACCAGCTGCACCAGCGCCATATACAGTGCCGTGCCGCCGGCGATGGACAGGAGCACGTTTCCCTTCCAGCGGTGGAGCAGCACAACGGCGAATATTGCCAGCAACTCCGGGATACCATGGGGCGGAGCCGTCCAGGTCACGCCTTTCAGGCAGTACACCACCAGCAGGCCCATCATAGCGGCGGGCAGCACCCGGCCCAGATACGTTACCACCGGGGGCGGCTCCTTATTTTCCGGGAACAGCCAGAAGGGCAGCCAGCGGGTGAGCTGGGTCCCGGCGGCTACCGCCAGTATCATCACAAGCGTCTGAAACGGTGTCAGGTACATAGGCGCTTCCTTCCTCCCAGCAGCACCGCCAGAATCAGCACCATAGCGGGGATGACCAGCTTCTCCGCTCCGAACACCGCCAGGCTCACGGCGGCACAGGCGATTCCCACCACACCGGCGGGCCGGTTTTCTTTCTTCTTCCACTGCTCCAGAAACAGCACCACGAACAGCGCTGTCAGGGCAAAGTCCAACCCCGTGGTGTCGAAGGTCAGGAAGCGGCCCAGCAGTCCGCCCAGGGCCGTAGCAATGACCCAGTAGCTGTAATCCAGCAGGGAGATCCAAAAGTAGAAGTCCCTCCGCGTGACCCCCTCCGGCGGCTCCAGGGTAGAGACCAGGGAAAAGGTCTCGTCACTGAGGACGTAAATCAAAAACGTCCGGACTTTCCCCAGGCCCTTGTACTTGTCCAGCATACTGAGGCCGTAAAAAATATGCCGGGCGTTCACCATGATGGCAAGCAGAAAGGCCTGCAAGGGGTCAAAGGCCGTGACCAGTAGGGTGATGGCCACGTACTGCATACTGCCGCCGAAGCCGATGGCGCTCATCAATGTGGACCACAGAGGACCGTAGCCGTTGGCCGCCATCAGCAGTCCATAGGCTAATCCCAGACAGCCATACCCCGTCAGCACCGGGACGGTAGCGGGAAAGGCGGCTTTCAGCGCCGCCCGGTGATTTGATTTTTCGCTCAGACGCTCCATTGCGCCCCCCCCTAATTCCTATTGTGTTTATAGGTATTTGCAAGTATACCGCCAGTTTTGTTCCATGTCAATCGAGTAGGTAAGGGCCGATAGCCCCGTCCTCTCACACCACCGTACGAAGGGTTCCCTATACGGCGGTTCAATCGCATAAGTGCAGGGACTCGTACCTGTCGGATAGACTGTAATATCCGGCTCGTGCGAGTCTCTC
>JAGBDS010000034.1 GCA_017937405.1 Oscillibacter sp.
AGACCTCTGCCCATGTGATTGCCATGTCCGTGCTGGTGCTGAATCTCCGCAAGATTCAGTGCGCCTTTTTACATCTCCTCACATATTTGCTGGCTATTTTCATGCCCACGGAAAAATTGGCTATTGTTCAGTAGGCATTAAGTACATTATATTTGGAGGGAGGCTAAGTGATGAACTATTTCGAGGACAAGCCCTGTGAAAAAGCCTGTATGATATTGATGAAAGCCGCCCATGACAGCATTGCGCTGATAGAAAAGGGAAAGTACAAGCGGGTGGAGCTGGTATTGCAATGTGCCCTGGAGGATGCCAGTGACCTGATAGAGGGCAAAAAGGCGGCTGCTGACGCAGCCGCCCTGAAGGGGGACTAGGGGGAACCAGCGGTTCCCCCCAGTTTTTTTGCCGGAGGAAAAAGAAGCTATTTCAATCATTTTCGGCAGGACGCCCTCCAGAGGGGCCTCTCTTGCCCTTGCGGGCAATTCACATCCTGCGCCTGCCGAAAATACCCCGCCCCAGCCGCCTTGGGCGGCGTTCACCAGTGACCGACAAGGGGGCCCCGCCGAAGGCGAAAGCGAATAAAGCGCAGCTTGTTCTGACGCGGTGGTGGGGGAGGCCGAGGGGAAAGCGGCGAAGCGCTGCCAGCGGCAGATAAAGCGAGCCGCTTTCGAGGCAGCGGCATAACGATTGGCGGGCACAAAGTGCCCACCAATCGTTATGCCGCAACGGTGTATGCCTGCTCCCCTTCGAAGTCACTTCGTTCCGAAGATACGGTCTCCCGCGTCGCCCAGGCCGGGCACGATATAGCCGTGCTCGTTCAGGTGGTCGTCCACCGCGCCGCAGTAGATGTCCACGTCGGGATGAGTCTTCTGGATGTGCTCGATGCCCTCGGGAGCGGCCAGCAGGACCATCAGCTTGATGTTGGTGCAGCCCCGCTTCTTCATTTCGGCAATGGCGGCCTCGGCGCTGCCGCCGGTAGCCAGCATGGGGTCCACGATCATGATGTCCCGCTCCGCGATGTCCTTGGGCATCTTGCAGAAGTAGACATGGGGCTCCAGGGTCTCCTCATCACGGAACATACCGATGTGGCCCACACGGGCGCCGGGGACCATCCGCAGCACGCCGTCCACCAGGCCCAGACCGGCACGGAGGATGGGCACCACGGCGAATTTCTTGCCTTTCAGAGTAGGAGCGGTGGTCTTGCAGATGGGAGTCTCCACCTCCTTGGTGGTCAGGGGCAGGTCACGGGTGGCCTCGTAGGTGATGAGCATACCGATCTCGGATACCAGTTCCCGGAAATCCTTGACACTGGTGTTCTTGTCCCGGAGGATGGTCAGCTTGTGGGCGACCAGGGGATGGTCCATAACGTGTACTTTACCGCTCATAATCGTGTCTCCTTTGTGTTTTTTTCTATTATCAAACAAATTGAAACCTTTTATTTCTGCCGCAGGCGGTCGGCCTGAGCGGGACGGAGGTAGACCGGCTCCAGTGCCTGGGCGCTGACCAGACCGCCTTTCGTAGCCATCGCCTCCGCCTCCAGCGCCACGCTTATGGCGTTCTGCATCACCAGATGGGCCGGAGCCAGGCGGCAGGGAATGCCCGCCTCCGTCAGATGGGCGAAGCACAGCTTTGCGCCGTCGCCAACCACCGTCTTGGGCCGGGGGTCGTTTCGCAGCTCCTCCGCCAGCTCCTCCAGGGCGATGGCCCGGTCAGGGGTCAGGCGGGTGAGCTGGCCGTCCTTCGCCTCGAACAGGGCGTTGTAGACCTGCTGGCGGCGGGCGTCCATGGCGCAGACCACCAGCCCGTCGCAGAAAGCCACGTTCCGGGCCATAGCCGCCAGGGTGGACACGCCTACAGCGGGCTTGTCCGCCGCGAACGCCAGCCCCTTGGCGGCGGCCACGCCGATTCGGATGCCGGTAAAGGAGCCGGGGCCGGCAGCCACGGCGATGGCGTCCATATCGGCCACGGTCAAACCGGTGTTTTTCAAAATGTGCTCCACAATGGGCATCAGGGTGCGGCTGTGGGTCAAGCCCGTGTCCTGATAGCCGGAGCAAAGAATTTTGCCGTCCTCACTGACGGCGGCGGAGACGGCCTTGGCGGAGGTCTCCAGTGCGAGTATCTTCATGGGAGTTCGACTCCTTCAATGGTGATAGTCCTGGCCCGGTCATCTTCCGGGCGGCGGGAGATGGTAACATAGACGGTCTCCGGCGGCATGGCCTCCGCCACCTGCTCGCTCCACTCCACGGCGCAGACGCCGCCCCGGTCCAGATAGTCCTCCCAGCCGATGTCGAACAGGGCGTCAGCGTCCTCCAGGCGGTACATATCGAAGTGGAACAGGGGCAGCCGCCCGCCCTCGTACTCATTGACGATGGTGAAGGTGGGACTGGTGACCCGGCCTCCGTAGCCCAACCCTTTGGCAAGGCCCCGGGTAAAGGCTGTTTTGCCCATGCCCAGGCCGCCCCGGTAGGCCACCACCGCGCCGGGGGCCAGTACAGCGGCCAGACGGGCCCCCAGGGCCTCCGTCTCCGCCTCGTTGTGGGAGAGATATTCCATGAAAAGCCACCGCCTTTCCGTGTGTCGGATTTTTGCCGCAAACAGTATAACACATTTTAAATAAACTGTAAAAGAGTTTTCCCCACGTTTACAAAACTTTTTTTGCGTGCTATACTACACAATAGAATTTTATGCCTTTCAGGAAAGGTTTTTGGATATGCTGCATCGTTTGAAAGATATTCTGGCGGACTTTTTCCACCAGGCCGACCTGGTGCTGCTGGGATTGTGCTGCACCGCCACGCTGTACGGCATGGCGCTTATCGCCAGCGCCGCCAGTTACCTGGGCGTGGGGAAGATCGTCCGCTATGTGGGCGTTCAGGGCGTGGCGCTGCTGCTGGGGGTGTGCGTGTATATCGCGCTGTCCATGGTGGACTTTGAGATCTTGATGAAAAAGTGGAAGTGGCTGGTGCTCTTCAACATCGTGTTCATCGGCCTGTTGCTGACACCCTTCGGCGTGTCGGACAACACCGGCAACACCGCCTGGCTGAAATTTCCCGGTATCCCCGTCAGTATCGGCCCGGCGGAGGTGGTGAAGATCTCCTTCGTGCTGCTGCTGGCGAAGCAGATCGAGTGGCTGCGGGTGGAAAAACGGGATTTGAAGTCCTTTCCCTCCGCCGCGTTCGTGAGCGGGCATACCCTGCTGCTGATGGGCTATTACTTCCTCATTTCCGGTGATATGGGCAACGCCCTGGTGTTTTTCTTCATCTTCCTCGCCATGGCATTCGCGGCGGGCTTTGCCCTGCGGTGGTTCGCTCTGCTGCTGGGTGGAGGCGGCGCGGCTGTGGCGGCGGTGTTTTTGCTGGACCTGGTGCCGTCGTCCATGAAATATATGCTGGACCGCTTCATCGTGGTCTTTGACCACAGCTACGACCCCCTGGGCAAGGGCTGGCAGCAGTCCCGGAGTCTGCTGGCCATCGGCTCCGGCGGCGTGTTTGGACAGGGCTATATGCAGGGCACCCAGACCCACAGCAGCTACCGCACCAACCTGCCCGCCCGCCACACGGACCTGATCTTCGCCGTCTGCGGCGAGGAGCTGGGACTGGTGGGCTGCGTGCTGGTGATCGCTTTGCTGGCGGCCATCATCATCCGTGTGTTGCTGGTGGCGAAGCGGGCCGAGACGCCCTTCCAGAGCTATGTCTGCGTGGGCATGGCGGCCATGCTGATGTTCCAGACCATCATCAACATCGGGATGTGCCTGTTTGTGGTGCCGGTCATTGGCATCACCCTGCCGTTTTTCAGCTATGGCGGTTCCTCCATCGTGACGCTGTTCGCGGCCATGGGCGTGGTGTCCAGCATCAAGAAGCGTTCGCCCACCATGCGGCGGACGGTCCACTTACTCCGAACCTGATTCAGAAAAAGCGGCTGGAAAACAGCCGCTTTTTTGCATATTTCTTGTAAGTGGGAAAAGACTACTCCTGTACCAAATCATACAGGAGGGCATCACCTTGAAACTACAAGCTTTGAAACGCGCCGCCGTGCTGGCCCTGGCGGCAACCATGCTCCTGGGCGGCAGCGCCCAGGCATTGTTTGGCAAAAAACAGCAGCCTGTCCAGGCGGAGGAGGGCGCCCCCACCGCTCAGGACGTGGAAGTGCGGACCTACCGTGGCATTCCCGTCCAGGGCCAGTTCTTGGCCTCCGACGCCGAGGGGGAGGACATGACCTTTGCCCTGGTGGAGGAGCCCCGGAAGGGCACCGTCACCATCCAGGGGGCGGATTTCACCTACACGCCGGATGAGGGCGTCACCGGCGGGGACAGCTTCACCTACGCCGCCACCGACAGCGCCGGGCACGCCTCCCAGCCCGCCACCGTGACGGTGACCATTGAGAAGACCAAATCCGGCGTCACCTACGCCGACACCCAGGGCAGCACCGCCGCGGCTGCCGCCCAGCATCTGGCGGAGGCGGGCATCTTCACAGGCAGCAAGATCGGTGACCAGTATTATTTCCAGCCCGACGCGGAGGTCTCCCGCAGCGAGTTCTTGGCGATGGTGATGGAGACGGCGGGCCGGGAGGTCACGCCGGTGACCATGACGGGCTTCTGTGACGACGAAAGCATCCCCACCTGGGCCAAGGCCTACGCTGCCGCTGGCGTGGCGGACGGCATCGTCCAGGGCAAGACCACGGCGGAGGGCGCCGCCTTCCGGGGCGACCAGGCCATCACCTTCAACGAGGCCGCCACGGTCCTGGACCGGGTGCTGGACCTGGGTGACGTGGAGCTGGACGTGTGGTATGCCGACCGGGAGGCGGTGCCCTCCTGGGCGGCCCAGGCCGTGGGCAATATGGAGGCCGTCAGCGTCCTGTCGGCCGGCAGCTTCGGCAGCCAGACCATGGCGCAGACGGTGACCCGGGCTGACGCGGCTCAAATGCTCTCCGCCGCCAAAACGCTGCTGGACGGCGAGGAGCCCGAGGGCCTGTTCCGCTGGCTGGGCTGATACCGGAATGACGAAAGAGGGCTGAAAGGCCCTCTTTCTCTTTTCCCGATTCGTGGTTTTGGCGGTTGTATTCATGGCAGAATTGTGCTAAACTAGGAAAAATTATAATAGTATCACTATGTGCATCTGTCATTTGAGCGATACAGAAGGGATCGAGGACATATGAAGATCGTGGTTTTAGCAGGCGGACTGTCCACAGAACGGGCTGTCTCCCTGGTGACAGGCAGCTCCGTGTGCCGTGCCCTGCGGGAGAACGGCCACCGGGCTATTCTGGTGGACCTGTTTTTGGGAATTGAGACGCTGCCCAGTGACCCGGAGACGCTGTTCGACGCGCCTGACGGCCTGTGCCCCGACGCGAAGATCGAGGTCACCGCGCCGGACATCGAGGCGGTGAAGCGGAGCCGGAAGGACCAGAGCGGGCGGTTGTTCGGACCCAATGTGCTGGAGCTGTGCGCCCTGGCGGACATCGTGTTCCTGGGCCTCCACGGCCAGGACGGCGAGGACGGCCGGGTGCAGGCCACCTTTGACCTGCTGGGCATCCGGTATACCGGCGGCGGGTATCTGGCCTCCGGCCTTGCTATGGACAAATCCATGACCAAGCGGATGATGGACTCCGCTGGCATCCCCACCGCCCCCTGGCGGGACATTCCGTCCTACACGGAGGCGGACATTCCCGCTCTGGTGGAGGAGCTGGAGGTCCCCTGCGCGGTGAAGGTGGTCAATGGCGGGTCCTCCATCGGCGTGGCTCTGCCGGATACCAAGGAGGAGTTGGAGAAAGCTCTCTGGGAGATGCTGCGCTACGGCAGCCACATCATCGTGGAGAAGAAGATCCACGGCCGGGAGCTGACGGTAGCCGTCCTGGGCGACCGTGCCCTGCCTGCCGTGGAGATCGTCCCGGCGATCAAGGAATTTGACTACACCGCCAAGTATCAGACCGGCGGTGCCCGGGAGATCTGCCCCGCGCCCATCACGCCGGAGCAGCAGGAGGAGATGGGAGCTCTGGCGCTGAAGCTCCACCGCACCTTGGGCCTGGAGGTCTACTCCCGGACGGACTTCCTGCTGGACGATGACGGTAAGTTCTGGTGCCTGGAGGTCAACTCCCTGCCGGGCATGACCGCCGCCAGCCTGGTGCCCAAGGAGGCTGCCGCCGCCGGAATGACCTACAACGAGCTGTGCGAGGAGATCGTGCGGCTGTCCTATCCCATCAAGAGGAGAGGGTGAGTTCATGGAACCCATGACCATTCAAGAGATCGCCGCCGCCGTGGACGGCAAATGGCTGAATCCCAGGGAGGATGTCCCTGCCGTCACCGCCGTCTGTACCGACAGCCGGAAGCTGACCCCCGGCTGCCTGTTCCTGCCCTGGGTGGGAGAGAAGTTCGACGGCCACGATTTCATCCAGAAAGCGCTGGACGATGGCGCCGCCGGGTGCCTGTGCGCCCGGGTGCCGGAGACGCTGCGCGGCGACAAATTTTATATCCAGGTGGCGGACACCCGGCTGGCCCTGCGGGCCCTGGCCTCCGCTTACCGGGAGAAATTCGACATCCCCGTGGTGCAGGTCACCGGCAGCGTGGGAAAGACGACCACCAAGGAGATGATCGCCGCCGTCCTGGGAGCGAAGTACCGGGTTTTAAAGACCCCGGAGAATTTCAACAACGATATCGGAACGCCCCTGACCCTGCTGGGCCTGAGCTCTGCACATCAGGCGGCGGTCATTGAGACGGGCATGAACCACTTCGGAGAGATCGAATACCTGGGCGCCATGGTGCGCCCGGATGTGGCGGTCATCTCCAACATCGGCGACGCCCATATCGAATTTTTGGGCAGCCGCCAGGGCATTTTGAAGGCGAAGTGCGAGATTTTCGCGCATCTGAAAGAGGGCGGCCTGGCCGTTCTCAACGGGGATGACTCCCTGCTGGACACCGTGGACATTCCCTTCCGCACCGTCCGCTGCGGCCAGTCGGAGCACTGCCAGGCCCGCATCACCGAGGTAGCGGACCACGGCGTGGAGGGCATCACCTGCACGGTGGAGACAGCCAAAGATGTCTACCGCCTGTCCATCCCCGCGCCGGGCGTTTACATGGCCTATTCCGCGTCCATCGCCGTGGCGGTGGGCGAGGAGCTGGGATTGAGCCACGACGAGATCGTCCGGGGCGCGGCAGCCTATGAGCCCGCCGGTTCCCGGATGCGGGTGGTGCGGTTGCCCGAGGGGCGCATCATTCTGGACGACTGCTACAACGCCAACCCCCAGTCCGTCACCGCGGCGCTGGAGGTGCTGGCAAAGACCGAGTGCGACTACCGGGTGGCGGTACTGGGCGACATGGGCGAGTTGGGCGACCTGACGGAGCAGGCCCACTACAACATGGGCGCCCTGGCTACCATGCTGGGCATCGACTTCGTGGTGGCCATCGGAGAAAAAGCGGCTAAAATTGCCGACGGTACCGCCCAGAGCGGCGGCGAGGTCCTACATTTTGCAACGAAAGAGGAAGCGATCAGGACGCTGAAGGAGGAGCTGAAGCCGAACACCGCCATGCTGGTGAAGGCCTCCCACGCCATGCACTTCGGCACCCTGGTGGAAGCGCTTCAGAGAGAGTATGATTGAGATACAGGTAAACGGCCTGGTCAAATCCTTCGAGGTGGGGAAAAATGTTCTGGACGGCCTCACCTTCCAGATCGACCAGGGCGAGCGGGTGGGCCTGCTGGGCCGGAACGGCGCGGGCAAGACCACCTTATTTAAGATATTGACGGGAGAGCTGGACTACGACGAGGGCCAGGTGACCGTGGGCCAGGGCCGCCGTCTGGGCCTGATCTCCCAGATCCCCGTGTATCCCGCCGGGTACACGGTGGAGGACGTGCTGCGCTCCGCCTTCTCCCGCCTGCAAAAACTGGCGGAGGAGATGGAGCAGCTTACCGCCCGGATGGCGGAGGGCGACACCGACCCCGCCACGCTGCGGCGGTACGGCGCCCTCAGTGAGAAGTTCGAGGTGTTCGGCGGCTACGACACGGATGTGGCGGTGAATAAGATCGCCAACGGCCTGTCCATTTCCGACGACCAGCGGAAGCAGCTGTTCGACAGCCTGTCCGGCGGCGAAAAGACCCGGGTGAACCTGGGCCGCCTGATCCTGGAGGACACGGACATCCTGCTGCTGGACGAGCCCACCAACCACCTGGATCTCCACGCCACGGAGTGGCTGGAGGAGTACATCCGGGGCTTCCATGGCACCGTGGTGGCCATCTCCCATGACCGCTATTTCCTGGACCGCATCGTCACCCGGGTCATTGAGATCGAGGGCGGTAAGGCGGAGTTTTACAGCGGCAATTACAGCTTCTACGCCGTGGAGAAGGAGCGCCGCTTCCAGGAGCGGATGAAGCAGTACGAAAAGGAGCAGGCCAAGATCGAGCAGCTGGAAAAGGCGGCGGAGCAGCTTCGGATGTGGGCGTTCCAGGGCATGGATAAGACCTACCGCCGGGCCATCTCCATGGAAAAGCGCATCGAGCGGATGCGTACGACCTCCAAGCCCACCAAGGCCCGGAAGATCGACGCCCGGTTCTCCACCGCCGAGTTCCACGGCGACGAGGTGCTGGCCCTGCGGAACCTCGCCAAGAGCTATGGGGACAAGCACCTGTTTGACGGCATCAATTTGAAAATAGAGGGGGGCGAGCGCATCGCCCTTATCGGAGATAACGGAACGGGCAAATCCACCCTCATCAAAATGATCATGGGCGAGCTGTACCCGGACGACGGCCGCATCCGCACCGGGCCCCAGGTAAAAGCGGCCTATCTGCCCCAGATCGTCCACTTCGACCACCCGGACTGGAACATGGTGGAGAACATGATGGCCGCCAAGCGTGGCCTCTCCGCCCAGTCGGCCCGGAACCGACTGGCGGCCTACGATTTCCGGGGCGAGGATGTGCTGAAGCCCGTGTCCGTCCTGTCCGGCGGCGAGCAGAGCCGCCTGCGGCTTTGTATGCTGATGGACGACGACATCAACTTCCTGATTTTGGACGAGCCTACCAACCACCTGGACATCGCCTCCCGAGAGTGGATCGAGGAGGCGGTGGAGGCCTACGATGGCACGCTGCTGTTCGTCAGCCATGACCGCTACTTTATCAACCGCTTCGCCACCCGCATCTGGGAGCTGGCAAACGGCACCATCACCGACTATCCCATGGGCTTTGCCCAGTACCGGCAGATGAAGGCTCAGGAGGAGGCAGAGAAGGTGGAGCTGCCAAAGCCCGTAAAGGAAAAGGTGGAGCGGCCCGTCCGGGGCAATAAGGCCCAGCAGGCCGCCCGGCGGCAGCTCACCATCTGCGAGCGGGACATCGCCAAGGCGGAGGAGCGCATCGCGGCGCTGGACGCCGACATGGAGGCCGCCGCCTGCGACTATGAGAAGCTGAATGACCTGCTGAAAGAGAAAGACGCTGTCCAGGCGGAGCTGGACGCACTGTACGAAAAATGGGAACAGCTCAGCGAGGAAGCGGGAGAATGACAAAGCGGGAAAAAATACAGGGTGCGGCAGCCGCGCTGCTGGCCCTGACAGGCGCCGTCCTGATGACCGTCCGCCCTTGGGGCATGCGTTTTTCCGGTTTTCTGCTGGTGGGCCTTGCTGCGGTGCTGGTGATAGCGCTGCTGCTGGACCGCTGGGCGGCTGCCTCCAAAACAGGCCGCCTCTGCCGCCGCGTTTTCCAAGCAGCACTGACCCTGGTGCTGGTGCCCCTGCTTCTCATTGAAGTCTATGTCATCAACGCCGGATGCTCCGACCTGTCCGCCCTTCCTGCCGATGCGGTGGTGGTGCTGGGCGCGGGTGTCAACGGAACCCAGCCGTCGCTGTCCCTGTACACCCGGCTGACCGCGGCGCTGGATTATCTGGAGGAAAATCCAGAAATCCCAGTGGTGCTCACCGGGGGCCGGGGCTACGGGGAGGAGATCACCGAGGCCCGCTGTATGTATGACTGGCTCACCGCCCGGGGCGTGGACCCGGCGCGGCTGATTTTAGAGGAGCAGGCCGGGAACACGGCGGAGAATTTCGCCCTTTCCAAAGAACTGCTGGAGGAACAGGGCATCGACCCGGCGGAGGACAGCGTGGCGGTGGTCACCAACGATTTCCACATCGCCCGGTCCCGCCTCATCGCCGCCCGGCAGGGCTACGGACACGTCTTCGGCGTTCCTGCGGAGCTGCCCTGGCTCCATCTGGAAGTGAATTATTATCTGCGGGAAGCCTTTGCCATGGTGAAAACGTGGATATTTGACTGAGGTATTTACATGAGTGATATTTTGTGCATCTATTATTCCCGGACGGGCAGCACCCGTGACGCCATGACGGAGATCGCCCGGACGCTGGACGCCGAACTGGTGGAGCTGAAAGACGGCGTGAACCGGAGCGGCTTTGGCGGCTGGCTGCGCTGCGGCATGGACGCTATGCGCCGCACCTGCCCGCCGGTGGAAAAACCGGAGACGCAGCGCCCTCTCGCTGACTACCGGCTGGTCATCATCGGCTCTCCCGTGTGGGCGGGTCGGTGCAGCAGCGTGGCCCGGAGCTTTTTGAAGCAGTACGGCAAGGAGCTGCAAAACGCCGCCTATGTCCTTCTGCGGGGCAGTGAGGATAAGAACGAGGAGGTCTACGACCAGATGGACCTGTACACCCCCTGCGGACACCGGGCGGCGGTGTCCCTGCGGAGCGGCTCCGTGGGCTATGCCTTCTGGCAGGAGGAATTCCTGCGCCAGACCCGGGATTTTCTGAGCGGACAGGAAAAATAGTGCTTCCGTTCTTTTCAAATTCTTGAAAGGAGCGGTCATATGCTGGATAAACTAAGAGAACTGGCCCTGCGGTACGAGGACCTGGAGGCCCAGCTTTCGGACCCCGCCGTCTACGGCGACGCGGCCCGGCTGCGGCAGATCAACCGGGAGCGCAAGGAACTGGGCCCGGTGGTGGAGACATATCAAGCCTGGCTGCGGGCGGAACAGGACCGGGCGGAGGCGGAGGAGCTGCTCCACGACCCGGATTTCCACGAACTTGCCCAGGAGGAATTTACCTCTGTCAAGCTGGAGCTGGAGCGGCTCCGGGAGGAACTGCGGCTCCTCCTGCTGCCCAGGGACCCCAATGACGAGAAAAACGTCATCATGGAGCTCCGGGGCGGCGTCGGCGGCGAGGAAGGGGCGCTGTTCGCGGCGTCTCTGCTGCGGATGTACACCATGTACGCCCAAGGCCGGGGCTGGAAGATCGATATCGTGAATATGAACGAGACGGAGTTGGGCGGCGTGAAGGAGTGCAGCGCCGTCATTGAGGGCGAAGGTGCCTGGTCCCGGCTGAAATTCGAGAGCGGCGTCCACCGGGTCCAGCGGGTGCCGGAGACGGAATCCGGCGGCCGCATCCACACCAGCGCCGCCACGGTGGCGGTGCTGCCGGAGGTGGAGGAAGTGGACGTGGAGCTGAACCCGGCGGACATTGAGATGCAGGTGTTCCGCTCCTCCGGCGCGGGAGGCCAGCACGTCAATAAGACCTCCTCCGCCGTCCGGCTCATCCACAAGCCCACCGGAACGGTGGTGGAGTGCCAGCAGGAGCGGAGCCAGTTCCAGAACCGAGACAAGGCCATGCGCATCCTGGCCTCCAAGCTCTACGAGGAGGAGCGCTCCCGCCGGGACGCCGCCACGGCGGCGGAGCGGAAGAGCCAGGTGGGCAGCGGAGACCGCAGCGAGCGCATTCGCACCTACAACTTCCCCCAGGGCCGGGTGACGGACCACCGCATCGGCCTGACGCTCTATAAGATCGACGCCATCATGGACGGCGATTTGGATGAACTCATTGACGCACTGGTCACGGCGGACCAGGCTGAAAAGCTCAAGAACGGCGGCGAGGACGCCGACTGATAAAGATAGAGGCGAACAATATGCAGACGATTTATTATGACCTGCGGGACACCAAGGGACAGCAGAAGGAGATCGAGGATAAAATCTCCGCCGCCGCCAAGATATTGCGGGAGGGGGGACTGGTGGGCATCCCCACGGAGACGGTGTACGGTCTTGCCGCCAACGGCCTGGACGAAACGGCGGTCAAGCGCATTTTCGAGGCCAAGGGCCGCCCCCAGGACAATCCCCTGATTTTGACCATCCCCGGCCAGCAGTGGCTGCCCCGGTATTGTAAGGACATCCCGCCCCTGGCCTATGTGCTGGCCCGGAAATTCTGGCCCGGCCCCCTGACGATGATTTTAAAGTGCCGGACGGACGTGGTGCCCTCCATCATCACGGCGGGCCTGGACACGGTGGCCATGCGCTGCCCCAACCACCCCGTCACCCTGGCCATCATCCGGGAGGCGGGCATCCCCGTGGCGGCGCCCAGCGCCAACACCTCCGGCCGGCCCAGCTGCACCACCGCCCAGGATGTGCTGGAGGACATGGACGGCAAGATCGAGGGCATCGTGGACGGCGGCCCCTGCACCGTGGGCGTGGAGTCCACCATTCTGGACCTGACCTGCGACCCGCCCAAGCTGCTGCGTCCCGGCGGACTGCCCCTGGAGGCGCTGGAGCAGGTCATCGGCCCCATCTCCGTGGATAAGGCGGTGGTCAGCCCCCTGCAGGAGGGCGAGCAGCCCAAGGCTCCCGGCATGAAGTACCGCCATTATGCTCCCAAGGCCCCGGTGACTGTGTTTACCGGCGCGCCGGAGGCCTCCGCCCGGGAGATCGCCCGGCGGGTGGGACCCACCACCGGCGTTATCTGCTTTGACGAGTTTGTCCACCTGTTCCCCCAGCAGGAGGTCCACGCCCTGGGCCCCAGCAACGACAAACTGGCCCAGGCCCAGCGGGTCTTCGACGCCCTGCGGACCTTCGACAACAGCGGTGTGACGGAAATTCTGGCCCAGTGTCCTGACAGCCGGGGACTGGGACTGGCTGTGGGCAACCGGCTGAAAAAGGCCGCCGGGTTCCACATCGTGGAGTCCGACAGCCAGCGCATTATTCTGGGTCTCACCGGCGGCACCGGCGCGGGCAAGACCAGCGCCCTGAACGCCATCCGGGAGTTGGGCGGCGAGGTCATCGACTGCGACGCGGTGTACCACGAGATGCTGGACCACGACCAGGAGCTGCGAAACACCATCAACGCCACCTTCCCCGGCGTGTTCGGCCCGGACGGCAAGCTGAACCGGAAGAAGCTGGGCCAGGAGGTCTTTGCCAAGAAGGAGCGTTTGGACAAGCTGAACGCCATCGTGTTCCGCTTCCTCGTCCCGGAGTTGGAAAAGCGGATGGAAAGCGTCCCCGACGGCCTGTATGCCATCGACGCCATCAACCTCATCGAAAGCGGCCTGGACCGGTTGTGTGACCGCACCATCGCGGTGACCGCCCCCACGGAGCTGCGGGTGCGGCGCATCATGGCCCGGGACGACATTACGGAGCAGTACGCCCGGCTGCGCATTTCCGCCCAAAAGCCCGACGAGTTTTACCGGGGCAAGTGCGATCTGGAGCTGAATAACGGCGCTGAGACGGCGGAGGCGTTCCAGCGGGAGGCCAGGCTGTTCTTCGAGCGGCTGGTGGAATCCCTGCGGGAAGAAAAGCGCCACGGAAATAAATGATACCTGGGAGGGTTACCAATGTCTGATGAAATCAAGGAACTGAAAGAAAAGCTGCTTTCCGGCAGGAAGAACGGCTATGACCGCTTCGACAGCGCCGAGCAGGCGGCCATGGACGCTTATTGCGAAGGCTACAAGACGTTTCTGGACAAGGGAAAGACCGAGCGGCTCTGCGCCGCCGAGACCATCCGTCTGGCGGAGGAGCAGGGCTACAAGCCCTACGTCCGGGGCATGGATGTAAGCAGCGGCGACAAGGTATATCTCTGCAACCGGGGCAAGTCCGTCATGCTGGCCCATATCGGAAAGAAGTCCCTGACGGAGGGCGCCCAGATTGCCGCCGCCCATATCGACTCCCCCCGGCTGGATCTGAAGCCCAATCCCCTGTATGAGGACAGCGAGCTGGCCTTCTTCAAGACCCACTATTACGGCGGCCTGCGGAAGTACCAGTGGGTCACCATCCCCCTGGAGCTGCGGGGTGTCATCGCTCTGAAGGACGGCACCACCGTGGCAGTGAACATCGGCGCCGATGACGGCGACCCCAAGCTGGTCATCACGGACCTGCTGCCCCACCTGGGCCAGGAGCAGGCCAAGAAGCCCCTGGCCTCCGCCATCCCCGGCGAGACGCTGAACCTGCTGCTGGGCAGCCGCCCCATCGGTGACGAGGACGACACCGGCCGGGTGAAGCTGGCGGTGATGAAGCTGCTGAACGAGAAGTACGGCATCACCGAGGACGACTTTACCTCCGCCGAGTTGGAGGCCGTCCCCGCCGCCAATGCCTGCGACATCGGCCTGGACCGCTCCCTCATCGGCGCCTACGGCCATGACGACCGTGTCTGCGGCTACGCCGCCCTCAAGGCCCTGCTGGACCTGGAGGAGACGCCGGAGAAGACCGCCGTCTGCGTCCTGGCGGACAAGGAGGAGATCGGCTCCGACGGCGTGACGGGTATGCAGTCCGCCGCCTTTGATACCTTCATGGAGGACCTGTGCGCCGCCCAGGACGTGCCCGTCCGGGTGTGCTTCGAGAAGTCCTTCTGCCTCAGCGCCGACGTGACGGCGGCCTACGATCCCGACTACGCCGACGTGTATGAAAAGCGCAATTCCGCCTTTGTGAACTACGGCATCGGTCTGTGCAAGTACACCGGCGCCCGGGGCAAGTCCGGCGCCAGCGACGCCGACGCTGAGACCGTGGCCTACGTCCGCCGCCTGTTTGACGACGCGGGCGTCATCTGGCAGATCGCGGAGCTGGGCAAGGTGGACGCCGGCGGCGGCGGCACCGTGGCCATGTATATGGCCAACCGCAACATCACCACCCTGGATGCCGGCGTGCCGGTGCTCAGCATGCACGCACCTTTTGAGACGGTGGCCAAGCTGGACTGCTACGAGACCTATAAGGGCATGAAGGCTGTCTATCAGGCGAAAAACTGAATCCATCCGTAGGAGACGCTGCCGCAAGGGGCGTCTCCTTTTTTACGCACTTTGTCAAATTGCCCACGTCCGGCGCACAAATGTCCAAAAGTTTTACTGTTTCCACCAAAAGAAATTTGCCGTTTTTGGTTGTGCCGGGTCGGGAAATATGGTAGGATAAGCAACATGGAAAGACATTTGACCGTAGGAGGCGGACGAAATGGCAAAAGCGATCAAGTATTACATCGTGGCGGCGGATGCGCTGCCGGAGATTTTTGTGAAAGTCGCGGAGGCCAAGCGCATGATGCAGACCGGCGAGGTGGACACCGTGGGCGCGGCCACGAAGCTGGCGGGCATCAGCCGAAGCGCGTTTTATAAGTACAAGGATTCCGTGCAGCCCTTCAACGACATGAAGTCCGAGCACATCATCACATTCTACGCCATGCTGAAGGACAACACCGGCGTCCTGAGCCGGGTGCTGTCGGTGTTTGCCACCTCCGGCGCCAACATCCTGACCATCAACCAGAGCATCCCCACCAACGGCTGCGCCGCCGTCACCATCTCTGCTGAGACCAGCGAGATGGCGGAGTCCCTGGAGCAGCTCCTGGCGGATGTGTCCGGCCTGGACGGCGTGGTGAAGTTCGAGATTCTGGCAGGCTGAGAAAGAGGAGAGCGTACATGATACAGATCGCAATCATGGGCCTTGGTACCGTCGGCACCGGCGTTGCCAAGGTCGTGGCGGAAAACGCCAAGCAGATCGAGCATAAGCTGGGGGAGCCCCTGCAGGTCAAGACCATTCTGGTCCGGCACTTCAAGGACGGCCCGTACCGCCAGCTGATGACCGATGATTTCAGGAAGATCGAGGAGGACGACGACATCCGCGTGGTGGTGGAGACCATCGGCGGCGTGGAAGCGGCCTACGAATATACGAAGCGGGCGCTGATGGCGGGCAAGCACGTCGTCACTGCCAACAAGCAGCTGGTGGCGGAGCACGGCTGTGAGCTGCTGGAGCTGGCGAAGAAGAAAAACGTCAACTACCTGTTTGAGGCCAGCGTGGGCGGCGGTATCCCCATCCTGCACCCCCTGACCCAGTGCATGGCCGCCAACCGCATCGACGAGGTGTACGGTATTTTGAACGGCACCACCAACTATATCCTCACCCGCATGGTCCGCACCGGCGCGTTCTTCTCCGACGCCCTGCGGGAAGCCCAGGCCAAGGGCTACGCCGAGGCCGACCCCACCGCCGACGTGGAGGGTATCGACGCCGGACGCAAGACCTGCATCCTGGCGGACCTGGCTTTCGGCCATCAGGTGGACCCCGCCTCCGTGCCTATGGAGGGCATCACCAAGCTGTCCCTCCGGGACGTGAAGATCGCCCAGCGGGCGGGCTACCGCATCAAGCTGCTGGGCCGTGCCGTCCGGCTGCCCGGCGGCGGCCGCACCGCCTACGTCGCCCCCCACCTCATCCCGGAGGAGAACCCCATCTCCAACGTGGAGGACGTGTTCAACGCCGTGGTGGTCCGGGGCAACGCCACCGGAGAGGTCATGTTCTACGGTAAGGGCGCGGGGGAAATGCCCACCGCCTCCGCCTGCGTGGCGGATGTGATGGAGTGCCTCCAGGCCAGTCCCAAGCGGGAGGAGATCGGCTGGTCTGCCGATACCAACGGCTTTGAGGACCCCATGGAGCTCCACACCCGGTATTACTTCCGTATCGAGGGCAGCCTTACCGACGCGGCTCTGGCCTTCGGCCAGGTGGAGGTCCTCAGCGAGGACGGCGAGACAGCCTTCCTCACCGACCGTATCAGCGGCCAGGACGCCCAGCAGCAGTCCAAGTGCCTGAACGTGCTGGCCTGTATGCGGGTGCTGGCGTGATTGCCAAGGACACCGTTCCCCGCGTATAATGGGGCGGAAGCCCCTATCCCAATCTGAAGCAAAGAAGGAAACGAAATGAGTTTGATCGTACAGAAATTCGGCGGCACCTCCGTGAAGGATGCCCAGCGCATCCGAAATGTCGCCGGTATCATCGCGGAGACTTACTTACAGGGCAATGATGTGATCGTGGTGCTGTCTGCCCAGGGCGATACCACCGACGACCTCATTGCCAAGGCGGAAGAGATCAATCCCCACGCCTCCAAGCGGGAGATGGATATGCTGCTGTCCACCGGCGAGCAGATCTCCGTGGCCCTGTGCGCCATGGCGCTGGAGTCCATGGGCCTGCCCTGCGTGTCCTTGGCCGCGTGGCAGGTGGGCATCCAGTCCACCAGCGTCCACTCCGACGCCCGCATCAAGAAAATCGATTCCGAGCGCATCCAGTCCGAGCTGGACCAGCACCGTATCGTCATCGTCACCGGCTTCCAGGGCGTGGACCGCAACGGCGACGTGACCACCCTGGGCCGGGGCGGCTCCGACACCAGCGCCGTTGCCCTGGCCGCCGCCTTCCGGGCGGACCTGTGCCAGATCTATACTGATGTGGACGGCGTGTACACCACCGATCCCCGCATCGTTCCTAACGCCCGGAAGCTGGAGGAGATCACCTACGACGAGATGCTGGAGCTGGCGTCTCAGGGTGCCCAGGTGCTCCACAACCGCAGCGTGGAGCTGGCAAAGAAGTTCAGAGTGAATTTGGAAGTCGTGTCCAGCTTGGAGCGCAAGCCCGGCACGAAAGTTAAGGAGGTCACCAAAGTGGAAAAAACCAACATCGCCGGCGTCGCCAAGGACACCAGCATCGCCCGTGTCGCCCTGATCGGCCTGCAGCACAATCCCGGCGTCGCCTTCCAGGTCTTCGACCTGCTGAGCAAGCACAACATCAATGTGGACGTCATCCTGCAGTCCATCGGCCGTGAGGCCACCAAGGACATCACCTTCACCGTCCACAAGAAGGACCTGGAGGAAGTGGAGGATATCCTCAACGAGCACAAAGAGGCCCTGCGGTTCGACCATATCGAGGCCGACGAGCACATCGGCAAGGTCTCCATCGTGGGCGTGGGCCTGATGAGCAACTGCGGCGTGGCCGCCAAGATGTTCGAGGCCCTGTACGAGGCCGGTATCAACATCCAGATGATCAACACCTCTGAAATTCGTGTCTCCGTCCTGCTGGACGAGGCCGACGTAAACCGCGCCGTGAAGGCCATTCACGCCAAGTTCTTTGACGAGATCTGAACCATCCAGGGGGGATTTTATCCCCCCTAGATGCGCTTTTCGGGCCCCCGGCCCGAAAAGTGATACCTCCTCACGCCCGCACGCAGTCATGTCGCTGCGGCGGGCAGAGGTGTTCCGGTAGAAGTGTGCCCCAGGGCAGCTTCTCTTGCCCCTTCGGGGCAATTCACCTTCAATTCCGCCGGAACGGTATAGGAAAGCTGCAAAGGGGCGTACCGAAATGTACGCCCCTTTGTGCATCCTTCGTGTTTACTTCTTTGCGCATGATATGTTAGAATAAACCATTCAAAAGAGACCGCCGTCTCATGAGGAGGAAACATATGAACGCCATCGTCACCGTCATCGGCAAGGACAAGGTGGGCATCATCGCCGCCGTCTGTGCCCTGCTGGCTGAAAACAACGTCAATATCCTGGATATCTCCCAGACCATCCTGCAGGGTTCCTTCACCATGGTCATGGCCGTGGATGTGGAAAAGGCCAAGGTCCCCGTGGGCGACCTGCGGGTGCTGCTGGAGGAGCTGGGGAAGAAAATGGAAATTTCCATCCGCATCCAGCGTGAGGAAATCTTTGACGCCATGCACCGTATCTGACTTTCGAGGGGGAGCAGGCGTACACCGTTGCGGCATAACGATTCCCGGGCACGTTGTGCCCGCCAATCGTGCCGCTGTCTCGAAAGCGGCCCGCTTCGTCCGCCGCTGGCGGCGCTTCGCTGCTTTCCCCTCGACCTCCCCTTCACCAGTCTGCGGACTGGTGTGCGCCCTAGGATAGCCGTTGGCGCTTTAGCGCCTTACGGATATCGCATACTCCTTGCGGGAACAAGGGCGCACAGGTCGGGGAATTTTCGCCACGTACAGAAGGTGAATTGCCGCGCCGCGGCAAGAGAGGCCGCCCTGGGGCGCGCTGCGGCGAAAATGATTAGAAAGATTCATCCACCTTTGGTGGATGAACTATGGAGGCAAGTTTATGCTCAATCAAAAGGACATCCTCTCCACCATCGAGATGATCGACCAGCAGCATCTGGACATCCGCACCATCACCATGGGCATCTCGCTCTTGAGCTGCTGCGACCCGGACCCCAAGCGGGCCTGCGAGAAAATTTATGAGAAAATTACCCGCTACGCCGAAAACCTGGTAAAGACCGGCGAGGACATCGAGCGGGAGTTCGGCATCCCCATCGTCAACAAGCGTATTTCTGTCACGCCCATGGCCCTGGTGGCCGGAGCCAGCGAGACGGAGGACTATGTGCCCTTCGCCATGGCCCTGGACCGGGCGGCCCATACCTGCGGCGTTAACTTCATCGGCGGCTACTCCGCCCTGGTGCAGAAGGGCATGACAAAGGCTGACGAGCGACTCATCCGATCCATCCCCGAGGCCCTGGCCCGGACGGAGCTGGTGTGCTCCTCCGTCAACGTGGGGTCTACGAAAGCGGGCATCAACATGGACGCCGTGGCCCTCATGGGCCGCATCATCAAGGCTACCGCCAAGGCGACGGAGGCCCAGGACGGCCTGGGCTGTGCCAAGCTGGTGGTGTTCTGCAACGCCGTGGAGGATAACCCCTTCATGGCCGGCGCCTTCCATGGCGTAGGCGAAGCGGAGAAGGTCATCAACGTAGGCGTCTCCGGCCCCGGTGTGGTCCACCACGCTCTGCAGGCCGTGAAGGGCCAGCCCTTCGACGTGGTGGCGGAGACGGTGAAAAAGACCGCTTTCCGGGTGACCCGCATGGGCCAGCTGGTGGCCCAGGAGGCCTCCCGCCGCCTGGATACTCCCTTCGGCATCGTAGACCTGTCTCTGGCTCCCACTCCCGCCATCGGTGACTCCGTGGCCCGTATCCTGGAGGAGATGGGCCTGGAGACCTGCGGCACCCACGGCACCACGGCGGCTCTGGCTCTCCTCAATGACGCCGTGAAGAAGGGCGGCGTCATGGCGTCCTCCTCCGTAGGCGGTCTGTCCGGCGCTTTCATCCCGGTCAGTGAGGACGAGGGCATGATCGCCGCCGCCCGGCTGGGAACCCTGTGCCTGGACAAGCTGGAGGCCATGACCTGCGTCTGCTCTGTGGGCCTGGACATGATCGCCGTCCCCGGCGACACCCCGGCGGAGACCATTTCCGCCATCATCGCCGACGAGGCGGCCATCGGCATGGTGAACTGCAAGACCACCGCCGTCCGCCTCCTGCCCGCCCCCGGCAAGAAGGTGGGAGACACCATCGAGATGGGCGGCCTGCTGGGTAGCGCCCCGGTGATGCCGGTGCACCCGGAATCCAGCGCGGAGTTTATCGCAAGAGGCGGGCGGATTCCGGCCCCTATGCACAGTCTGAAGAACTGAGAGTTGGTTTGGATATCCACACTTATGTACCCATAGAAAAAAGGACCCTGGAGGATGTTCCTCCAGGGTCCTTTTTCTATTAAAAATATCTAAGGCAATACCGCACAGAAAAGATGCGGAATAAAGGCAAGTGTGGTAAAATATAGGCATGGATAAGCAAGTAAGTCTGTCTGGCCTGAGCGATGAATTGGCGCAGGTACGGACAAAGAAAAAAGAATTTCTATCGCAG
>JAGBDS010000003.1 GCA_017937405.1 Oscillibacter sp.
CAGCAGCAGCGCATCGGCGTGCTGCGGGCGCTGGCGGCGTCGCCTCCCATCGTGCTGATGGACGAACCCTTCAGCGCTCTGGACCCCATGACCCGGGAGACTCTCCAGGACGAGGTTAAAAATATCCAGCAGAAGCTGAGCAAGACCGTTATCTTCGTCAGCCACGACATGGGCGAAGCCCTGAAACTGGCGGACGTTATTATTTTTATGTCCGGCGGCGAGATCGTCCAGATGGCCTCCCCGGAGGAGATGCTGGAGCATCCCGCCAACGACCTGGTGCGGAACTTCCTTGGCAAGCACGCCCCCGATACCCCCGCCCCCTCCACCGTGGAGCACTTCATGCGGACAAACCTCGTCACCGTCAAGAAATACCGTGGCGTGATGGAGTGCGCCGAGCGCATGGCCCGCAGCAGCGTGGACTCCCTGCTGGTCACCGACGAGGCGGGCCGGTACGCCGGCACCATCTCCATCGGCGACATCCGCCGCTGGGGCCGGGAGCTGAGCAGCATTGAACCCATGGTGCGCCAAACCGCCCGGACCGTCCGGGTAGGTGACGACGCCAGGGAGAGCTTTGACTACCTTCTGGACTCCGGCGCGGGCTACGTGGTGGTTCTGAACGAGGACGACACCATCGCGGGCATCGTGACCAAGACCAGCGTGGCACGGTCGGTGGCGGAGAACCTGTGGGGGGATACCAAATGACGGCCCTGTTTCAGACCTACGGCGCCATGCTGGCAAAAGCCATCGGCATCCACACGTTGTATGTGCTGGTCTCCGTGGCCTGTGGCTTTTGTCTGGGGCTGCTGCTGGGTATTCTGCTGTCCCGGGTCCCCAAGTGGTCCGGCGTCATCCTGCCGGTGCTGTCCATTTTCCAGACCATCCCCGGCCTGGTGTTCATCGGTGTGCTGTTCATTCTCTGGGGCAACACCGCCTCCACCGTCATCGTAGCCCTCAGCGTGTACGCCATGTTCCCGGTGCTGAAAAACACCTACACCGGCATTCTGGGAGTGGAAGATAAGTACATCGAGGCCGCCAAGGGCTGCGGCATGTCTCCCCTCCAGGCCCTGCTGCGGGTGGAGCTGCCTCTGGCGATGCCCACCATCATTGCGGGCCTCCGGATGGCCGCCATCTACACCGTCTCCTGGACGGTGCTGGCCGCCATGATCGGCCGGGGCGGCCTGGGCACCTTCGTGTACCAGGGCGTGGCCTCCAACAATAACACCCTCATCCTGCTGGGCGCTCTCCCAGCGGCTGTTCTGGCCATTCTGTTCGGCGCGGTCATTGACCGGCTCCAGCGGAAGGTCACGCCCCGGGGCCTGCGGAAGGAGGTGGGCAAATGACCTGGTCCTTGATCTGTGAGCACCTTTTCATCGTGCTGGCGGCCAGCCTTCTGTCCATCGCCATCGGCCTGCCCCTGGGTATCTGGGCCTATGTGTCCAAAACCGCCAGGCCCGTCATCCTGCGGGCGGTGGATTTGCTGCAAACCATCCCCTCCCTGGCCTTGCTTGGCATCATCATGGTCTTTCTGGCCCCCGGCAAGCTCACTGTCATCATCGGCATCACGCTGTACTCCCTCCTCCCCATCGTGCGGAACACCTGCCTGGGGCTTCAGGAGGTGGACCCCGGCGTGAAAGAGGCCGCCCGGGGCATGGGCATGAGCAAGCCCTACCGGGTGCTGATGGTGGAGTTCCCCCTGGCCTTCCCCACCGTGTTCACCGGCATCCGCATCGCCGTGGTCAACGCCATTGGCACCGCCGTGTTCGCGGCCTTCGTGGGCGGCGGCGGTTTGGGCGGCGTCATCACCCAGGCCATCCGCATCTCCGATATGAAGCTGATTCTGGCCGCCACCGGCGTGCTCATGGTCATCGCCGTGGTGCTGGACCTGCTGATGGGGTGGTTTGAAAACCAGATGCGCAAGGACAAGGGCGGCTCCCGGAAAATGTGGATTCCCGTGGCCGCCATCCTGCTGGCTTTCTGCCTGCTCCTCCCCTACGGCCGGAGCAGCAGCGGCGACCTGATGCTCTATGACGGCGACTACTCCGAGACCCAGCTCATGCACCACATGGTGAAAATGCTGGTGGAGGACCAGACGGACCTGACCGTCACCATCCAGGACCAGATGTCCCAGGTGAACAACTGGGGCGCCCTGAACGGCAATAACCACACCTGCGACCTGATGATCTCCTACGATGGCACCCTGCTGACCACCTTCTTCCACCAGGACGTCACCGACGTGCCGGAGGGCATGAGCATCTACGATTATGTCAACCAGGCGGCTCAGGAGGAATACGGGATGCGGCTGCTGGAGAAGCTGGGCTTCGACAACACCTACGCCATTGCGGTGCCTCAAAACATTGCCGACCAGTACGGTCTTGAGACCATCAGCGACCTCATCCCCCTGGCAGAGAAATTGACCTTCGGCGCGGAGCAGGGCTTCTTCACCCTGGAGGGCAGCATGAAGTACGGGCCCTTCACGGAGTTCTACGGTCTGAATTTCCGAAATCCCGTGTCCGTGGACCTGGGCCTGAAATACACCGCTGTGGAAAACGGCAGCTTCGACGTCACCGTGGTCTACGCCACCGACGGTCTGAACCGCAAGGTAGGCCTGAAGATTTTGGAGGACGACAAGAGCTTCTTCCCCGACTACAACGGCGCCTTCCTGGTGCGGGAGGATGTCCTGGAGCAATACCCGGAACTTGAGGGCATTTTGAACCAGCTTGCAGGCAAAATTCCCACGGAACAGATGGCGGAGCTGACCTATCAGGTTGATGTGTTGGGCCGGACTGTGGACGATGTGGCAAGGGAGTTCCTGGTGGACCAGGGCCTGCTTTCCCTGAGTTGATGCAGAACTGAAAAGGTCCACTTGCCTTTCCCGCGCAAATCGTGTAAAATATAGTCTGGTATAGTTTCAAGCGGCGCCGTGGCTGTTTTCCCGGTATCTGCCAGGCTCCGGCGCCAACCATTTTCAAAGGAGGAACAACATCATGGAAACCTATGGTCTGGAAGCTCTGGGCATCATCAACGCCTCTGCTGTCTACCGCAATCTGACTCCCGCCCAGCTGACGGAGCACGCCCTGCGCCGCGGCGAGGGTAAGCTCTCCAATACCGGCGCGCTGGTGGTCAAGACCGGTAAATATACCGGCCGCAGCGCCAACGACAAGTTCATCGTGGACACCCCCGCCGTCCATGACGAGATCGCCTGGGGCAAGGTGAACCGTCCCATCGAAAAGGCCAAGTTCGACGCCATCAAGAGCAAGGTCATCGCCTACCTCCAGGGCAAGGAGATCTTCATTTTCGACGGCTTTGCCGGCGCTGACCCCAAGTACACCCAGTCCTTCCGCATCGTCAACGAGCTAGCCTCCCAGAACCTGTTCATCCACCAGCTGCTGCGCCGTCCCACCGCCGAGCAGCTGAAGGATTTCAAGATCGACTACACCATCATCGCCGCCCCCGGCTTCAAGTGCATCCCCGAGATCGACGGCACCCGCTCCGAAGCCGCCATCCTGGTGGACTACGAGGAGAAGCTGGTAGTCATCTGCGGCTCCCAGTACGCCGGTGAGATCAAGAAGTCCGTGTTCTCTGTCATGAACTACGTCCTCCCCAAGATGGGCGTGTTCCCCATGCACTGCTCCGCCAACATCGGCAAGGACGGCGATTCCGCCGTGTTCTTCGGCCTGTCCGGCACCGGCAAGACCACTCTGTCCGCCGACCCCAACCGGATGCTCATCGGCGACGACGAGCACGGCTGGGCCGACGACTCCGTGTTCAACTTCGAAGGCGGCTGCTACGCCAAGTGCATCAACCTGAGCCCCGAGGGCGAGCCTGAAATTTACAACGCCATCAAGTTCGGCGCTCTGGTGGAGAACGTGGTGATGGACGATGAGACCCGGGAGTTTGATTTCGATGATGACTCCCTGGCTGTCAACTCCCGCGTGGGCTATCCCGTGGAGTACATTCCCAACGCGGAGCTGTCCGGCATGAGCCCCAGCGTGCCCAAGACCGTCATCTTCCTGACTGCCGACGCCTACGGCGTGCTGCCTCCCATCTCCAAGCTGGACAAGAACCAGGCCATGTACTACTTCGTCTCCGGCTTCACCAGCAAGGTGGCCGGCACCGAGATCGGCATCACCGAGCCTGTGCCCACCTTCTCCACCTGCTTCGGAGAGCCCTTCCTGCCCCTGGATCCCTCTGTCTACGCCGCCATGCTGGCGGAAAAGGTGGAGAAGTCCGGCGCCCACGTCTACCTAGTGAACACCGGCTGGAACGGCACCGGCAAGCGGATGAAGCTGAGCTACACCCGCGCCATGGTCACCGCCGCCCTCACCGGCGCTATTGAGCAGGGCGAGTTCGTCACCGATCCCACCTTCGGCGTCCAGGTGCCCACTGCCATCGAGGGCGTGCCCTCTGAGCTGCTGATCCCCGAGAACACCTGGGAGGACAAGGAAGCCTACAAGGCAAGCTGCAAGAAGCTGGCTTCCAGCTTTGTGGAGAACTTCAAGAAGTACACCCATATGAGCGCCGAGGTGGTCGCCGCAGGCCCCAAGGCGGAGTAAGCATTTCTCCATGATACATCAAGGAGGCCGTCCCTTTTGGGACGGCCTCCTTCGTTTATTTGTTCAAATTATAGTCGATCTCCTGAATGAGCCGGGCGTGGAACCAGCAGGCCCGGTAACAGACATGGAGAACCAAATCCCGGCGGAACCAGGCCACTGCGCAGTCCTCCCCCGCCGTCAAGACGCCGGGGATCGGGCTTCTGTCCCGGTTCAGGGCGAACAATTCCCCCGGGACAAGGGATTGGGCGGTGCCGCCGGCTTGGAAAACAGCGGTGCCTTGGAGCAGGCAGCCGATATGGCCGTCCGCAGAGCGGGTCTCTCCCGCGTTCACTTCCTCTACGCACAGGTCAAAGCAGTTGGAGAGGGTCTCCACCCCCTCCTCCGGCAGCCAGGCAAACAGGGGCACCTGATGGAGCAGTTCCAGCATGGCGCGCTCCTCAGGCCCGGTCCGGGAATTTGGCGCAGAGCTTATCCAGTTCGTCGATGAGGGCGGTCATGTCCGCCTTGGTCATAGCGCAGGTCATCTCGGCGGTGTCGTCACCGTCCATGGTATTGGGCAGGAAGAAGGACACATCCACCTGGAACTGGTCGCCGTCGGCCTGGGCCGCCAGCTCGAAGTAGGGCTCCACAAAGGCGCTGGCGTACTCCGTCTTGATGCCCGCGTTCAGCACCTTCAGCCCGGCGGTCATCTCCCGCAGCTCATAGGTCAAAAGGCAGCTGTTGGAGTCCTTCACCACGTTGCCGTCCTCCTGGGTCCAGGTGGCCCGGAGAACCAGCCAGTTGCGGTCGTCGCTGGTGGGGTCACCGCCGTCAGGAGGAAATTCATAGTTCACGATGTCCAGCTTCAAACTGGCTTCTTCATTTTTGAAAAGCATGGTCAGATCGTCTCCTTATTTGTCGTTGTGGTGCTCCGCGTAGAACGCGTCGTAATCCAGAAGCTGCTGCTGGAGCAGGGCCGGGGTGTCCAGCCCATAGGGGCAGCGGCTCTTGCAGGCGTCGCAGTGGAGGCAGTTCTCAATGCGGTGCATCTTCTCATACCATTCCTCGGTCATGTACTTCTGGTAGGGGGACCGGCGGAGCAGGGCGCTCATGCGGGCGGACTGGGGAATGTCGATATTCGCGGCGCAAGGCAGGCAGTAGCCGCAGCTCCGGCAGAAGCTGCCTGCCAGCTCCTTGCGGTCATGCTCGATGACGGCTTTCAGTTCGGCCGTCATGGCGGGAGGATTCTTCGTCAGCTCGATCCACTGGTCCAGCTCCCACTCATGCTGGATGCCCCAGATGGGCACCACGTTGTCGTACTGGGCCATGAAAGCGTAGCAGGCGGCGGCGTTGTTCAGCAGGCCGCCGGAGAGGCCCTTCATGGCAATGTAGCCCATATCGGCCTGTTTGCAGCCCTCCACCAGGGCGAAGTCCGTGTCCGTGGCCAGATAGCAGAAGGGGAATTGCAGCGTCTCGAAGTTTCCGGATTCGATGGCCGCCCGAGCCACCTTGGGACGGTGATTCGTGATGCCGATGTGCCGGATATACCCCTTCTCCTTCATTTCCAGGGCGGCGGCAAAGGCGCCGTCAGGGTCGGTGGGGTCCGGCAGAACGGCGGGGTTGTGGAACTGGAACAGGTCGATATAATCCGTCCGCAGGCGGCGAAGGCTCTCCTCGATATGGCGGAGGGCCGTGGCCTTGTCCGTGGCGGCGCTCTTGGTGGAGATCACCACGTTCTGGCGGACGCCCTCCAAAGCCTCGCCCAGCTTCTCCTCACTGTCCGTATAGGCGTTGGCGGTGTCAAAATAGTTGATCCCCGCGTCCACGGCACGGCGGACGAGACGCACCGCGTCGGTCTTGGAAATACGCTGAATAGGCAATGCGCCAAAAGCGGTCTTGGTGACCAGCAGCTCTGTGCGGCCCAATCTGATTTTCTCCATATTCCTTCCTCCCGATACATTTTTTTCATTGTAGCACATTTTCCGCCATTTGCAAATCAGAACACATGTGGTACAATGAGAAAAAACACGGGAGGCGCGGCATGAAAAAAGAACTGCATTTGAAGCTGACGGTGCGGCTGTTCACCGACGATAACCAGCGGTGCTTCGGGCCGGGCATCGCCACGCTGCTGGAGCGGGTGCGGGAGCACCGTTCCCTCCGGGCCGCCGCCGCGTCCATGGAGATGGCCTATTCCAAGGCTTGGCGCATCATCCGCACGGCGGAGGATGTGTTCGGCTGCAAGCTGCTGGATTCCACCATCGGCGGGCAGCACGGCGGCGGCGCGGTGCTGACGCCCGAGGCGGAGCGGCTGCTGGCGGCGTACCGGGCCTACCAAGCGGATGTGGAACGATACGCCCGTGGAAAGTTTGACGAGGCTTTTGGGTTCTTCCCGGAGCTGGAGAAACAGGTATAAATAAACGGGACTGCGGATGCAGTCCCGTTTATTCACGTTTCCATGGCCTTTACCAGGCGCAGCAGGTCGGACAGGGTGCGGCGGTAGTTCTCCGCGCTTTTTGGTGCGCTCTCCGTGAAGGATTCCGCCGCCCGGTTGATGGAGAACATAGCGGTGAGCCCTAAGCCATAAGCCACCTCCGCGCCGGGGCCGATACCGCCCACGATAGCCACCAGAGGGATGTTCCGGGGCGCGGTGCGTTTGGCGATGCCGGAGATGACCTTTCCCTGGACGCTCTGGGAGTCGATGCGGCCCTCGCCGGTAATAACCAGCCCGGCGCCGTCCAACTGGCGGTCAAAGTCCACAGCGTCCAGTACCGCTTCGATGCCGGAGCGGAGGGTGCCGCCCAGGAACGCGATACTGCCCGCGCCCATGCCGCCCGCCGCGCCCGCGCCGGGGAGGTTGGCAAGGCTCAAGTGCAGGTCTTGGCGCAGGATTTTGTCCAAGTGGCGGAGGCCGTCGTCCAACCGGGCGGCCATGGCGTCGTCCGCGCCCTTTTGAGGGCCGAACACCCAGGCGGCCCCGTTGGGTCCATAAAGGGGATTTTCCACGTCGCACATGACGGTGAGACAGACGTTTTCTAGCAGGCGGCATTCGCCGGTGTCGATATGGGCGATGTTCGCCAGGGTGCCGCCTGTTGGAACGAAAACATTTCCCTCCACATCGTAAAAACGGGTGCCCAGTGCCGCGGCGCAGCCGCAGCCGCCGTCGTTGGTGGCACTGCCGCCCAGGCCCAGCAGGATGTCCGTACAGCCCTGCTCCACCGCGTGGCGGATGAGTTGGCCCACGCCGAAAGTGGTGGCGGTCTCCGGGTCCCGCCGCTCCCCCGCCAGAGGCAGTCCGGCGGCGGAGGCCATTTCGATGACGGCAAGAGTATCCTTCCTGGCATACGCCGCCTGGACCGGCTCCCCGAAAGGACCGGATACCATAACACTTACCGTCTGCGCCTGAAGAGCCTCCAGAAAGCAGGCCACAGTCCCCTCTCCCCCGTCGGCTACCGGGAGGGTCACCAGCTCGCAGTCCGGGAAATACGCCGGGAACACCTCCCGGGCGATGGCGCAGATGTCCAGCGTAGACAGAGTCCCCTTAAAGGAATCCGAGATGACGATGCATTTTTTCATGGCGGTGCCCTCCTTGCCTGATGGAAACAGTATAGCATAGACAGGGCAAAAGGGCAAAAAAATCGGGCCTGTCCGGCCCGATTTTTCAGGAATTCACTTGCTCTGGGTGGGGTCCTCCTCGGTAGGACTGGGAATCGGATGCTCCTTGTGGGCCACCATGGCCTGGATCAGCTCCACGGTGCCGCCCAGTCCCAGATAGCTGGAGTCCAGGCAGAAATCGTAGCTGCCCACCGCGCCCCACTTCTGGGAGGAGTAATACTCGTAATAGGAGGCGCGGCGCTTGTCGGTCTTGATAATGAGCTTGCGGGCCTCTTCCGGGGAGATATTCTGCCGCTTGGCGACACGCTGGATACGCACATCCATGGGGGCGTAGATGAACAGGCTCAGGTGGTTGGGGTCGTCTGCCAGGGCATAGTCCGCGCAGCGGCCGATCATCACGCAGGGACCCTGGGCGGCGATGTGACGGATGGTGTCGAAGGTCGCCAGATACACCTGCTGCTCCAGAGAGTCCCCAGCGCCGGTTCCGGGCAGGGCAAACATGTAGGAGTCCATGGCGATGGAATACAGCAGGCTCTTAGGCCGCTCGTCAAAGTTTTCAAAAATCTTCTCGCACAGGCCGCTCTTCTTGGCAGCCTCCTGCAAAAGCTCCTTATCATAGAAAGGGATACCCAGCTCCTTGGCAACACGGATACCGATCTCCTTGCCGCCGCTGCCGAACTGCCGTCCGATGGTGATGATGGTTTTCATAGAGCTTCCTCCTCTCTTTGCTAGTTTCATTATAATACTTTGTGATAAAACTGTCAAACGAAAAACCGGGACCAGCGTCCCGGTTTTTCAATTCCGTTTTCTCAGTTTTCCGGCATGGGCTTGCCCAGCCGCTTGTACATGGTCTTTTTCACCGCCCGAAGGATATTCTCATACCCGGTGCAGCGGCACAGGTGGCCGGAAAGGAGTTTTCGCAGTTCCGCGTCAGTGTACTCCTTCCCGCTCTCCAGGATCTCCACCGCCGTCAGGATGAAGCCCGGCGTACAGAAGCCGCACTGGATAGCCGCCTCGTCCACGAAGGCCTGCTGGATGTCGCTCAGCTCGCCGTTGGGGCCCAGCAGGCCCTCCAGGGTGCGGATCTTTTTGCCCTCGGCCCAGACAGCCAGATAGATGCAAGAGTTGAAGGCCTCGCCGTCGATGAGGACATTGCAGGCGCCGCACTCACCCACCTCGCAGCCCTTCTTCACGGAGGTCATCCGGAAGTCGTTGCGAAGCATATCGGTCAGGCTGGCCCGGACGTCCACTGTCCGCTCCACATCCTTGCCGTTCAAGTTGAAATGGACGGTCTGATACTGCATCACGTGCTTTTCCATTACAGCTCACCTCCCGCCAGTCTCACGGATTCAATGAAGGCGCGCTTCGCGCTTTCCACCGCGATGTGCATACGGAAGTCCTTGGCGGCACGCCAGGAATCCCGGGGATTGATGTCCTCCTTCACCGCTTGGGAGAAGGCCTCCGCCAACTCCATGCTGACGAGCTTTCCCGCCGCCACAGCCTCGGCGGTCTTTGCCCGCAGGGGTACAGGGCCTGCCACGCCGAAGGCCACCCGGGCCCGCTCCACGGTCTTTTTATCAGCGGAAAGTCGGACGTTGACGGAGGTGCCCAAAGTAGCAATATCCATGGCGTTGCGCATGGCGTACTTGATGTAGTGGCCGAAGGTGTTCTCGTAGCTCTCCTTCGGAATCAGGATGGCGGTCTGGATCTCGCCCTCCCGGATGTCCACCTTGCCCGCCTTGATGTAAAAATCGTGGATGGGCTGGCGGCGAACACCGTCAGGACCAGTCAGCTCCACAATGGCGTCCCAGGCGTGGAGCGTAGATGCGGAATCAGCAGAAGTTACACCGTTGCAGGTGTTGCCGCCGATGGTGCCGATGTTGCGGATCTGGGGGCCGCCCACCTGGTCCACAGCCTCGCCCAGAACGTTGACGTACTGCTGGACAAGAGGGTCCCGGGTGATGTGGGAAAAGCTGGTGAGAGAGCCGATACGCAGGGTGCCGTCCTCCTCCAGGGACACGCCCCGGAGCTCGTTCAGGCCCTGGATGGAGATGAGTTCCACGCCAGCCCGCTTTCCCTCTCGCATCTGCACCAGCACGTCGGAGCCTCCGGCGATGATCTGGGCCTCTGGATGGGCCACACGGAGGGCCACAGCGTCAGCGACATCTTTTGCCTGGTAAAGCGCTTTCATATCATACATAGCGGTTTCCCTCCTTTAATCGGTAATAAGCCCGGCTTCTTTGAACTTCCGGTAGAGGACGTGAGGCGTAATGGGGCAGCTGTCGATGGCGACCCCGGTGGCGTTCAGGATGGCGTTTCGAATGGCCGGAGCGGGAGAGCAGGCCGGGGGCTCGCCCAGGGCCTTGGTGCCGAAGGGGCTGGTAGGCTCCGGGTTCTCCACGAATTCCGCCTGGAGCGTGGGGTGATCCATGAAGGTGGACAGCTTGTAGTCCAGCAGGTTGTTGTTCAGGGGCTTGCCGGTCTTTTCGTCAAATTTCAATTCCTCGCTGAGGCCGTAGCCGATGGCCATGGACATACCGCCGTGGACCTGGGCCTCCGCCAGAGCGGGATTGATGAGGCGGCCGCAGTCGTGGACGTTAATAATGTTCAGAAGTTTCACTTTACACATAGGAATGTCCACTTCCACCTCGGCGAAGGAGCAGCCAAAGGAGTAGGCATTGGTCTTGATCTGAGCCGTGGTCTCAGCGGTGATATGCTGGCTGTGCTCCAGAGAGTACAGGCACTCCGTCGCCAAATCGCCCAGAGATTTCAGGATGCGCCCGTCGGTCTTGCGGACGATCTGGCCGTCCACCAGGTCCAGATTGCTGACGGGCATCCGGGTCTGCTCGTGAGCGATGTTCAGGATGCGCTCCCGGAGGGCCGTGGCCGTCTGCTGGATGGCAAAGCTGCCCACATAGGTCTGGCGGGAGGCGTAAGCGCCGGTGCCGAAGGGGGTCACGTCGGTATCCTGGCTGGAGACCACATGGACGTCCTCCACGGGAATGCCCACGGCGTCCGCCACCATCTGAGAATAGGCGGTGTCGCAGCCCTGGCCGATTTCCGTCTCGCCGGTTTGGAACTGGAGGGAGCCGTCCTGGTTCAGCACCATGCGGCAGGAGGAGGACTCCAGGGAGATGGGCCACACAGCCGTGTTGTACCAGAACACGGCAAGGCCGATACCTTTACGAACAGGTCCGGTCTGATTCTGATATTCAGCGTACTTGCGCTCGTAATCAATGGCCTCCATGCCCTTGTTTATGCACTGGTTGAAGGTGTCCGTGTACAGCTCGTTCTTGGAGAAGCCGTCCACATAGCCCACGGGCATCAAATTCTTCCGGCGGAACTCCAGCGGGGCCATGCCGAGGCGTAAGCAGATGTCGTCGATGTGGCTCTCCCCGGCGAACATAGCCTGGGGGATGCCATAGCCACGCATGGCACCGGCGGCGGGGCGGTTGGTGAACACCGTCCAGCAGTCGCACTCCAGGTTGTCGCAGGGGTAGAGCTGGGGGAACGCACCCATGCCCTTGGCGACAACGCCGTGGCCGTGGGAGGCATAGGCGCCCTGGTTGCTGAACGCCTCAAACTTTCGGGCCACCAGAGTGCCGTCGGGCCGGACGTAGGAGATGATGTGGGTGCGGATGGCGTGGCGGACACGGTTGGAGACAAAGGTCTCTTCCCGGGCGCACTCCAACTTCACCAGACGGCCGCCCACCTGGGTGGAGCACCAAGCGCACAGGGGCTCGTACAGGGCGTCCTGCTTATTGCCGAAGCCGCCGCCGATATAGGGCTTGACAATGCGGACCTTGCCCCAGGGCATCCCCAGGGCCTGCCCCACCACCCGTCGGACGATGTGGGGGATCTGGGTGGAGCTGACCACCACCACCCGGCCCGCCTCCATATAGGCGAAGCAGCCGTGGTTTTCAATGTGGCAGTGCTGGACGGTGGGGGTATCGTACCAGCCCTCGACTTTGATGAGTCCCGGTTCCTTCCGGGCTTCCTCGTAATTGCCCCGGCGGATGTCGGTGTGCTTGAGCACGTTGCCGGGGAACTCCTCATGAATCTGGGGAGCGTCCGGCTCCATGGCCTTCTGCACATCCAGAACAAAGGGCAGCTCCTCATACTCTACTTTCAGTGCCCGGACGGCCTGGGCCGCCGCCACCTCGTTCTCCGCGATGACCACAGCCACGTCGTCGCCGTAGTACCGCACATGGCGGTTCAGCAGCAGCCGGTCCGCCACGTCCTGATGGCTGGGGTCCGTGGACCAGGGATGGCCCGCCGTGGGGAACGGGAGATCAGGGACATCGAAGCAGGTCAGGACCCGTACCACACCGGGAACGGCCTCTGCTTCGGCGGTGTCGATGGATTTCACGAAGCCGTGGGCAATGGTGGAGTGGCAGATTTTTGCCACCAGCGCCTCCCGGCCGCACAGGTCGTCCATGTATTTCGCGCGGCCGGTAGCCTTTTCGTAGGCATCCACCCGAATCACGCTCTTGCCGACGCTTTTGCTCATATGGCAGCCCTCCTTATTGAAATTTCGCCCCGGATTGACTTACGGGGCCGAAAGCGGATATACTAGGATTCAAAGAAAAAGCTGGGGTGTTATGATGAAACTTGGATGTGTAGTGATGGCCGCGGGCAACGCCCGGCGGTTTGGGGAAAACAAACTGGCAGCCCGGTTCCGGAGAAAAAGCCTCATTCAGCGGACACTGGAAGCAGTGCCGAAGGATGTGTTCGACGCAGTAGCCGTTGTGACGCAATATCCAGAAATCACAGAGCTTGCAAAGGAGTTTCACTTTGCAGCTATCCGCAATGAGCATCCCGACTACGGCATCAGCCACACCATTAAGCTGGGGCTAACGGAGCTGCGGGACTGCGACGGCGTGCTGTTTCTGGTATCCGACCAGCCGCTGCTGCGGCGGGAATCCGTGGCAGAGCTGGCGGAGCTGTGGAAACACCAGCCGGATAAGATCGCGGCCTTGGGCCACGATGGTGTCCGGGGCAATCCCTGCCTCTTCCCCGCCCGGTTTTTCCCGGAGCTGCTGGAGCTGCGGGAGGACCGCGGAGGAAACGCCGTTATCCGGCGTCACGAGGACGACCTGATACTGCTGGAAGTAGACGGAGCCGAGCTGTACGACGTGGACACAGCGCAAGCGCTGGAACAGCTGGAACAGGGGGACCAGGGATGAATCCGGAGACTTACGTGTTCGACGCGGTCATCCGCAAGGTGCCGGACATCGACGGTACGTATGTAGAGGTGCCTTTCGATGTGCGGGAGGTTTTCCGCAAGGGCCGGGTAAAGGTCCACGCCACCTTTGACGGGGTGGCATATGACGGGAACCTGGTGCGAATGGGAACACCGGGGCACATTTTGGGGCTTCGGAAAGATATCCGGGCCAAAATCGGGAAGCAGCCTGGAGATACCGTCCATGTGACGGTACAGGAACGGGAATAAGCGGCGGGGCGGTGCCCCGCCGTTTTTTACTTGCGGGTGTAAGGCGTGCTTTCCAGAGGCAGGCTGGTGCGGAGGTTCCCGTCGTAACGGTAATAGGCATCCGCGATGGCCGGGGCCGTTGGGATGGAGGTGATCTCACCGATGCCGATGGCGCCGCAGGCCACATTCAGGCCCTGCTTCTCCACGATGATGGGCGTGATTTCGGGAATCTGATTGGCACGGAACAGGCCCAGGGTACCGTATTTAGCGGTGGGCTTGCAGTTATCAAGCGGGTAACGCTCCGTCAGGGCGTAGCCCATAGACATGACCACGCCGCCTTCGATCTGGCCCTCGATGGACAGGGGATTCACCGCCTTGCCCACATCGTGGGCGGCGATCATCTGCTCGATTTTGCCTTCCTCATTCAGGATACAGACCTGTGTGGCATAGCCGTAGGCGATATGGCTGACGGGGTTGGGTACGTCGGCGCCCAGGGGGTCCGTCTTGCCCAGATACTCGCCGTAGAACTCCTGGCCCTCCATCTCTATCAAGGCATTTTCCTTTAATGCTTCTTTCAGCTCCTGGCAAGCCCGGCGGCAGGCCTCGCCGGTGAATAGCGTCTGACGGGAGCCGGAGGTAGTACCGGAATCGGGGGAATTGTAGGTATTGGACCGCTCGTAGACCACATCTTCCCGGTTCAGGCCCGTCTGGTCGCAGACCATCTGGGTCAGAACAGTACCCAGGCCCTGGCCAATGCAGGAGGCGCCCGCCAGAATGTGGAGCTTACCGTCCTGAACCACCAGCCGGACACGGCCGGTATCCGGGATGCCCACGCCCACGCCGGCGTTCTTCATGGCGCAGGCGATGCCCGCGTACTTCGCCTTGTCATAGTAGGGCTTCACTGCCTCCAGGGTCTCCACCAGGCCGGTAGAATCGTCCACGATCTGGCCGTTGGGAAGCACCTGACCAGGGCGGATGGCATTGCGGTAGCGAATTTCCCAGGGGGAAATGCCCACGATGTCCGCCATCTGGTTCAGCAGCGTCTCAATGCAGAAGCAGGTCTGAGTCACGCCGAAGCCCCGGAAGGCGCCGGCGGGGGGATTGTTGGTGTAATAGGCCCAGCCGTCGATCTCGAAGTTCTGGTAGTTGTAGGGTCCGGCGGCATGGGTGCAGGCACGCTCCAGCACCGGGCCGCCCAGAGAGGCGTAGGCGCCGGTATCGGCGATGACTTCCGCTACCACGCCCTGGATAATGCCGTTTTCATCACAGCCCAGGGCGAACTCCATCTCCATGGGGTGGCGCTTGGGATGGATGAGGATGCTCTCGGCACGGGTCAGCTTGACTTTAACAGGACGCTTGGTGAGATATGCGATGAGGGCCGCATGGTGCTGGACGGTCACGTCCTCCTTGCCGCCGAAGCCGCCGCCAACCAGGCAGTTGCGGACCTTTACCTTTTCGGCGGGCAGGCCCAGCATCCCCATGATCTCGTGCTGGGTATCATAGGCGCCCTGGTCCGTGGAGAGGACCATCACGCCGTCTTCGTCGGGATATGCCACAGCGCACTCCGGCTCCAGGAAGGCGTGCTCCGTCCAGGGCGTGGAGAACCGCTGGGTCAGGATATGCTTGCTCTTGGCGATAGCAAGGGCGGGGTTGCCCCGCTGGATGTGCTTGTGAGCCAGCAGATTGCCCTCCTTGTGGACCATAGGCGCGTCAGGAAGCATGGCCTCCCGGGGGCTGCGGACCATGGGGAGCTCCTCATAGTCCACCTTTACCAGTGCCTTGGCCTGGGCCAGAATTTCAGGGGTCTCAGCGGCCACCAGGCAGACAGCGTCGCCTAAATAGTGGGTAATGTCTCCCACGGCGATCATGGTGTCCCAGTCCTTTTTCAGATGGCCTACCTTGTTATTGCCGGGAATGTCGGCGGCGGTGAGGACGCAGACCACGCCGGGCAAAGCCTTGGCCTCCTCCGTATGGATAGCCAGCACCTTGGCGCGGGGATACTGGGAACGGATGGCGCTGCCGTAGATCATGCCGTCCAGGTAAATATCGTCGGGATACTGGCCGGTGCCGGTGACCTTCTCCTCCACGTCCACCCGGGGAACACGGGCACCCAGAGACCAGTCTGCGGATTCTTCGGGGATCTTGCCGTCCCGGAACAGCTGCGCCGCCAGCAAAATGGCGTCGATGATCTTCACGTAGCCGGTACAGCGGCAGATGTTGTTGCGGATGGCGAACGCGGCCTCCTCCCGGGTGGGATTCGGGTTCACGTCCAGCAATCCCTTGGCGCACATCACCATGCCGGGGATGCAAAAGCCGCACTGGACGGCGCCCGCGTGGCCGAAAGCGTATGTATAAACTTCCTGCTCAAAATCCGTCAGGCCCTCCACCGTGACGATGGTCTTCCCCTCCAGCTTGTCGGTCTGGGGGATACAGGCGCGGGTGGCCTTGCCGTCAATGAGCACGGTGCAGGTGCCGCAGGCACCCTCGCTGCAGCCGTCCTTCACGCTGGTAAGGTGCAGTTCATCCCGCAGGTAGCGGATCAGCTTTTGATTCTTTTCGACAGTCACGGCGTTGCCGTTCACGGTAAATGTTGCCATATGCTCCTCCTGGCTGCCGTGCCCAACGCTGGTCCCACGGTCTGTTAGTTTTTAGGAAAGGTCAACCTTTCCCGTTTGGTTCATTATACAATAAATTTCAGGCCCATGCAATCATTGTTTGTACGAAGCGTTATGCTATATTTAGGATAGCGCTGGAAGCTGCCAACCGACCACCAAAGCACCCTTTCGGATGGTGATGGTAGCCGTGGGTTCCATGATATGGTTGCTGACGCCCAGAGGAAATTCCGGCGTCAGAGCAGCGTCGGACAGCGGGTACTGGAAGCCAACTTCGTCGATGCCCTCCGCCCGGTCCCCCAGGCAAAAAGCGGAAAACAGTCCCCAATCCACCGTCTTTGCGATGGTGAGAGATTCGTTTTCGATGGCAGTCCACACGAAGTCATCATCATAGAGATAACCCCGGACGCCCCGGCGGCGGAGGAAGAGCAGGGTCTGGAGGTTCGCCAGGGTGTGGTCCAGCCGTTTGCCGCCGGTGCCTCCGTAGATGTATACGGTATCGCAGCCCTGCTCCAGGGCTGTCTTGACGGCCAGCATGGTGTCCGTGTCGTCTTTCTCCACAGGAGAGCGGTGGATGTTGGGGAAATCCGGCTGCTCCATGGAGTCGAAGTCCCCCAGCAGCAGGTCCGGGACGATACCCGCCTGTTGGCAGGTCCGGTAGCCCGCGTCGGCGGCGATGACAAAATCGCCGGAGACAGGGCGCTCCCGCAGGCCGAAAAAGGTGCCGGCGGCAAAAATGAAACAGCGCTTCATACGGAAGTCTCCTTCTCAAAATCTTTTTGGATAGTGTACCACGTTTAGAGGCTCAGGGCAACAAAATCGGCCCGCCTTTTCAGGCAGGCCGAAAGTCACTCGATATGCTCCTCGCAGAAGTTGTCCAGCACCCGGTAGCCCATCTCCCCCGGTTCCGCCACGGGAAATTCCGCGATGGTAACCGGGTCAAACAGCGGGCACAGCCGCTTCTCCGGCTCCAGGCGCAGGACCGGCGTTTTGTCCTTCCGGCGGCTCCTGACATACCGTACATACCGCATACGCATCACCCCGGTGTCAGTCTGGGCATATTAAGGCAATTTTATACGGATTTTGCAGAAAAACGGCCGCCCGCACGGATGGCCATTCATATATTCCTTTACAGGGCATGTTCGTTTACATAAAAAATCTGAATGGTTAACCCCTATTTCTCTGCGCATTTTACTTTTTGCGCATTACTATTTTACAATTCAATCAGCAAGTCTTTTGTTGTAAGCAATTAATACCATCTTTGTGTTCGGATTCAACACATATTTTCCGGGGTCACGCTGTTTCATGATGGTCACCTTCTCGTGAATATAAAAGTGAGCGGGAGCAGCGCATTGCCGCTCCCGCGTAGAATACGATCAGGACGCTCAGTGAAATTGTCGATTGAACCGGATGATACTGAGTACATAGATTTGAACTGTGTCCTTTGCTTACCCGCTGTCAGAAGGTTGTCCACCAGACTGCTGGTAGTCCTTTGCCAGATCATCCCTGGTCCGGCCGCCCGCAGCATCATCGGGTGAATTTTGACGATTCATGTAGGCACCCGTTATTGTATCGCTCATAGCCATCTAACTCCTTTTCAATCAGCAAGGATGTTAAGAGAGGGATTCGGATCAACCGTCGCCGAGCGGAGGTCTGAGATTTCGGGAGCCAGGCTGATATCGTCCCAGATTCGAACACACTTTGCAGAGTTTATACAAGCTCCTCAATCTGGATGGGCTTGGAGAGGAAGCCGTTCATACCGCACTCTGCGGCAGCTTTGCGCCCCTCTTCGAATATGGTGGCGGTCATAGCCAGAATGGGGATACTGTCCAGTACCGGGTTCTCCAGTGCACGGATTGCCTGGGTAGCTTCGCAGCCATCCATCACCAATCTGGATGTCCATGAGCACAAGGTCATAATCACCTCATAATCACCGGGTCTGGAGGCGGCGATTTTCTTCACGGATTCCGCACCGTTTTCCGCCGTATCGATTTGGAATCCATACTCGCCCAGAATCTCCAGAGCGGTCTCCCTCTCATTGACCTCCACCAGCGACAGGTGCTTCCTATTAAAGTCGGAGGCAGTAAGAATGATGTCTGGTCCGGAGGACTGCCTCTTTGCCAAAGAGGGTCCGCTCAGGCCGCATTCCAACTTGTACCGACATTTTGGTCACGCTGTCACAGGTGTTGAAAGCATCGTCTACTGCCAGGGCCTTTAGTCCCTCCAGCTCCTGATCGTCTCCAAGCTGCGGTGTTCCGATTACAGGCGCAGAGCCAGACGGATCGTGAATTCTGTTCCCTTGTCCTTGTCCTTTTCCGTCTGTACCGCAATGGTGCCTCCCATCATGTCAATGATGTTTTTAGAAATGGCCATCGAGAATTTGCTTTTGCATTTAAGCACTCTTTTCTCTTGTTTGCCCCATCAAGGCATTCCTGGAAAGCAAGAGTCACTCAGCGGTTCAAATTCCGCGCAATAGTCTTTACGACCTCATCCATTTGAACAGGCTTTGACAGATGACCGTTCATCCCCGCATCCAAAGACGCCTGCACATCTTCGGCGAAGGCGTTGGCAGTCATGGCGATAATGGGGATCGTATGGCCGTCAGGCCGGTCATCGAGACTGCGGATCGCCATAGTGGCTTTGTAGCCGTTCATCTTCGGCATCATAATGTCCATCAGAATGATGTCGAAGGTGCCGGCAGGATGGTTTGCGAAGATTTCCACCACTTCTTCTCCATCTACGGCTCTGGTCACCTGCATTCCGCATTCTTCAAGCTGGATCGCTGCGATCTCGGCATTTAAATCGTTGTCTTCTGCCATGAGCACCTTCACGCCGGTCAGATTTGCCTTTGCAATGGGCAGCTCCTGCTTCCGGACATGTTCCTCATCGGTCAGCTCCATGGGGAGCTCCACGGTGAAAGCAGAACCTCTGCCTTTTTTGCTCTCAACGGATATCGTACCGCCCATCAGCTCCACATACCGCTTCGTGATGGCCATGCCCACGCCGCTGTCCGTGACGTGATAGCGCACAACGATGTGCCTGGCATCCTCACCGGGGCGGTAGTCTGTTTCAAAACGGATCGTGCCGCCGTCGTCAGTGAATTTGACGGCATTGCCCAGTGAGTGAAAGTAACCGTGCCGCGGTTCTGAAAGTAACGGGTAAAAAGCTGATTCTGCGTCCCATAGTGGGCAGGCGGTAGGCCAACCGCCAACTGCGCCCGTGTAACTCCGGACTGATAGCAGCCCTGTGCCTCGATCTCGCGGATAATTGCGAACAGGCTCAAAATAAAGAAATGGTCACATCCCCGGTCTTGCCCCTGCGGTACGGAATGCGCTGGCCGGTGATCAGATAAAGCTTGTCCCGGAACTGGAGCATATCAGCAGCAAAGGGACGGACATCCCTTTCTATTAAACCGGATGTAAATGGTTCACAGTGTGCGGTCTTAATTTGCTTATTCCCATGGTCCATTCTGATTAACATAGCTCTTCACCTCCTTATAATCACTCATAAAACCCATGAGCAAAACTCGAAAAAGCAAGTCATATCAATGGTTTCCGGCCATGGCTAAAACCAGAAATCACTCATATAGTATAGAAAGCGGAGCTCCTGAGGGGTAAAATTAAGTTGAGACAAAACCAAACCGAAAGGAGCTGGCCGCTATCTACCGACAGGAAATCATTCAGGATGTGGCACTGTTCACATCCCAGAGTTCCGCTGCATTCTATGACAAACTCTTTGGGGCACTGGAATTTA
>JAGBDS010000004.1 GCA_017937405.1 Oscillibacter sp.
CTGCCCTCCAGCCGGGTCAGCACAGGCCATGCGCTTCGGATCTCATCCACATGGCAGTCCCTTGCGGAAGCATTGCCGACCTCCAGCGCTTCCACCAGCTCGATGCAGTGGTCGAACTGCTCTCTGGGAATGGGGAACGGAATAGTCGCAACGCCGTATTCCGGGTGGCTGGCGTTGCTCAATACTGCTTGCATCATTGCTTGATATCACCTGTCTTTCTTTCTAAATTCAAAATCGCATCTCCGTACTTGGCCAGAAGCAGAGCGCAGATAATCAGTTGGAACGCCTCATCTGTGACCAGTTCGGGAGATGCGAGATCGGCGGTGGTGATGTTGCGGCTGCCGATGGAGATGGCCTTTGCCGCCTGGTAGACGCTGTACAGCTCCGGCTGGATACCGGAGAGCCGGACAGCCTGGAAGTCGAAGCCATCGCTGTCAAAGTGCCAGATGACCCTGCGCCAAATATCCTCGTATGCGGTGAGGAGGAAGAGCGCCGCCTTGTTTCGGTCTGACATCCGATAGCAGCGATCTCTTGTGCGCTTCCAGCGGTTCCAATGGGTGTCACTCAGGAAAAAGTTGAATGCGTGTTGGTCGAGGTAGTCCTGCAGTCGGCTCTGGAGTTGCGGCCCCATCTCGGAGCAGAAGCAGTCCCGCACAAACTCGGTGAGGTCGAGCGCTCCGGCCTCGATTCGTTCCTCCAGACAGATGCACTGACTCAAGGGGCAGGGGTGCTTGCGGTCGAAGTTCGTACAGTACCGGCAGTCCACATCCTTGGACTTGTACCGAAAGCCGGGATGATACAGGCCGTGGCCTCTGGGTTTGAAGTTGGGCGGGGTCATCATCTGCTGTTCCATCTGGCGCAGAGGGGTATCCCGCATGAAATAGCGTGTCATAGGTGGCTGACTCCTTTCGGTAAAACAAAAAAAGCGCCGGAGTCTTATTGCTAAAACTCCGGCGCTTATCGTTGGTTGTTACATGGTCTGTTCCTGGCTGTAGGGTTCCACGGTATGCTGATCCTGCTCTCTGATGCGGTCCATGATATCGGGCATTCCGTTCTCAATCTGTTCCTGAACACTTTTGATGCACTTCTCCTGTTCGTAGGTCAGGTCGAAGCCTGCGTCGAGGGTGTCTGCACAGCATCGGTAGATTTCAATGAGCTGCTCGTCCTTGAAGAGCTGCTGTTCGGGAATGAGGCCGGAACGGGTGGCGAAGTCACGCTTGGCTCCCTCGTAGTTGCCGGTAAAGTAGTGACCGTGGGACAGGCCTTTGCGGTCGTGATCCCAGTCCCAGGTGACGAACTCCACTCCATACTTGCTATGCGCTCCTGCCAGCACTACACCGTTGAAATCCGCCAGTACCTTATATCTGTCCGGCAGGTCGCTGACCTTCAGGGGAGGGGCCTGTTCCATTTGCTTCATATACTCGGCAGTGTTACAGACGATCCTGTATGCCTTGTCCTTTGCTGCCACATACTCCTGGGTGGGGATGTTATCGCTGCGGTAGGTGATGCCGCCGATCTGGTCTACCTCACAAAGCGGATGTTCATCCAGCCAGACAGCAAGCCTGCCGCCGACGCTCGGCTCCACTCGGAAGCCCTCGCGCCGAAGGGCGATGGCTGTTTCCTGAAAATATCTTTTCTTTTCCTCTGCGCTGACTCTCATTGTATTTTCCTCCGTTCTTTTTTGAGAAATAAAAAAAGCGCCAATTTGATGGTCTGTTACGACCGTCAAATTGACGCTTACATCTCGGGTAAAAGAAAAGGACAACCGATTTTCGGCTGTCCCTTGAAAAATGTGTATTCATTATTTCTTAAAGTCATTTATTACGTCAAGTAGGTCAAGATTGTTAGTTTCTGCATTTAAGTCCAGAAAGCTATTTATGTGTTCGGGTAGATAGGCATTTACCAATTCTAATAGTCTGCGATAATTCCAATCATCTGTATAATCAAAGTTATGCTTCACGACATTATACAAATGCGAATTTAGCCATTCATGCGGGAGTTCAGCTATTTTCCTGCGTCCCAATAAAATGCTTGCGTCATTTTGCCCGCAACAAGACCATTGCAGTAAAATAAGTAAAACCTTTTCAGATATGCAATCGTCATACCTATCAAGGCTGCAAAGGTCTGAAAACAAAATATCGTATTTGGATAATTCTTCTTTTAGCTTTTCTTCTCGCCAGTCCACCTTTGACCTCCTTGATATGGCATATTGATTTCTCAAATCCCAATGTGAAAAATATTATAGCACATAGATGTGAAATTTTCTACCGTCTTTCGGTGTTACGGCTCTTTCTCGCCTTTTACCTTTCTGATACAGTACCCGATACATGGGGACTGTCCCATGTAGGAACAGCCCTGGTAGTGCGGGAGAATATTGCCGTGTAGGAATATTATGTTCTTACTCTTGTTCCAAGTACCGTAGTGCTATCTGCCGATTGGTATTGGAGAGGTGACTGGGGTTCTGGATGGTGTATTCCGAGATGAACTCCACCAGCCATTTCTTTGCGATGACTTGTGTCCTGTCCGGCAGCATGACACTCTTGAGCTTCTGGTGAACCAGCCACTGACCTATCGTTCCGTGACTGTACCCGATGAGTGACCGGACATCTTTCGGTGTCAGAGCATCCGGCTGTTCTGCCCACAATGTGTAGAGAAATCGTTGAAAGTCCCTGACATTGATTTGGGCGATGGGATTGATGCGCTTGTTCTTGTTGTTGAAGAGACCGACCGGAGCGGCCACAGTTTCCGGTGCTGTTTCCAGCGTCCGGAGATAGGTGACCACATCGTCGATGCGGATTTTATAGCGGCGGGTTTTCTTGCCGCTGTCCTGACAGGGGATATACCCGCCGTCGAGGAGCCATTTTGCCTTGCGTTTGCTGATGCGGCAGATGCGGTACAACTGATCTGCGCTTATGATTTCGGGATATTCCTCGTAGAGGAAGGAGTACTCTGTTTCCACTGTTTTGTCCTCCGTAGGGGTGTGGTTGGTTGATTGATGCTGTCAGTGGCAGGCAACCGTCTACACTTTCCCTTTTGAAGGGGTCGGAAACTATAGTTACTTAAAGGCATATTCGCCTTCCTCACTTCTACGCTTTTTCTACACTTTGCGGAGAGTTTTGCGAATTTTGGTCTAAACCGAGGGGTATTCGAATCCCGAAAAACCGTTGCTATGACTGCGTTTTTCGGTGACCAGAGTTACCTCAATTCTCTTAAAATCACCCTGTACATCGGATTCGAAATCGAGTAGGTCATTTCGGCTTCCGAGCCGGAAAACCCTTGATATTTCGGCGTTTTTGCGGTATCCTGATGTTAGCTTGTGGGGCGGTTTCTACGCTTTTTCTACGCTTTGTGTAGGGTGCGTATTTGATTCAAAATGCGAGTGGTATTCGATTTGGCGGGGTCTTAAAGTTACTCATCGATTCTCATCGATTTTTCACTCCAAATGACTCGAAATCAAGTTGTCCGCAAGGGCACGTGGGTTCGAATCCCACCCGCTGCGCCAACTCGTCGCAAACGTCATATCGCTTGCGACGAGTTTTTTATGCTTTGCATCAAAAACTCATCCCGCCCGATTCGAACAGCTGGACTGTCGAACCGGGCGGTTTGTTTTTGCTCAGGTTGCCGCGCCGCCTGCGGGGGGCGTAGGAGAATTCATCTCTCTGAGCCGCCGTTCCCGCATGGGAGCGCCGATCTGACTGATCTTCTGCTTTAAAATGCGGTACTGCTGGAGCATCGGCTGGAGCATCGCCACAGTATCGGGGTCATCGCAGCTGGCACAGAATTTTTCCACATGCGCCATTTTGCCCATGAGCTTGCTGCACTCTTTTGCAAAGTCCCGGCTATCCTGAGAAGCTTTGGGATCCTTTAGCTGATTGCGGAAGCACTCCAGACCCCGTGTGGGCAGAATTTCCATAATGTGGTCGTCAAACTCATCATCGGTGGGGAAAGCGTCATCCCCACGCGCCTCCTTCACATTTCTCTTGAGAACGTCTCCCACGCTCTGATAGAGCATAGTGATATACTCCTGAACATGCTTGTTTTCCAGATATTCGTCCCACATCTTCATGCCCCGCACGACCATGGAGACCGAAGCCTCATTCACTTTAACATATCCCACTGCGATCTGGCATTCTTTCATGCCGGAAAGTGCCGTTTGAAAGTCGAACCCATTGGCTTCCAGTTTTTTAAAGAGTTCCCTAGCCTGCTCTGCAATGGGCGTCACTACCGGAGCACTGCGTACTGCAAGAAATTGTCCATCACTGCCACGGGCGCCCCTTTGCTGCATCATCCTCATTTCCTCGGGGGTCACGATGCCCGGGTCTTTGCGGTTTGCCTTTTGGAAGCGCCGTACCTTCCTCACACGGCTACGGACTGGGGTGGTCTCGATGGCGGGGATCAAGGTTCGGCAGTCCCGCTGAACCTGTACCGGCTCGGGCGCGGGTTCAGGCGGCCCTCCGGCGGAAGACTCCTCACGGTTGCGGGAAAAGGTGCTCTTGAACCAGTTTTTGACGCGTTGCCAGCGGCTCAGCTGCTGCTGCGGGGCGGCCTGCGCCGCCTCCGGGGGTGGAGGCGTTTCAGCCAGAGGCTGGACGATCTGCGCCAGGGGAACGGCGATGACCTGAGGCTCCTGGGCGGCTTCCTCCTCCAGACGGCGGATGCGGGCCTCGACATTGAGCTGACCCATGACGAGGGCTATGACGGGGTCTCTTCCCACACCCATGTCGCGGCTCAGATCCAGGTGTTCGAAATCCGGATGGTTTCTCTGCATGTACCGCATTTGCCCCAGGCGTTCCTGGTAATAATCCATATCGACCCGTTCATCCTGTTGGACGTTCTGGCGATACGCATCCAGTTCCTGCCGGCTTTTCTCCAAACGTTCCTGTGCAGTCAAGTTTCGTCTCCTCCTTCAAGCTCATATGTCAGCGCCACAAGCTCAGTCTCCTCAGCCGGGGACGCGGAGGTGCCGGCTATGATTTGGGAAATCTTGTCCATCGTCATCAGCCGCACCGGGGTTTCGTAGGGGTGCTGCTTCGCCATAGCATGGACGCTGGCGCAGGCCATGGCGGCCGCCCGGCGGGAATCCTCTGCCAGCACATAGCGGTATACCATAGAGAAGCCCTCCTGCCCCTCATCCTCGGCGAAAAGCAGCAGGCCGGTGATCTCCTCGTGCTCCACCATTGCCACGCTGCAGGGCAGATAGTCCTCCCGCCGCAGCGGGAAGCTGACCAGCGTGTCCTCCCCCCGCTTCTGTGCTTTCTGACTAAAGGCACGCAGGTAGACATTGGGCACTTGGGAGAACGGGATCACGCCCCGGGGAACGGTGAAGCTCCCCAGCTTGCCCTCCGCCAGGGCGCCCACCGTGGTTTCAAACAGCTTTTCCCGGCTGGCCGTAATGATGTCGAAGTCGTTAAAGAGGAAGAAATACGTATACTCACTTCTGGAGTCCAGAAATGCCGCCAGTGTGCCGGCTGTTTTTTCCCGCTTCAAAATGCTGATAAGGCTCCTGAGCAGCCGCGTACCGGCCCCTTGGAACCTAAGCTCCGGTTCCACATAGATCCACAGGATCTCCACGTCGCTCTCGCCCACCTGCGTCATCAGGATACCGACGGGATGGAAGCCATCCTCGCGCCGATCCAGTAGCCCCAGGGAAAAGGTGCCCGGCCCTCCCAGCTGCTGTGCCAACGTTTCCGGCAGCAAATGCGAAAAGCTGGCCCTGTGTTCCTCTTTCAGCACAATGATATCCACACGTTCACTTCCTTTGTTCTTTTTTTAGTATAGCACATGCCACCCATGATAAATATCCGTTTTTCTAAAATTTTCATAAAAATATCGTCGGCAGGAACAAAGGGAATCACCGGCTGCGGGAGGAATGCGAACGGTTTTGAAGCTCCAACTTTTCAGTTCGTACCCAAAACCAACCGTGAATCCAGCACAGCGGGTTCGATTCGGGTTGGGAAAGGAAAATATCCAGATTGAAGCCGTTTGCCAAAAGGGGGGACAGGCTTTGCCTGTCCCCCCCCTTTTGATATTTTTCCGTCATTTGCGGGCGGCGATGTCGTTCTGGGCCTTGAAAATGCTGTCCGCCGGGATGGTGCCCCGGACGGAGGACGTGGGATAGATGCTGGTGTTCCGGCCGATGACCGTACCGGGGTTCAGAACGCTGTTGCAGCCCACCTCCACATGGTCGCCCAGGATGGCGCCGAACTTCTTCCGGCCCGTCTCGATGCGCTCTTCGCCGTTTCTCACCACCACCAGGGTCTTGTCGGACTTCACGTTAGAAGTGATGGAGCCTGCGCCCATGTGGCTCTTATAGCCCAGGATGGAGTCGCCCACATAGTTATAGTGGGGGGTCTGGACGTTATCAAAAAGGATGACGTTTTTCAGCTCCACAGAGTTGCCCACCACACAGTTGGCTCCCACCAGGGCGCTGCCGCGAATGAAGGCGCAGTGGCGGACCTCCGTCTCAGGGCCGATGATGCAGGGAGCACCCAGGTAGGCCGAGGGGAACACCTTAGCGGTCTTATGCACCCAGACGTTGGGGGCGGGCTGGTCATACTCGCCGGTGGGCAGGGTGGGGCCCAGGGCCAGGATGAGTTCCTTGATGCCGTCCAGGGCCTGCCAGGGATATTCAAATTGCGCCAGATAGTCCCCCGCCAGGGTGTGGGACAGGTCCAGCAGTTCAGAAACGTTCAGTTTCATAGCGATTCACTCCTGTTTGATGGATTCAACCACGTATTATATACCTCCGCTGCGGCAGCTGCAAGATTTTGCGTTGCTTTTTCTGAGTCGGGGCGCTACAATCATACTGATATGAAACTGACTGACAAAGGAGAACTTTCCATGAAACTGCTTATCGCATCCGATCTCCACGGCTCCACCCACTACTGCCGCTTGCTGCTGGACGCCTTCCGGCGGGAACAGGCGGAGCGGCTGGTGCTGCTGGGTGACCTGCTGTACCACGGCCCCCGGAATCCCCTGCCGGAGGAATACGACACCATGGCCGTCACCGCCCTGCTCAACGGCGTGGCTGACCAGCTGTTCTGCGTCCGGGGCAACTGCGATTCCGAGGTGGACCAGATGGTGCTCCACTTCCCCATGCTGGCGGACTCCGCCCTGCTGTACGCTGACGGCAAGGCCATCTTCGCCACCCACGGCCATCTCCACGGGCCGGACGCTCCCCCGCCGCTGAAGCAGGGCGACTTCCTGCTCTGTGGACACACCCATCTGCCGGTGCGGCGGGACTGCGGCACCTTCACCTATCTGAATCCCGGCTCCCTGTCCCTGCCCAAGGAGGGCACCCCCCACAGCTACATGACGCTGGAGGACGGCGTGTTTGCCTGGCACGACCTGGTGACGGGAGCGGCATTTGAACCCCTGCATTAAGCGAAAAACCGCCCAAAATGGGCGGTTTTTTTCATCCTCTTTTCGGCGGGTAGGGGATGCGGTAGGGCTCCGTGCCCCGCTCCGCCAGCTTCTGCTCCAGCCAGGAGCGGATCTGCTCCACGCCCTCCTCCGTCCAGGGGAAGGTCTCCGTCTCCACGTTCTGGGCCAGCTCAAAGCTGGTGTTCTCATACACCCAGACCTGGATGCTGCCGTCGTCCATCCAGCCGGTGCGCTGGAAGCGGTAGCGGAAGGTACCCAGGCTGCCGGGATACACCGACGCCTTGGTGAAAAAACTCATATTCAGAAAGTCAAAATTACCGTTCATCGCCGTTCCTCACTTTCAAGGGCCATGATATCAAATCCGGCGGCGGCTGTCAAACCGCCGACTGCTTTTTTCACGGATGGGGCATACTACTGCCAACACGCGAAGGAGGCGGAAAGATGGACTCTATCTGGACAAAAACAGCCGCCCTGCCGGAATTTCCCATGCTGGACGGCGACTATGAGGCGGATGTGGCAATCATCGGCGGCGGGCTGGCCGGGATGCTCACCGCCAGCTTTCTACGGCGGGCAGGGGCTGAGGTGACGGTCATTGAGGCAAACCGCGTCGGCAGCGGCCAGACTGCCGGCACCACCGCCAAGCTGACGGCTCAGCACGGGCTGAAATACCATCAGCTCACGGAGGATTTCAGCCCCGAGGCGGCGGGACAATACGCCCGGGCCAACCTCGCCGCCGTGGAGCGGCTGCGGCGGCTGGTGCGGGAGTGGGACATCGACTGCGATTTTGAGGACTGCGACAGCTTTCTTTACACCACCGGGGCGCCGGGGCCGCTGGAGCAGGAATACGGCGCCTGCAAGGCTTTAGGGATGGACGTGTACCTCACCCACGACACGGAGCTGCCCTTTTCCGCCCTGGCCCTGGGCCTGCGGGACCAGGCCCGGTTCCATCCTCTGAAGCTGCTGGCGGCCCTGGCGGACGGCCTGACCATCTACGAGCACAGCCGGGTACTGGATGTGGAGGAGGGGCGGGTCATGGTGGAGGGCGGCAGCGTCACCGCCAAAACGGTCATTTTCACTTGCCACTACCCCTTTTTGAACGTGCCGGGATACTTCTTCGCCCGGCAGCACCAGGAGCGCAGCTATGTGCTGGCCCTGGAGGGCGCGAAATGGATGAAGGGGTGCTATCTGGGCGTGGAGGAAGATGGCTTGTCCTTCCGCTCCTGGGGGCCGTATCTGCTGCTGGGCGGCGGTGCCCACCGCACGGGAGACAACCGGAAGGGCGAAAAATACGAAATGCTCCGGCAGGCGGCACGGCGGTACTGGCCCCAGTGCCGGGAGGCCGCCGCCTGGTCCGCACAGGATTGCATCCCCATGGACGGCGTGCCCTACATTGGCCAGTACGCCGAAAGCCGCCCGGACTGGCTGGTTGCCACCGGGTTCCAGAAGTGGGGCATGAGCTCCTCGGTGGTAGCGGCGGAAGTCCTGAGCGCCATGGCCCTGGGGCAGACGCCTCCGGCGGACAGCGCCGTGTTTGCCCCCCACCGCTTCAAGGCCGGGGCCTCCGCTCAGCAGCTGGCGGAGGACGCCGCCTGCTCCATCAAGGGCTTGAGCAAGCGGTTTCTGGAGCCGGGACGGATTTCCGCCGGCCACATCCAGCCGGGACACGGCGGCGTGGCGGAGGTGGACGGTGAAAAGCTGGGCGTCTACCGGGATGAAAAAGGTGAGCTGCACACGGTAATCCCCAAATGCCCCCACATGGGCTGCCAGCTGGAGTGGAATCCCGACGAGAAAAGCTGGGACTGCCCCTGCCACGGCTCCCGGTTCGACATCTACGGGCGATTGCTCACTGGGCCCGCCCAGGCCAACCTTCCTTAAACGCAAAACGCCCCGCGGACAGATGTCCGCGGGGCCATTGCATCCTGCGGAAAAACGGCGTATACTGTACGTTATATGAAAAGGGGTGCCGTTATGAAAATTCTGGTCCTGGCCGACTCTCACGGGAATGTCTCCAATATGCTGCAGGCGGTGGAACGGGAAGCGCCCCGGATGATCCTCCATCTGGGGGACTGCTGGCGGGACGGCGAGCATCTCCACGACGCTTGCCCCGGCATCGAGTTTCACCAGGTCCCCGGCAACTGCGACTTCCGCCCAGCGGAGGAAAGCCAGCGACTGCTGTTTATCGAGGATAAACGTGTCCTCATTTGCCACGGTCACACCTACGGCGTGAAGCAGTCGCTGCTCAGCGCGGGCTATGCCGCGGAGGAACAGAATTTGGACTGTTTCCTGTTCGGCCACACCCACAATCCCTTGGTGGATATGCGGGGCAAAACGCTGTTTCTGAATCCCGGCAGCATCGGGGACTACCGCCGCCCCACTTACGGCGTTGTGACCATGGACCGGGGCCGTCTGGATGGACGGATCGTGGTGCTGGAATAAGGTTCTCTTGCCAAATGGAGAAAACACGTCTATAATGGATTCAATATTTTATTCCCATTCAACGGACAAGGAGGTACATATGGATATTCTCTCCCAACTTCCCTATTTCTTCGGCGCTGCCGCCGGCGGCTTTATCGTGATGGCCTGCATCGGCATTCAGGCGCTGGTGGCCCTGTTCTCCTCTATTCCTCTGGCCAAGCGCCGCCACCGGGAGAACCCCGCCTTTGATTTGAAAAAGGCCCGCAGCCGCATCATCATGGTGACGCTGATGGTGCTCATCCTGGTGGGCGTCATCTCCGCTGTGGTCATCCACTTTACATCCATCGCCCCCACCGCGGGCTATCTGTTCGGCATGATCGTGGCCTTCGTGTGCAGCATCCCCCGGATGACCCCCAACAACGAGCAGAATCAAAAGAACTTTGACGAGGCCTACGCCGACTGCTACCCCTTTGTCCCCAAGGAGCCTGCCGCCCCGGCGGAGAAGCCCAACGTTCTGCCGGAAGCCGGTCAGGATGCGGAGGACAAGGAAATCTGACGGACCTGAAAAATTCCCGGAACTGAGGTTCCGGGGATTTTCCTTTTATTCGTGCTCCTGATGACAGGTGTCGCAGTGGCCGTCGCACTCCCGCAGCTCGTCGCCGTAGGGGATGTTGTTCTTGTCGTAGTAGTCCCGGATGGCGGCCCGCACCGCCTCCTCCGCCAGGACGGAGCAGTGGATCTTCTGGGCGGGCAGGCCGTCCAGAGCCTCCACCACCGCCTTGTTGCTGAGGGTCAGGGCCTCGCTGATGGGCTTGCCCTTGATCAGCTCCGTAGCCATGGAGCTGGTGGCGATGGCGCTGCCGCAGCCGAAGGTGTTGAACTTCACGTCGGTGATGGTCTGGGTGTCGTGGTCCACCTTGATATACATCCGCATGATGTCGCCGCACTTGGCGTTGCCCACCTCGCCGATGCCGTCGGCGTCCTCCATCTTTCCCACGTTCCGGGGATGCTGGAAATGGTCCATCACTTTATCGCTATACAATGCCATGTTACATGACTCCTTTCAAATCAGGTGGGGCCGCTGGCCCTTCTCCAGTTCGTCCCACACCGGGGACATATCCCGCAAATAGGACACGATATTGGGCAATTCTTTCAGTATATAGTCAATTTCCGCTTCCGTGTTATATTCGCTGAGACTCAGCCGCAGGGAGCCGTGGGCTACCTCATGGGGACGGCCCAGGGCCAGCAGCACATGGCTGGGGTCCAGGGAGCCGGAGGTGCAGGCAGAGCCGGAGGACGCCGCGATGCCCTTGGCATCCAGGAGCAGCAGCAGGGATTCGCCTTCGATGCCCTCAAAGCAGACGTTGACGTTGCCGGGCAGCCGGCGCTTCGGGTCTCCGTTCAGCACCGTGTGGGGGATGGCCGTCAGACCCGCGATGAGCTTGTCCCGCAGGGGCTCCAGGAACGCTGCGTTCTTCTCCATGTTGGCGCAGGCCTCCTCAAAGGCCGCCGCCGCGCCGCAGATGCCGGGGATGTTCTCCGTACCGGCCCGCTTGCCCCGCTCCTGGGCGCCGCCATGGATGACGTTGGTCAGGGCGATGCCCCGGCGGGCGTACAGTACGCCCACACCCTTGGGGCCGTGGAACTTATGGGCGGAGAGGGACAGCATATCAATGTGCATGGACTGGACATCGATGGGCAGATGGCCCGCCGCCTGGACGGCGTCGGTATGGAAGAGGACGCCCGCCTCATGGCACACCGCGCCGATCTCCGGGATGGGCTGGATGGTGCCGATCTCGTTGTTGGCAAACATCACCGTCACCAGGCAGGTATCCGGCCGGAGGGCGGCTTTCACCTGCTCCGCCGTCACCACGCCGTCAGGCGGGATGTCCAGCAGAGTGGCCTCGAAGCCCTCCTTCTCCAGCGCCTGGAGGGTGTGGAGAATGGCGTGGTGCTCAAACTTGGTGGAGATGATATGCTTCTTCCCCTTTCGGGCACCCAGGAGGGCGGCGGAGCGGAGGGCCTGGTTATCGGCCTCGCTACCGCCGGAGGTGAAGGTGATCTCCCGGGGGTCGGCATTCAGATACTTGGCAAAGGTCTCACGGGCCGCCGCCAGTTTCTCCGCCGCCCGCTGACCGGGGGTATGGAGACTGGAAGGGTTGCCGTATATCTCCTGAAAACAGGGCATCATCGCGGCCAGGGCCGTGGCGCTGACAGCGGTGGTGGCCGCGTTATCCGCATAGACGTTCATGGTATTCCTCCATTTCCTATCTTTTTACTATGATATAGAGATACCATATTATTTCCCATTTGTCAAGTAGGATATATTTATAAAACGCCTGCATCGGCAGGCATTTTATAAATATATCCGATCCAACACGAGGGGACTACCGCCCCCTCGTACTCCCCCTGCGAGGAAGAAACTTCTTCTAATCATACAGAGGCCTATCTGCAAGCTGAAAAAACACGCCGCTTACCGACTGATTTTGTCCGGCAAGCGGCGGTTCTTTTTTCAAAATTCGTAATCCACGGCCACCCGGTCCTCCCGGATGGACTTACACAGGGCAGAGACGGCCTTGTGGCGGGGGTCGTTCTTATACGTATCCAGAGCTTCCAGGCTCTCGAACTCACTGACCAGGACGGCGTCGTAGTTGCCCTCCCCCACATTGACAGCCACCTCGGACTTCAAAAGTTGGGGGATGACACCCTGGAGGGAGCGCAGGCCGTCCAGAAACTGCTTCTGCTCCGCCTCCGTGCCAGGGTGGAATTTCCACATGACGATATGGCGGATCATCTCAGCCCTCCCGCTTGGCGTTGTACGCCGCGATGCCCAGGCCCAGCAGCTCCACGGAGCGGCGCAGCTCGGCGGGGTTAGTGACGTAGGCAATGCGGATCTCGTTGCGGCCCTTGCCGGGGGTGGCGTAGAAGCCCTCACCGGGGGCGTACATGACGGTCTCGCCGTGGTCCTCGAACTCCTGCAGCAGGAAATACTGGAGCTTTTCCGCGTCGTCCACCGGCAGGGTGACCATCAGATAGAAGGCGCCCTCCGGGGAGTTGAACTTCACGCCGGGAATTTTGCTCAGGCCCTCCACCACGGCGTCACGGCGGCGCTGGTACTCTGCCCGCAGGTCCTCGTAATAGGCCGGGGTCATAGAGCGGTACAGGGCGGCAGCGCCCACCTGGTCCAGCGTGGCGGCGCACAGGCGGCCCTGGCAGATCTTCATGGCGTGGGCCATCAACTCCTTGTTGCGGGAGACCACCACGCCCACCCGGGAGCCGGTGGCGGAGAACCGCTTGGACACGGAGTCCACCACGATCACGTTTTCCGCCGCGTCGGTATACTCCAGCATAGAGGACGGCTTCTCGCCGCCGTAGACCAGCTCCCGGTAGACCTCGTCGCTGATCAGGAACAGGTCATGCTCTTTGGCGATGTCCGCCATGAGCTGCCGCTCCTCGGGACGCAGGACCACGCCGGTGGGGTTGCCGGGGTTGGTCATCAGGATGGCACGGGTGTGCTCGTTGATAAAAGGCTCGATGCGCTCCCGGCTGGCGAAGCGGTAACCCTCCTCCGGGGTGGTGGGAATGGGTCGGATGGTGGCGCCGGTGATGCGGATAAAGGTATCGTAATTGGGGTAATAGGGCTCGGGCACCAGCACTTCGTCGCCGTCCTCCAGGATGCAGGAGAAGATGATCTGCAGTGCCTCGCTGCCGCCGTAGGTGGCCAGAATGTCGTCGCAGGAGATGGGATAGCCCATGCCCGTGTAATAGTCCCGGACGGCCTCCACATAGCTCTCCACGCCGGGAGAGGGGGCGTAGGCCAGAACGGATTCTCCGAAACTCCGGATGGCGTCAAAGAAGGCCTTGGGGGTCTCAATGTCCGGCTGACCGATATTCAGGTGCAGGACCTTCCGGCCCTTTGCTTCCGCTTCCACCACATAGGGACGGAATTTGCGGATGGGCGAGAGGCCGCAGGCCTCGATCTTACTGGAAAATTTCATAAAACAGCCTCCTTGAGACAAAAAATCAAATAAAAAACGCCCCTGACACCTGTCAGGGGCGAATATGTATCCGCGGTACCACCCTGATCTGTCCCCCGCTTTGGGGACATCTCACGTCATCCGGTAACGGGGATGGGTCGTTCCGCTCCTCGCGGACTGCTCCGAAGTGGCTGCTTCCCGGCGTGGGCTGAGGGTTTGCACTTTCTCCCTCTCACTGTGAACCGGTTTCAGGAAGCTGGCTTCATCATCGCTTTTCAGTATGAAACATTATAGCGCTTTCCCGGACTTTGTCAAGCCCGGTAGTACAAACTTTCATACCCCTTCATCCGAAAACGGTGGTTCTTCATCGTCGCTGTCCGGTGCGCCGCCCATCTGCATCTCCTGCCACTGGGCGCGGGTGATGAGCAGCTGCCGGGGCTTGGAGCCCTCGAAGGGGCCTACGATGCCCCGCTCCTCCATCTGGTCCACCAGCCGGGCGGCACGGGAGTAGCCTAGCTTCAACCGGCGCTGGAGCATGGAAACGGAGGCCTGGCCTGTCTCCAGCACCACATCCACGGCGGCGGGCAGCAGCTCGTCGCCGTCCTCGTCGCCGGAGTCGGCAGCGGCGGCAGAGCCGCCCTTGGCGCCGCCCTTTTCCTTCTCCTGGATGGACTCCTCGATCTTGGCGATGACCTCGTCGGAATACTGGGCCTCGCCGGACTGCTTGACGAACTCCACCACCTGCTCGATCTCCTCCGGGGAGATGAAGCAGCCTTGGACACGGGTGGGCTTTCCAGCACCCAGCGGGGCGTAGAGCATATCGCCCCTGCCAACCAGCTTTTCCGCGCCGGTATTATCCAGAATGATGCGGGATTCCAGAGAGGACGCCACCGCGAAGGCAATGCGGCTGGGGATGTTGGCCTTCATCAAACCGGTGATGACATCGGCGGAGGGCCGCTGGGTGGCGATGACCAGGTGGACGCCTGCGGCACGGCCCATCTGGGCCACACGGCAGATGGATTCTTCCACTTCCTTGGCCGCCACCAGCATCAGGTCGGCCAGCTCGTCGATGACCACCACCACGCTGGGCAGCGTCTCCATGCCCTCGGTGGCCCGGGCCAGACGGTTGAACTCCTCCAGCTTCTTCACGCCGTGCTCGGAAAAGGTCTTGTACCGCTTCATCATCTCGAACACCGCCCACTGGAGGGCGCCGGCGGCCTTCTTCGGGTCCGTCACCACCGGGATCAGCAGGTGGGGGATACCGTTATAGGGGGCCAGCTCCACCATTTTGGGGTCCACCATGATGAAGCGGACCTCGTCGGGAGTGGACTTGTAGAGCATACTGATGATGAGGGAGTTGGTGCAGACGGACTTACCGGAGCCGGTGGTACCCGCGATCAGGACGTGGGGCAGCTTTTCGATGTCGCCGATAACATTTTTGCCCGCGATGTCCCGGCCCAGGGCAAAGGCCGTCTTGGACTTGTGCTCGGTGAAATCGCGGGACTCGATGACGTCCCGGATGAGGACGGGGGTGACATGCTTGTTGGGCACCTCGATGCCCACCACGGAGATCTTGTCGGGGATGGGGGCAATGCGGACGCCGGTGGCGCCCAGGGCCAGGGCGATATCGTCCGCCAGATTGGTAATTTTGGAGAGCTTCACGCCCTGGTCCAGCACGAACTCGTACCGGGTGACGGAGGGGCCGTGGACCACGTCGCCGGGGGTGGCGTCCACGCCGAAGCTGGTGAGGGTCTCCGCCAGGCGGCGGGAGTTGTTCCGCAGCTCGGCCCCGGCCTCGATGTGGTTCTCTCCACGGCTGGCCTGCAGCAGGGTGATGGGCGGGAACTGATAGACGTCCTCTTCCGTGGCCAGCTTCTCCTCGATCTCCGCCGTGACGGCGGCGGTCTGGGCCGCCACCTCTTTGGCGGTGTTGGCCTTCTCCTTTCGGAGAGAGACCGGTTCTTCCGCCACAGGCATCGGCGCGGGAGCGGCGGCAGGAGCGGGTGTAGGCGCAGGGGCGGGGACGGGCACCGCAGGCGCGGAGACCACCGGCTCGTCGCCTCTGGGGATGGCCGGGGTCTTTTCCATCCTTTCAGGCTGTTCGCTCAGCACCTGAGCAGGAGTCTTCTGCTGGTCGGACTTATGCCGGAAGAAGCTGGTGAACTTCCCCTCCTTCTCCGGCGCTTTTTCGGGGGTCTTCTCTGCCGGTTTGGCGGCGGGCACATCGTCCAGGGGGAAGTCGATCTGAGGCCGGGGCTTTTCCTCCGTCCGGCGCTTGGGCGGCTCCACAGGGACCATGCGGATATGGGGCTGCTCCGGCTCCTCCTCGTACTGGGGGCGCTCCCGGTGTTTTTCGATGAGGGCCCCTACCGTCAGCCGCAGGGCCACCATCAGCAGCACAACAAACAGGACGATAAACACGATCATGGAAACGAGAGAAGAGAATACCGCCGAGGAACCAATGGCAAGGACACCGGAAACGGCGCCGCCGGAGGCCAGTGCGTTGCCGCTGGTCCAGAGCTTGGGCAGGACGCCCAGGGAGGACTCAAAGATCTCCTTGCAAAACAGAATATGCCCCAGGGCACCGAATAAGACCGGCAGCAGCAGGGCGCAGGCCGTCCGCAGCCGCACGGGGCGGCCGTGGTGGAACAGCAGGATCAGCGCCGCCAGCAGCATGGACGGAGCGGCCAGCCAGTAGCCGTAGCCGAACAGGCCCTTCAGCAGCGCCGCGAACCAGTCCAGGAAGATGGCGGAGACCTTGAAGTAGCTGACGGCGGCGCAAAGCGTCAGCACCAGCAGGACAACGCCCCACACCTCCCGGCGGATGGGCCGCTGCTGGGGCTGGGACGGCTTTTGGGACCGGCCGGAGCCGCTGCCGCCGCTCTTCTTGGCGGTGGATGATTTGGTTGATTTCTTTTGTGTCGTGGCAGCCACGGTATGTACCTCCGATGGTGATTACTGGATGATGGTCAGGACCAGGGTGACGGTACCTGCGATCCAGCAGTAATAGGCGAAGAAGCCGAACTTGTCTCCCCACAAAATCTTCGATTTTGCGGGGGCCCCTTGATTGGGACTCAAATGGTCAGGCAAAGCCCGACCATTTCAAGGTTTTGCGGTCTGCAAAACCCTTGACGCCGCTTGCGCGTCTGGGCAAGTTTTCTGCTACCGGATGATGGTCAGGACCAGGGTGACGGTACCTGCGATCCAGCAGTAATAGGCGAAGAAGCCGAACTTGCCCTTGTCGGCGATCATTTTCAGCAGGCGGATGCAGGCGTAACCCACGAGAGCGGCCACCGCCACGCCCACCAGGTATGCGGGGACGTCGCCCCAGATGATGCCGGCCTCCGCTGCATCCTTCAGGCTGAGGATGTTAGCGCCCAGGATAGCGGGGATGGACAGCAGGAAGGAAAAGCGGACAGCGAACTTCCGCTCAAAGCCCACGAAGCACCCAGCGGTAATGGTGGTACCGGAGCGGGAGATGCCGGGGCAGGTAGCAATGGCCTGGCCCACGCCCACCAGCAGCGCATCCAGCAGTGTGGCACTCTTCTCCGTCTTGCGGCCCTTCTTCACCCGGTCGCTGGCAAACAACAGGAAGCCTGTGACGATCAGGGCGCCCGCTACAAAGTACATATTGTTGCTAAGGCCCTCCACCAGGTCCTTCACAGGAAGGATAACAAACAGCGGCAGCGTGCCCACGATGATGAGCAGGATCAGCCGCCGGGCAGGGGGAACGGGGGTCGGCGTGGAGCGGTGGGCCAGGTCGCTGACGCCCCGGAAAAACTCCAGGACCATGTCCCGGATGTCGTCCCAGTAGGCGACGAACACCGCCAGCAGGGTGCCCAGGTGCAGCAGCACATCGAAAAACTCCGGGATGTCAGAGGCGCCGGACATGCCCAGCAGGTGCTCCGCGATGGCCAGATGACCGGAGCTGGAAATGGGCAGGAACTCCGCCACGCCCTGAATAAGGCCCAGGAGGATGGATGACAACAGAGACAATATGCTCACGCTCCTTATGGTTCAAATTTTCATACAAAAATAGTATAGCATGAATGCCCCAAAAATTCCAGTCATATTTATGTCAACGCAACAGAAAACGGGGAACGCGATGCGTTCCCCGTTTTTCGTCATTTTTCGCCCAGGACAGCCAGCGCCGCTTTGGCGGCGGACTGCTCGGCCTCTTTCTTGCTGTGGCCGGAGCCGGTGCCTACCACCGCGCCATTGAGCAACACCTCCGCCACAAAGGTCTTGGCATGGTCCGGGCCCTGCTCTCCTGCCATGCGGTAGCTGAGCTCCTGGCCCGCCTGACGCTGGACCAGCTCCTGGAGGGCGGTCTTGTAGTCCCGGCGGCGTTCCTCCACCGCCTCCTCCTTCTCGGCGTCCAGCAGCAAACGGTGGATGAGGGCCGAGGCCTCACCGATGCCGCCGTCCAGATACACGGCGGCGAACACCGCTTCCGTAGCGTCCGCCAGAATGGAGGTGCGGGTGCGGCCGCCTCCGGCCTCCTCGCCCCGGCCCAGCTTCAGATAGCTGCCCAGGTCCAGCTTCCGCGCCACCTCATACAAGCTCTGCTCGCACACCAGCGCCGCCCGGATGCGGGTCAGGTCCCCCTCCGGCAGGTCGGGATGCTGGACGAACAGGAATTCCGCCGTCACGAAGCCCAGCACGGAATCTCCCAGGAATTCCAGCCGCTCGTTGCTGTTCAGCCCGGCGGAGCGGTGCTCGTTGGCGTAGGAGCTGTGGTTCAGCGCCTCGGACAGCAGGGCCGGGTCCCGGAAGGTGTAATTCAGTTTTTTCTCCAGTTCCTGCATAGCGTTCCTCTCCAAAAGGAAACCCCGCGCGGACGGCGGGGTATGTTCCTTTACTTCAGCTTTCCGGCGATATAATTTACCGCGTCGCCCACGGTCTTGAGCTTGCCCAGGTCTTCCTCCTGGACCTCGCCCATCTCAAATTCCTCCTCCATGGCCATGACCAGCTCCACCAGGTCCACGGAATCGGCGCCCAGGTCCTCCTCAAAAGAGGTCTCCATGGTCACTTCGGAGGGCTCCATGGCGAACTGCTCGGCCACCAGCTCCTGCATCGTTTGAAAGATTTCTTCGATAGACATTTCTGCCACACTCCTTACGGGATGATTCCTATATGTTGTATTGAGGCAATCATACGGCAACAGCCGCGTACCTGTCAAGTGCTTCTTACACTTTTTCAGCGCCGCGCTCCAGCTTCATGGCGCCGATGTTGGCCTCGATGTCCGCGATGAAGCCGCTTTCCGCATACTCCTTGGCCCGCAGGACGGCGTTGCAGATGGCCCGGGCGTCAGAGGAGCCGTGGGCCTTGATGACCGGCTTGGAGATGCCCAGGAAGGGCGTGCCGCCGATCTCGCTGGGGTCCAGCAGCTTCTTCATGTCCGCCATGTCGCTCTTCACCATGGCGGCGGCAAGCTTCGTTTTCGTGCTGGAGAGGAACATCTTTTTCAGTTCCTTCAGCAGGAACTTGCCGGTGCCCTCCAGACTCTTCAGCATGACGTTGCCGGTGAAGCCGTCGGCCACCACCACGTCGGCGCCGCCCATCATCACGTCGCTGGCCTCGATGTTTCCGGTGAAGTGGAGGCGTCCCGCCTCCGATGCGGCCCGGAGCAGCGCGTAGGTCTCATGACGCAGGGCGTCACCCTTCTCCTCCTCCGCGCCGATGTTCAGCAGGGCCACCCGGGGCTTTTCCACCCCCAGGACCCGCTTGGCGTAGTAATTGCCGAGATAGGCGAACTGCATCAGGTACTCCGGCGTACACTCGGCGTTGGCGCCGCAGTCACACAGGACTGCCTTGCCGCCCAAAACGGGGATGACGGGGCCCATGGCGGCCCGGCGGATGCCCTGGATACGCTTGACCAGCAGCGTCGCGCCGGACAGCAAGGCGCCAGTAGAACCAGCGGAGACGAAGGCGTCCCCCTCCCCCGCTTTCAGCAGGTTCAATCCCACCGTCAGGGAGGAGTCCTTTTTCATTTTAAAGGCGGTGGCGGGGTCGTCGGAAATCTCCACCACCTCGCTGGCGTCTTTCAGCTCCACGCCGGAAGGCAGGGTCTTTTCGCCGCAGGCCTCCACGGCCCGCAGCACGTCCGCCGCCCGGCCCACCAGGAGGATGTCCACGCCGTGCTGCTTGTGGGCGTCCAGTGCGCCCTGAACTACGGCTGCGGGGGCGTTGTCGCCGCCCATGGCGTCTACGATGATCTTCATGCGAGGACCTCCTCCTTGATCTGGTCGATGATGGCAAGGGACCGCTGGGACAGCTCGGCGTTCTTGTTCCGCTTGCCCTTGACCCGGTGGCTAAGCGGCGGAATGATGCCGAAGTTGATATTCATGGGCTGGAACTGGGTAATGGACTGGTTGGAGACATACAGCCCCAGGGCGCCAATGGCAGTCTCCCGGGGGAAGTCGATGGGGTCCATGCCCCGCAGCCGCCGGGCGGTCTCCACGCCCACCAGGAAGCCGCTGGCGGCGGATTCCACATAACCCTCCACGCCGGTCATCTGTCCGGCGAAGGAGATGCGGGGCTGGGCTTTCAGGCGGTAATAGCGGTCCAGCAGCTTGGGGGAGTTCAGGAACGTGTTGCGGTGCATGACGCCGTAGCGCAGGAACTCCGCGTCGTGGAGGGCGGGGATCATGGAGAACACCCGCTTCTGCTCCGGGAACCGCAGGTGGGTCTGGAAGCCCACCAGGTTATAGACCGTACCGTCGGCGTTGTCCCGGCGGAGCTGCACCACGGCGTAGGGCCAGCGGCCCGTGCGGGGGTCGTCCAGCCCCCGGGATTTCAGGGGGCCGTACAGCAGCGTGTCGTGGCCCCGGCGGGCCATGACCTCCACCGGCATGCAGCCCTCGAACACCTGGCTGTCCTCAAAGCCGTGGACCTCCGCCTCCTGGGCGGTGGTCAGGGCCTGCCAGAAGGCGTCGTACTCCTCCTGATTCATGGGGCAGTTCACATAGTCCAGGCCGCCCTTGTCGTACCGGGAGCCAAACCAGGCCTTGTCCATATCCACGCTTTCGGCGGACACCAGAGGCGCCGCCGCGTCGTAAAAGTGGAGGTCACTGTCCTCCCCCAGAAGGGATTGCAGGCGCTCCGCCAGGGCGTCAGAGGTCAGGGGGCCGGAGGCGATGACCACCTCGCCCTCCGGGATCTCCGTCACTTCGCCGGGGACGACGGTGATGCGGGGATGGCTTTTGACCTTCTCCGTCACCATCTGGGCAAAGCCGTGGCGGTCCACCGCCAGGGCGCCGCCGGCCTCCACCCGGGTGGCGTCGGCGCAGGACAGGATCAGGCTGTCCAGGCGGCGCATCTCCTCTTTCAGCAGGCCCACGGCGTTTTCCAGCTGGTCGGAGCGCAGGGAGTTGGAGCAGCACAGCTCCGCGAAATCATTGGTCACATGGGCGGGGGTCTTTTTCTCCGGTTTCATTTCCCGGAGCGTCACGTCAATACCCCGCTTGGCAAGCTGCCAGGCACATTCGCTGCCAGCAAGGCCCGCACCGATGACGGTCACATTCATAGAGAAGTCCTCCTTTGTTGAGGGTGTCCCCCGGGGTGGGGGACGGGGAATGAACCCCCCGTTTCTCTTTTTTGCGAAAAAGAGAAATGGGCCGTTCACGGTCCAAAGAGAAATCGCTTGGGCGGATCAACTTGACACGAATGTGTCAAGTTGACCGCGGGACGGGGGTCGAGCGAGACGGTGCGGTGGAAACTTGGGGAGCATGTGCCGGGTGCGCCGTATCCTTGGGGAGCCAAGATGGTGCTTCCCCGCATTTGGGGGCTTGGGTGGGGCTTTCAGGGTGGGTATCGTATGGTCCCTACTCCTCTTTCCGCGCTCCCCGCTTCGCTTAGCGCTACCTAGGCAGTGAATAGCGGGCGGTGAGAGACGTCCTTCCGTGCTTTAAGCCTCTTCCTTCTTGGCGGTCTTTTTTGCAGCCGTTTTTTTAGTCGTGGTCTTCTTCGCTGTCGTTTTCTTGGCCGCGGTAGTCTTTTTCGCTACGGGCTTTTTTGCCGCTGTCTTTTTGGCGGCGGGCTTCTTCTCGGCGGTCTCCTCCACGGGAGCCTCGCCCTCCGTCTTCTCCTCCTGCTTGGCGGCGGGCTTGGGATAGCCCCGCTTCTCCTCCGGCAGGAAGTTGGAGCAGGCCTCGTTGATGCAGAAGGGTTTTTTAAAGCCCCGGCCTGCCTTTTTGAACATGGTATGGCCGCAGACCGGGCAGTCGTCCTTCACAGGCACGTCCCAAGTCATAAAGTCGCACTTATTACTCTCGTCCCGGCTGTTCAGGTGCTCGCAGCAGTAGTAGGTGTACTGCTTGTTGGTCTTTTTGCTGGTTCCGGTGCGCTTCATCAGCCGTCCGCCGCACTTGGGGCAGCGGCCCGGCATCTCCACCACCAGGGGCATGGTGAAGCTGCACTCGGGGTAGCCGGGGCAGGCCAGGAAGCGGCCGAACCGGCCGGACTTCACCACCAGGTTCCGCCCGCACTCGGGGCAAATTTCCTCGCTGACCTCGTCGGGCACCTTGATGCGCACGCCCTCCAGGTCCTGCTCGGCCTTTTTCAGGTGGTCCTCAAAGTCGCCGTAGAAGTCCCGCAGGACGCCCTTCCAGGGGGTGGTGCCCTCCTCCACAGAGTCCAGCTTCTGCTCCATGTGGGCGGTGAACTTCGTGTCGGCAATGTCGCTGAATTTGTCCTTCATCAGCTCCGTCACCACCCGGCCCAGGTTGGTGATGCGCAGGTATTTGCCCTCCTTGATGACATACTCCCGGTCAAGGATGGTGGACACGGTGGGGGCGTAGGTGGAGGGCCGGCCGATGCCCTGCTCCTCCATGGCGCGGATGAGGGAGGCGTCGGTATAGTGGGCGGGGGGCTGGGTGAAGTGCTGGTCCTTGGCGAAATCCTTCAGGGTCAGGGTCTCGCCCTCCTGAAGGGCGGGCAGGGGAGATTCCTTCTCCTCCTTCTCCTCGTCCTTGCCCTCTTCGTACACGGCGGTATAGCCGGAGAATTTCAAGCTGGAGGAGCTGGCCCGGAAGCTGTGTCCCGCGGACTCCACCTCCACGGCCACGCTGTCGTACACGGCGTTGGCCATCTGGCAGGCCACATAGCGGCTCCAGATCAGGCGGTACAGGCGGTACTGCTCGCCGGTCAGGTCCTTTTTCAGCATTTCCGGCGTCCAGTTCACGTTGCTGGGGCGGATGGCCTCATGGGCGTCCTGGGCGCCCACCTTGGCCTTGTAGCGGTGGGCCTGGGGGGGATAGTAGGCCGCGCCGTAGCGGCCCAGAATGAATTCCTTGGTGGCGGCGATGGCCTCCTCGGAGATGCGGAGAGAGTCGGTACGCATATAGGTGATGAGGCCCACGGTACCCTCGCCCTCGATGTCCACGCCCTCGTAGAGCTGCTGGGCGATGGCCATGGTACGGCGGGGAGTCATGGAGAGCTTTCTCGACGCCTCCTGCTGCATGGTGGAGGTGGTGAAGGGCGGAGAGGGGCTGCGCTGCTTGTCGGTCCGTTTCACGCTCTTGACGGTGAACACGCTGTTCTCCGTCTCATGGATGACAGCGTCCACCTCCGCCTCACTTTTCAGCTCGGCCTTTTTGCCGTCTTTTCCGTGATACCGGGCGGCAAAGGGCACCTTTTTCAGGTCGTTTCCCAGGAGATTGGCGTCCAAGGTCCAGTATTCCTCCGGCTGGAAGGCCTCGATCTCCCGCTCCCGGTCATCCACCATGCGGGTGGCGACGGACTGAACACGGCCGGCGGACAGGCCCCGGCGGATCTTCTTCCACAGCAGGGGAGAAAGCTCATAGCCCACCAGGCGGTCCAAAATGCGGCGGGCCTGCTGGGCGTCCACCAGGTTCTGGTCGATGTCCCGGGGCTCCCGAATGCTCTCCTGCACCACTTTTTTCGTGATCTCGTTGAAGGTGACTCGCTTCGTCTTTTCGTCCGGCAGATTCAAAAGCTGCTTCAAATGCCAGGAAATGGCCTCGCCCTCCCGGTCCGGGTCGGTTGCGAGGTAGACCGTATCCGCCGCCTTGGCGGATTTTTTCAGGTCGCTGATAATGTCCTCTTTGCCCTTGATGGGCTTGTAGATGGGTTCAAAATCCTTCTCCACATCCACGCCGATGGTGCTTTTGGGCAGGTCCCGCAGATGGCCCATACAGGCCTTCACGGTAAAGTCCTTGCCCAGGTACTTGCCGATGGTCTTCGCCTTCGCGGGAGACTCCACGATGACCAGACTGTGATTTGCCATACTTACCTCCAGGCGCCCCGGCGGGGCGCACATTTTTTCATGCCATTTATTCGCAAAGGGTCACAGCACGGGTATAGCGCTTCCCGCTGTGCTGTGTCACCATATGTTCCATTTCCAGAAGCGTCAGGGCCGACAGCACCCGCCGGGTGGGGATGCCGGTCTGCTCGATCAGGTCGTCCACCAGGGCCGGTTCTTCGTCAGACATGGCCCGCAGCAGGGCCAGCTGGTCGTCGGTCAGGCCGCTTTTATTGATATCCAGGGACGGGGGCACTGGCTTCGGCTCCGCCTTCTGCCGGGCCTGATAGCCCATGGCGGCGGGCTGTTCCTTGGCCTCGTCCTGCTTCAGCTTCTCTGGGAACCGCCCCGCGTACTCCCGCAGGATGTCCCAGGCGTCCGACACCAGCCCGGCGCCGTCCCAGATGAGACGGTTGCAGCCCACGCTGGTGGGCGCGTCGATGGGGCCGGGGACGGCGAATACGTCCCTGCCCTGCTCCAGAGCCGTTTCGGCGGTGATGAGAGCGCCGCTGCGCTCCGGGGCCTCCACCACCAGCGTGGCGAGAGACAATCCGGAGAGGATGCGGTTTCTCGCGGGGAAATGGCTCCCCGCCGGTTCTGTGCCCGGCGGATACTCGGAGAGCAGCACGCCCGCCGCGGCGATATCCTCGTACAGGTAGCGGCTCTCGTAGGGGTAATGGACGTCCAGTCCGTTGCCCACCACGCCTACGGTGACGCCGCCCGCCCGGAGAGCGCCCCGGCTGGCCGCCGCGTCGATGCCCTTCGCCAGGCCGCTGACCACCACGGCGCCGCCGCTGGCCAGGCCGTAGCCCAGCTTTTCCGCGCAGGCGATGCCGTAGGGCGTGCAGTCCCGGGTGCCTACCACGGCCACCGCCGCCTCCTCGTCAATGGCGGGCAGGCGGCCCTTCACATACAGCAGGCAGGGCGGGTCGTAGATGTTCTGGAGCCTGCCCGGGTATTCCGCGTCCTGGATGGTCAGGATGCGCAGGCCCAGCCGCTGGCAGTCCGCCAGAATTTTATCGGTCTTATCCAGCTTGTGGTCCTCCAGGGCCTTGGCCTGCTCCCGGGTGATGCCCTCTGTCAGCAAAATTTCCCCGGTGTCGGCGTAAAACACGTCCTCGGGGCTGCCGAAGTGGCGCAGCAGCGCCAGCCGGGCCTGATTGGACACGCCCCGGCACTCTGCCAGCCACACCCAGTATTTCAATGCCGACATGGGCGTTTCCCCCTTTTCAGTCGTTCCGCGCGGCCTCCCACAGCAGCACCGTGGCCGCCATGGCCGCGTTCAGGGATTCGCAGTGGTCGCTCATGGGAATGAGGGCGGTCTGGTCGCAGACCGCCAGCAATGCTTGGGAAAGGCCCTTTCCCTCGCTGCCGATGGCGATGGCGCACCGGCTGTAATCCAGGGTGCGGGCGTCCACGGTGTCCGCCCGGAGGGCGGCGCCGTAGAGGGGCAGGCCGCTGGCCGTCAGCAGATGCCGCAGGTCCGGGATGTCGCAGTTCCACACTGGGCAGCGGAACACCGCGCCCATAGTGGCCCGGACGGTCTTGGGATTATAGAGGTCGGCGCAGCCGTTCACCAAAAACATTCCGTCGGCCCGGAAGGCGTCCGCCGTCCGAAGGATGGTGCCCACGTTGCCGGGGTCCTGGACGCCGTCCAGCACCACATACCGCTTTCCGGGCAGTATTTCCGACAGGGCCGGGGGACGCATGGCGCACACCGACAGCACGCCCTGGGGCGTCTGGGCCGGGGAGACGGACTTCATCACGTCTTCCGGCACGGTCACCATCCGCACCCCCGCCGGGATGGGCGGCAGGGCGGCGTCTTCTGTGCAGACCACGGTGCGCAGGTCCCCGCCGTGGAGGAGGGCCTCCTCCAGCAGCTTGGGGCTGTCGCAGAGGAACTGGCCGCTTTTCCGGCGGTAGGCCCGGTCAGAGGCCAGCTTCCGCAGATGGGTGCACAGAGGATTGCTCCGGCTGGTAATAGTCTCCATGGCCTGTTCCTCCTTTCGTGTTGAAAACGGCCTGCGGACGGAGCCGTCCGCAGGCTGGCTATCATTAAAAACGGAAACTTTGCGCAACGGGAAGGAAGATAGTTACGAAAGGAACCCAGGAGGGGTGCCTTTCGTTTTCAATCATACAAGTTCTTTTTAGTCCAGGGGCTTCATCGTCGGGAAGAGGATGACTTCCCGGATGGTGTCGGCGCCGGTGAGGAGCATGACGCAGCGGTCGATGCCCATGCCCATGCCGCCCGTGGGAGGCATACCGTACTCCAGGGCGTTCAGGAAATCCTCGTCCAGCATCTCCGTCTCGTCGTCGCCCCGCTCCCGCTGCTCCACCTGCTTTTCAAAGCGCTGGCGCTGGTCGATGGGGTCGTTCAGCTCGGAGTAGGCGTTGGCCAGCTCGCTGTGGCACACGAACAGCTCGAACCGCTCGGTAAGCCGGGGGTCGGCGGGGCTGCGCTTGGTCAGGGGGCTGACCTCCACGGGGTACATAGTGATGAAGGTGGGCTGGATCAGCTTCTCCTCCACCCGCTGGTCAAAGCAGGCGTACAGGGCGTTGCCCCAGGTCTTTTCGGCGGCGTCAGCCAGCTCCACGCCCACGGCCTTGGCGGCGACCACAGCTTCGGCGTCGTCGGTGATGGCGCCGAAGTCGATGCCCACATATTCCTTGACGGCGTCCACCATGGTCAGGCGGCGCCAGCCGGGAGTCAGGTCGATCTTCTCTCCCTGCCACTCCACCTCATAGGTGCCCAAAATCTTCTGGGCGGCACCGGAGATGATGCCCTCGGCAATGTCCATCATGCCGTGGAAGTCGGTGTAGGCCTGGTACAGCTCCACCGTGGTGAACTCGGGGTTATGCTTGGGGTCCATGCCCTCGTTGCGGAAGATGCGGCCGATCTCATACACCCGGTCCATGCCGCCCACGATCAGCCGCTTCAGGGGCAGCTCCGTGGCGATGCGCATGTACATGTCGATGTCCAGGGTGTTGTGGTGGGTGATGAAGGGCCGGGCGGCGGCGCCGCCGGCAATGGTGTTCAGCACCGGGGTCTCCACCTCAATGTAGCCCATATTGTCCAGATAGTCCCGCATGAACTTGATGAACTGGGAGCGGACAACGAAGTTCCGCTTCACCTCGGGGTTCACCATCAGGTCCACATACCGCTGGCGGAACCGCAGCTCCTTGTCCTGCAGGCCGTGGAACTTCTCCGGCAGGGGCAGCAGGGACTTGCTCAGCAGGGTGATGTTCTTGGCCCGGACGCTCATCTCGCCCCGCTGGGTGCGGAACACCTCGCCGTCCACGCCCACGATATCACCGATATCGTACTTCTTGAACTTCTTATAGACTTCCTCGTCCATCTCGTCCTGGCGGGCGTAGAGCTGGATGCGGCCGTCACGGTCCTGGAGGTCGCAGAAGCTGACCTTGCCCATGCCGCGCTTGCTCATCAGGCGGCCGGCGACCTTCACGGGCTGGCCCTCCAGAGCGTCAAAATCGTCCTTGATCTGCTGGGAGGTGTGGTCCCAGTCAAAACGGGTCTGCTGGAAGGGGTCCTGGCCCTCGGCCTGGAGGGCGGCCAGCTTCTCCCGGCGGACCTTGCGCTGCTGGTTCAGGTCCTGCTCGGGGGCGGCCTGCTGGTTGTTCTTCTGTTCAGACATAGCAGCTTCTCCTTAGCGTTCGATCTTCTGCACCGTGTAGGTGATAGCGCCGCGGGGAGCCTCCACAGTGACGGTGTCGCCCTCCTTGGCGCCCAGCAGGGCCTTGCCGAAGGGGGATTCCTCGGAAATGATGCCGTGCATGGGGTCGGCCTCCTGGGAGCCCACGATCTTGTAGGCGGGCAGGGTCTTGCCGCTGGCGTCGGCCACCGTGACGGTGCAGCCGATGGTCACCTCGTTGGTGGTACCGGAGTTCTCGTCCACGATGACGACGTGCTGCAGGATCTCCTCCAGCTCGGCGATGCGGGAATACAGCTTGCCCTGCTCGTTCTTGGCCTCGTCGTACTCGCTGTTCTCGCTCAGGTCACCGAAGCCCCGGGCGATCTTGATCTGCTCGGCCACCTCGTCGGAGCGGGTGGTCTTCAGATAGTTCAGTTCCTCCTGCAGCTCCTGGGCGCGGGCAGCACTCATTTTGTATTCTTTTTCCATATCGTCGTTTCCTTTCTGCTATCTTGTGACGGGGGAAAGCACGAGACTTTCCGCCGCACATACTTATTCTATATTATCACAGCGTATTATTATAGAGGCTGATTTTCGGAATGTCAAGCCCGTGCTCCGCCGACAGCCACCTGCCCCGGACGCAGGACTCCCGCTTCCCGCAGGGCCGCCAGCAGCTGGCCCCGGTCCGCTTCCGGCGGAAGGGCCTCCTCCATAGCGGGCGGCAGGCTGATGGGCGGCAGGGGCTGGCTCTCGTCGAACAGGGCCAGCACCGCCGGGTTTTTCAGGTCCGTCCGGGCGTCGAACAGCACCAGAGCGTCCGCCCCCTCCAGCTGCTCCTTGGACGGCCCCAGCAGCAGCGACACGCCGTATTCCCGCCGCAGCTGGCGGCACAGCTCCTCCCCGCCGTAGGGCAGGTCCAGCAGGACATAGCGGTGCCGCAGGGACAGCTCCGTCACCGTCCGCACCACCTCCCCCGTCAGCTGGGCCGCGCACACCGCCACCCGGGCCCCCGCCGGACTTTGGCCTCTCTCCTCCAGCGCCCAGCGGACCCAGTCCGCCGCCAATGCCCGCCGCAGGGACAGGGTGGACACCGGGCGCAGGCCGCACCGGGCCAGCTCCTGTCCGCAGGGGAACGATGCCGGCAGCACCGCCTGGGTGACCCCCAGCTTCCGCAGCCGCTTCCCCGCAGCCAGCACCCGGCGGCGCAGGATGGCCTCCGGCGTCCGGGGACCCCGCTGGAGCGACGCCCGGTACAACCGCAGATGCAGCACGTTATCCTCTTTCACCGTAACGGCCTTCCGCCGTTTGCCCCGCTCCGGCGGGGCCCATTCCAACAAAGCGATCATAAAACAACCCTCCCGCCCCATGGTATGGAGCGGGAGGGGGAATTATGTGCTTTATACGAAAGCCTGATAAAAAGCTTAAAAAGCTTTTTATAGCGCGAAGCGCGGCAGGTTTTTATGAGACGGCGTGACACACGGAACGTGCGGCACGAGCATGCGCAGCATGCGGGATTTCAAATAAAGCTTTTTATTTGAAATCCGTATTAAGCGGAACCGGACAGGGTATAACCCGTCAGATAGCCCTTGCAGGGCGGGGCGCCGTGGTTCAGGGGATTGATGCGCACACCGTTCTCCGTGATCTCAAAGTGGAGATGGGGGCCGGTGGAATGGCCTGTGGAGCCGGTGATGCCGATGACATCGCCCTGGTTCACATACTGGCCCGCCTCCACCTTCCGGCTGCTCATGTGGCCGTACAGGGTGGTGTTGCCGCTGCCATGGGAGATGACCACATAGTTGCCGTAGGAGCTGGAATACTGGGACACAATGACAGTTCCGGACTTGGCGGCGTAGATGGGGCTGGTATAGCCCACCCGGCCGATGTCGGTGCCTTTATGGTTGGTAGAGCCGATACCGCCGGGGGATGTCCGTCCGCCCACGGTGGAGGTGATGTAGCGGCTGTCCACCGGCCAGATGTAGCCGCCGGGGTTGGACTGGGAGGACTTGCCTGCCGCCGCTTGCTCCTCCGCCAGCTTTTTGGACAGCCGGAGGGCCTCCGCCAGGATGCGGTCCTCCTCCGCGTCCAGCGCGGCCAGCGTCTCCTTGTTCTCCTGCTCGTTGTCATTGATGGCATTGACCATGGCGATGGCCTGCTGGCGCTGCTTGTCCAGCTCGGACTTCTTGCTCACAAGGTCCGCCTTGGCGGCTTCCCGCTCGGCCTTGCTGTTCTCCAGCTGCCCCTTCTTCTCCGTGATCTCCGCCTGGAGGACCTTCAGGTCGTCGATGACTTTCTGGTCGGCCTCCATGACCTCATTCACGTCGTTGAGCCGGGTCAGCATGTCCGTAAAGCTGGAGGCACCGAAGAGGACGGACCAGTAGCTGACCTCGCCGCTCTCCTCCATGGCCCGGACCCGCTGGCAGAACAGCTCATACTGGGCGGCCTCCCGCTTTTCCGCGTCCGCCAGCTCCTCCTCCGTCTGGGTGATGAGGCTGGCATAATCCGCGATCTGGGCCTCTACATTCCCGATCTGGGCGGAGGTGTTGGCGATCTGCTGGTCCAGGACCTTCTTCTGCTCCAGGACCTTGGCCTTGTCGCCCGCCAGTTCCTTCAGCTTGGCCTCCAACACCTTTTTCTGGCTGCCCAGGTCCTTGGCCTCATTTTTCAGCTTGTCGATCTCCTCCTGGGTGACAGCCAGTACGGGGGCCATCTCCGCCCCCACCAGGCACACCGCCAGGAGCAGCGCCGCCAGCACGCGGCACAGTCGTTTCATTTTCTTCATATTATTACACCTGCAAGAATTTGCGGATAGCGGACAAGCTGCCGCCTACGCCGATGACGATGCCCGCCCCGGCAAAGACCGCCGCCACCGGGACCCAGAGCTGCTCAAAGGGGATGATGTGGATGAGCTGGAGGGTGTCGTTGTTGGCAACGCCCTGGGACACCGCCTCGTACAATCCCCACTGGAGGAAAAAGGCGATGACCGCGCCCAGGATGCCGAACAGGAAGCCCTCGTACACGAAAGGCCAGCGGATGAAGCCGTTGGTGGCGCCCACCATCCGCATGATGGCGATCTCGTCCCGGCGGTCAAAGGTGGTGAGCTTGATGGTGTTGGAGATGATGAACACCGACACCACGAACAAAATGGCGATCAACGCCACGCAGACCACCGTTGCCACGTTGCGGACGGTGACGAAGCCGCCGGCGATCTCCTCATGGGCGGTGACGTTGGCGATACCGGGGGTATTCCTGATCTGCTCCACCGTCTCGCCCTGCCGCTCCAGGTCCGTCACCTTGAGGACATAGCGGTCCCGGAAAATCTCCGGGTCCAGATTCTGGAACAACTGCTCGTCGGGATACCGGGCGGCAAAATCCTCCGTGGCCTGCTGCTTGCTGATATATGTCGCGGAGGTCACGTTGGGGATGGCCTCCAGCTCCTTTTGCAGGGCCTTGGATTCCTGCTCCGTATAGGTATCATCCACATACGCCAGGATCTCGTTCTCCTGCTCCAGGTCCTCCAGCAATCCGTTGGCGTTCACCGCCACCAGCGTGAAGGTACCCATAATGAGCAGGCACGCCACCGTGATACCGATGGCCGCGAAGGACATAAATCCGTGGCTGAACATATTGGAGAGGCCCTCATGGGCAAAATATCCGAGATCGTGCTTAGCCATGGATGTGCCCTCCCACATAGCCGCCCACGCTGTCGTTGATGACATGGCCGGAATCGATGGTGATGACCCGCTTGCCGAAGCGGTCCACCAGGTCCTTTTCGTGGGTCACCACCACCACGGTGGTCCCCAGCTCATTGATCTTCACCAGCAGGTTCATCAGCTCCAGGGACCGGTCCGGGTCCAGGTTGCCGGTGGGCTCGTCTGCGATGATGGTATTGGGGTTGTTCACCAGCGCCCGGGCGATGGCCACACGCTGCTGCTCGCCGCCGGAGAGCTCCGTGGGATAGCGGTCGGCCTTGCCCCCCAGCCCCACCAGCTCCAGCACATAGGGGATACGCTTTTTGATCTCCTTGGGAGCGGCTCCCACGGCGCGCATGACAAAATCCAGGTTGTCATACACCGTCTTTTTCTCGATCAGACGGAAATCCTGGAAGATGACCCCCAGGGTCCGCCGCATCAGGGGGATCTGCCGGTTGGAGATATTGCTGACGGAAAAACCGTTGATCATAATACGGCCCGCGCAGGGCTCCACTTCGCCGGTCAGCAGTTTGATAATGGTGGATTTGCCGGAGCCGGAGGGGCCCACCAGAAAGACAAACTCCCCATCTTCGATGGTCAGAGTAATGCCCCGGATGGCCTTTGTCCCATTTTCGTACTCCATTTCCACGTCTTTCAGTCGGATCATACAGGCACCTCGTGATACTTGAGAACACGACGCCCACACATCTGTATATTGCAGGGCAGTCGACATAATTCCAAAGATAATCACATTATATACGGTTTTTTCCGGCAATGCAATCTCTGTTTGCAAGTTTTTACGGAAATCCCCCGCTTTGGAAAACATCTCCGCTCGATACACGCCCGGTTAACGGAAAATGCATCCTATACTGGGAATGATTTCCATAAAAGCAGGCCCCGGCAAAAGCCGGGGCCTGCTTGCTCTGCTATTTGGTTCAGGAATCGATGCCCCGGCTGGTCAGGTACTTCTTGACCATGAGGGCTACCTTGAAGGTGATGGCGTCGTCGAACTCCCGCAGGTCCAGACCGGTGAGCTTCTTGATCTTCTCCAGCCGGTAGACCAGGGTGTTGCGGTGGACGAACAGCTTCCGCGCCGTCTCGGACACGTTCAGATTGTTCTCGAAGAACTTATGGATGGTGAACAGCGTCTCCTTGTCCAGAGCGTCGATGGGATTCTTCTTGAAGACCTCCTGGAGGAACATCTCGCACAGGGTGGTGGGCAGCTGGTAGATCAGACGGCCGATGCCCAGATTCTCGTAGTTGATGACATACTTCTCGGTATCGAAGACCTTGCCGACTTCAATGGCGATCTGGGCCTCCTTGTAGCTCTTGGCCAGGTCCCGCAGGTGGGTGGCAACGGTGCCCACGCCAACCACCACCGTGCTCTCGCCGCCGGAACGGAGCGTATCCTCAATGGAGGCAGCGATCTTGTTCAGCTCCTTGATGCCGGAGCCCTCGGGCATCTGGTGGATGAGCACCACATCGCCCTCGCCGATGCTGAGGACAAAATCGTTCTGACGGTCAGGGAACAGGGACTGGACCACATCGGTGGGGACGGACTCGCCCTTTTTCAGGGAGCGGACCACAAACACGCCCCGGGGCACATCCGCGGTGACCCGCAGCTCCTTGGCCCGCATATAGATGTCGCCCAGCATGATGTTGTCGGAGATGATATCCTTGATGAAGGAGCCGCGGTCGTGCTTCTCCTCATAATAGGACTTGGCTGCGTTCAGCGCCACGGTAGCCATGGCGCAGACGGTCTTGCTGACCTCATTGTCGCCAAAGGCAAACGCGGCGTAGTCGAACTGGTTGCCCCATCCATTCAAAGCCTTGAAGGTCTTGCCGTCAGAGGAAGTCATGCTTCCAGCGGCATTGTTGACCACCGGCACATACTCCGCCCAACGCTGGCCGATCATGGACAGTTCGCTGCAGGCAATGACGATGCCCTCACCGTCAATGACACCGACGGTCCGGTCCGTGTTTTCCTTCAGCTGCAGAACCACGTTTTGAAAAATTCTCCCAGACATGGTCGCCCTCCTCACCTGTCATCACACGTTAAAATTCTTTGTGTAATTTGTCAATGACTATATTATATCGGCAGTTTTGGCAAAATGCAAGATGTTTTTTCTTTTTTCAACAAAAAAACTGCACCCTTTTTGTTGAAGTTTCGGCTTTTTCCGTATCAATGTGAAATGTGCCGTAAGCCCTCCAGTTCCTCCGGGGTCAGAAAACGGTGTTCCCCCCGTGAAAGTGACAAATCCAAGGGCAAATTGCCCATTCGCACCCGCTCCAGATACAGCACCGGTTTTCCTCGAAATGCCAGCATCCGCTTGACCTGATGGAACTTTCCCTCCCGTAGGGTGACGTGGGCTTCGCTCTCCTCCCCCACTGACAAAATCTCCAATCCGGCGCTCTGGCAGACCAGACCGTCGTCCAGGGTCATCCCCGCCGCAAAGGCCCGGCAGTCCTCCTCCGTCAGGCGGCCCGCCACCCGGGTATAATACACTTTTTCCACATGGTGCCGGGGAGACAACAGGTCGTGGGCCAAGCCGCCCTCGTTGGTCAGCAGCAGCAGGCCCTCAGTGTCCTTATCCAACCGTCCCACCGGGAACAGGCCCTGCTTTTTCAGCTCCGGCGGCAGCAGGTCCAGAACGGTGGGGCCCCGGCCATCCTCGGTGGCGGACAGGTATCCGGCGGGCTTGTTCAGCATGACCCAGGTGTACTTCCGGTACGTCAGCAGTTCGCCGTTGACCGTGATCTCCGATGCCAGCGGGTCGGCCTTATCCTCGGCGGAGCGGGCCGGCACGCCGTCCACCAGCACCCGTCCCTGGCGCACCAGTGCCTTGACCTCCCGCCGGGACCACTTTCCCGTGGAGGCGATGATCTTGTCCAGGCGCTGTTTTTCCATGGTCCTTCACTCCTTTTCCGGTATTTTATCATATTCTCCGCTGAAAATGAATAGGAAGTGGCAGGAGGGATTCGATATGCTGATTTGGACCGCTAAGTTTTCCCGAAAAAAAGCCGTTGCCGCTGTGATCGCCATGGGGATCGTCATGGCGGCGCTCATCATTCTCATGGGCCGGATGGAAGAAAACACAGAGCCGCCCCTGCTGACCGACAACACGCAACGGGTCACTTATCTCCAGTCCCTGGGCTGGGAGGTAAAGCCCGAGCCGGTGGAAACGCTGCAATTCCTGCTGCCGGACACCCTGGCGGAGCCGTATCTTAGCTATAACGAGCTGCAAACCGCCCAGGGCTTCGATCTGACGCCCTGTCTGGGCAAGCAGGTGTCCCGGTATACCTACACTGTCACCAACTACCCGGACCGCTCAGAAGGCGTTCAGGCGAACCTGTACATCTGCGAGGACCGGCCCGTGGCGGGAGATATCTGCTGTCCCGGCGCGAACGGTTTTCAGGAAGCGCTGGTGCGCTCCTCTGAAGATAAATAGATAAAAAAGGCTGCCGCTTTCGCGGCAGCCTTTTGGAAACCCTTCAATTAGGCCTCGATGATGTCGGTAACGGCACGGTCGCCAACGGTACGGCCGTTTCCCACCCGGCTCAGCCGGGTGGGAGCCCTTTTTTCATTAAATGATACGGGCCTTCGGCCCGCCCCGCTTTGCGGGGCCCAGGGTGACCGTTTGCAAGCGAAAAAGGCTGCCGCTTTCGCGGCAGCCTTTTGGAAACCCTTCAATTAGGCCTCGATGATGTCGGTAACGGCACCGGAACCAACGGTACGGCCACCCTCACGGATAGCGAAACGCAGGCCCTTCTCGATGGCGATGGGGGTGATCAGCTCAACGCTCATCTCGACGTTATCACCGGGCATGCACATCTCAGTGCCCTCGGGCAGAGTGATGACGCCGGTAACGTCGGTGGTGCGGAAGTAGAACTGAGGACGATAGTTGTTGAAGAAGGGAGTGTGACGGCCGCCCTCTTCCTTGGACAGGACGTAAACCTGGCCCTTGAACTTGGTGTGGGGATGGATGGAGCCGGGCTTGGCCAGAACCTGGCCACGCTCGATGCCGGTACGGTCCACGCCACGCAGCAGAGCGCCGATGTTGTCGCCGGCCTCAGCGAAGTCCAGCAGCTTGTGGAACATCTCGATACCGGTAACGACGGTCTTCTTCTTCTCCTCGGTCAGGCCGACGATCTCGACTTCCTCGGACAGCTTCAGCTGGCCACGCTCCACACGGCCGGTAGCGACGGTGCCGCGGCCAGAGATGGTGAAGACGTCCTCGACGGGCATCAGGAAAGGCAGGGAGTCATCGCGGGGAGGAGTGGGGATATAGGAGTCAACAGCGTCCATCAGCTCCTTGATGCAGGCATACTCGGGAGCAGCGGGATCGGTGGACTCGGAGATCAGGGCGTTCAGAGCGGAGCCCTTGATGACGGGGATGTCATCGCCGGGGAACTCGTAGTTGGACAGGGTCTCGCGGACCTCCATCTCAACCAGCTCCAGCAGCTCCTCATCGTCGACCTGGTCGCACTTGTTCAGGAACACGACCATGGCGGGCACGCCCACCTGACGGGCCAGCAGGATGTGCTCACGGGTCTGAGCCATGGGGCCGTCGGAGGCGGCGATGACCAGGATGGCGCCGTCCATCTGAGCAGC
>JAGBDS010000055.1 GCA_017937405.1 Oscillibacter sp.
AGGCCTGGGCGGCGGTCACGACGAGCGTGAGCAGACCTTGAACCAGCTTTTGGTGGAAATGGACGGCTTTGCCGCCAACACCGGCGTTGTGGTGCTGGCCGCCACCAACCGCCCCGAGGTCCTGGACCAGGCACTGCTGCGCCCCGGCCGGTTTGACCGCCGCATCATCATCGACCGGCCCAACCTGGCGGGCCGTCTGGCGACCCTCCAGGTCCACACCCGCAACATCAAGCTGGCGGAGGACGTGAACCTCAAGAAGGTGGCTCTCGCCACCGCAGGCTGCGTGGGCGCCGACCTTGCCAACCTGGTGAATGAGGCCGCCCTGCGGGCTGTCCGCAAGGGCCGCAAGCTGGTGACCCAGGAGGACCTGCTGGCCGCCTTCGAGCTGGTCATCGCCGGTACGGAGAAAAAGGGCAGCGTCCTCACAGAGTTTGAGAAAAAGCTGGTTGCCTATCACGAAGTCGGTCACGCCATGGTGGCCTACAAGCAGAAGAACAGTGAGCCCGTCCAGAAGATCACCATCGTCCCCCACACCCAGGGCGCTCTGGGCTACACCCTGCTGATGCCCGAGGAGGACAAGACGGAGCTGCGCACCAAGGACGAGCTGATGGCGAAGATCACCGTCTCCATGGGCGGCCGGGCCGCCGAGGAAGTGGTGATGAACACCATGACCAACGGCGCGTCCCAGGACATTCAGGACGCCACCAACGTGGCCCGGAACATGGTCGCCATGTTCGGCATGAGCGACGAGTTCGGCATGATGGCCCTGGCCTCCCGCCGGAACCAGTATCTGGACGGCGGATACGGCATGGACTGCGCCCAGGACACCGCCGCCTTGATGGACAAGGCCGTGAAGGAAATTCTCGACAAGTGCTACCAATCCGCCGTGGAAATTCTGAAAGAGAACCGGGAGGACATGGACAAGGTCGTGGCCTACCTGCTGGAAAAGGAGACCATCACCGGCGCCGAAATGGTAGCCATCATCGAGGGCCGGGACCCCGAGCTGGTGGAAGACGCCTACGCCTCCACCCGCGCCCGGGAGGAGGGCGGCTTCCGCCCCTCCCAGCCGGAGACCATTGAGGCTCCCGCCAAAAAGGTCCACATGATCTCCCAGAAGATTGAGGCCCCGGAAGCATCCCCGGAGGAGTCCCCAAAGGAGACTCCGGAGGAGCCGAAGGATAGCGAAGAAACGCCCAACGAATAACAAAAACCGGCTTGGAGCGCTGCTCCAAGCCGGTTTCTTTATGCCATTCCCGCTGTCTCCTGCCGGTAAGCCCGGATAAAATACCAAATTTCCGCCGCCGCGGTGATGGTCCAGGAGAAGATGTACAGCAGGTACAGCGACGTGATGGTCCCGAACCAGGCGAACACGGTGTACACCCAGATGACGCGGAACACGCAGGACCCCAGGATAACGATGACCATAGGCCCCAGGCTCCGCCCCAGTCCCCGGGAGGCGGCGATGGTGCAGTCCATGAAGGCGGAGAAGCCATAGGACACGCTCATGATGGTCAGCCGCTTCATGCCCGCCTCCACCACCACGGGGTCCTTGGTGAACAGGGACAAAAACTGCGGTCCGAAAGCCAAAAGCAGCAATCCCAGCCCCAGGCCAAAGCCGAAGGAATACCCCATGCTGACAAGATAGCTCCGCCGCACCCGGTCCTTCTTCCCCGCGCCGAAATTCTGGCCCATGAAGCTGCTGCACGCGGTGTAAAAGGCGGCCATGGTGTCGTAGACCAGGGCGTCGGCGTTGGTAGCCGCGGAATTACCCGCCACCATGACGGCGTCAAAGGTGTTGACGCCCGCCTGAATGAACAGGTTCGCCAGGGAGAAAATACCGCTCTGAAGCCCCGAGGGCACGCCGATTGCCAGGATCGCTTTTACCCGCTTCCGGTAAGGCCGCAGCTCGGCGGCCCGCAGGCCGTAGGGCTCACTCCCCGCCCGGAACAGTGCCCAAACGATGAGCGCCGCCGAAATATACTGGGACACCACGCTGGCGATGGCCACTCCCGCCACGTCCAACCGGCACACGATGACGAAAACCAGGTTCAGCGCCACGTTCACCGCCCCGGCGACGGACAGATAAAGCAGAGGCCGCCGGGTGTCGCCCACAGCGCTGAACACGGCGTTGCCGAAGTTGTAAACGCCCAGGGCGGGCATCCCCAGGAAATAGATACGCAGATACAGCACCGCGCCGCCGATGAGCTCCGGCTTGGTACCCAGCAGCTCCAGAATGCCCCGGGCAAACACCACGCCCACCGCCAGCAGCAGCGTTCCCGCCAGGGCGCACACCAGCGCCGCTGAATGGACGGTCTCCGCCAGCTCCCGCCGGGCTCTCGCTCCGTAATGGAGGGCCGTCAGCACATTCACGCCGCTGGAAAGGCCGATGAGCAGGCCGGTGAACAGGGACACCAGAATGGTGGTGGACCCCACCGCGCCCAAGGCGATGGTCCCGGCGAACCGCCCCACCACCGCCACATCCGCCATGTTGAACAGCACCTGCAGCAGGTTCGATAAAATCAGCGGGACGCTGAACACCAGCACCTGCTTTCCAAGAGGGCCTGTGGTCAGGTCCTTCTGCGCCGCCATATCTCTCACGCTCCTTTGCGTTTTTTGCCGCCAACCAGTGTAGCACACCCCCATATCCCCGGCAACCGTGATTTCCCCCAAATTCCCCGCTGTTTTTCCCGGTGCTAACCGCCGGTTGACAAAAAGAACGGCCCCGGTTGGTGGAAACCGGAGCCGTTTTCCGCTATACTGGTGCCAAACCGTAGAAAGGAGCGGATGCCATGACCGTGGGACAGCGCATCGCGCAGAAGCGAAAGGAACTGGGCCTCTCCCAGGAGGCTCTGGGGGACAAGCTGGGGGTATCCCGCCAGTCCATCTATAAATGGGAATCAGATTCCGCCCTGCCGGAAGTAGAAAAACTCATCACCCTGTCGAAGCTCTTCGGTGTCTCCGTAGGCTGGCTGCTGGGGGTGGAGGAACCCGTCCCGGCCCCCGCAAACAGCGGTGAGCTGACGGAAACACAGCTCAAAATGGTAGAGGAGATCGTAAGCCGCTATCTCTCCGCCCAGCCGAAGCCCGACCCCCAGCGGCAAAGGCGGTTCTTCCGCCGGGGCGCCGTGGTGTTCGCGGCGCTGTTCTGTGCCTGCTTCTTCGCCATTTTCAGTCTGTTCCAGCGTCTGGACCGGATGGACCAACAGTACAATAACCTCCAAAACTCCGTCAACAATGTCCAAAGCTCCGTCAACAGCCAGATCAACGGCATCTCCAGCCGGGTGGAGGAAATTTTGAAATCCCAGAACGACCTGACGGCGGAATATGGCACGGAAAGCGTCCACACCACCCGCACCAATACCATTCTGTTCTCCGTCTACGCCGTTCCCAAAACGTATGTGGACGGCATGTCCGTGGAATTCTCCGTTGAGAATGGCACCGGTGGCAGTTCCGTTGTCCAGGGAACGCCGGGCTTCAACCAAAAATATTCCGGGGAACTCTCCTGCCAGCTGACGGACAGCATCGACCTCTCCGTGGTCTTTATCTACCCGGACGGCACCCGCCAGACCCAACTGCTGGAACACTATGACAGTCTCTACTCCGAAAGCCTGCCCGGTGTCGATCTTGAAACGCACCATCTCATGTATATGGAGACACCTGATGGGTCCGCTGTACTCAAGGACATTTACTTCTCCACCCGCACCACTTACGGCAAATACCCGGGCAATTACGGTGACTCCATAACACCACCCGAGGTCAAGGACATCCGGGTGGGGCTTTTCAAAAACAAACGGCTGCTGGCCTGGGCCGAACCCTGTGAAAAGCCAGACAGCTTTCATGGCTTTGAGGACCGGAAGTTTTACCGCCTGCCGGATATGACCGTCACCCTGACAGCTTCGGACCAGTTGGAGGTGGCCGCCCTGGTCACCGACACCTATGGTCGTCAATTTGTTGTCCAGGACATTCCCTATGTGTTGGACGAAGATGCCCAGAATCTCACCTGGCCCGACAACTTCGACACCGATACCGATCCCGCCCACTGGCAGTTCAACTGATACGGAAAAGCGCCCGGACTTGCGTCCGGGCGCTTCGCGTCAATCCAGCTCCATCTGGCCTGTATAGAGCTGATAGTACCGTCCGTGCTGTTCGATGAGGTCGTCGTGGTCGCCCCGCTCGATGATCTCGCCCTGCTCCAGCACCATGATAGCCTTGGCGTTGCGCACGGTGGAGAGCCGGTGGGCGATGACGAACACGGTCCGGCCCGCCATCAGGCGGTCCATGCCCTTTTCGATGAGCTTCTCCGTCCGGGTGTCGATGGAGGACGTGGCTTCGTCCAAAATCAGCACCGGCGGGTTGGCGCAGGCGGCCCGGGCGATGTTCAGCAGCTGCCGTTCGCCCTGGCTCAGACTGCCGCCGTCGCCGGACAGCACCGTCTGATACCCGTGGGGCAGGTGGCGGATGAAGCCGTCGGCTCCCGCCAGCCGGGCAGCGGCCTCCACCTCCTCGTCGGTGGCGTCCAGCCGCCCGTAGCGGATATTGTCCGCCACGGTGCCGGTGAACAGGTGGGTATCCTGCAGCACCACGCCCAGAGAGCGCCGCAGGGAGTCCTTCTGAATATCCCGCACGTCGATGCCGTCATAGGTAATAGTGCCGCTGCGAATCTCGTAGAAGCGGTTGATGAGGTTGGTGATGGTGGTCTTGCCCGCGCCGGTGGAGCCCACAAAGGCGATCTTCTGTCCGGGCTTTGCGAACAGGGAGATGCCGTGGAGCACCGTCTGGTCCTCGTCGTAGCCGAACACCACATGGTCGAACCGCACGTCGCCCCGCAGGGGCACCAGCTCCCCGTCCGGCTTCTTCCAGGCCCAGGCCCCGGTGTCGAAATTCGCCTCGGCAAGACTGCCGTCCCAGCTCTCGGTGACCCGCGCCAGGGTCACCTTGCCCTCGTCCACCTCCGGCTGGGCCTCCATGACCTCGAACACCCGCTCCGCGCCGGCCACGGCGGAGAGGATGGTGTTCACCTGCTGGGAGATTTGGGTGATGGGCTGGCTGACCTGCCGGGTGTACTGCAAAAAGGCCGCCAGGCCGCCCAGATCACCGCTGCGGATGGCCAGAAGACCGCCCACGCAGCAGGTGACGGCGTAGTTGATATAGCTGAGGTTGCCCATGACGGGCATCATCATGCCGGCATAAATTTGCGCCCGGGTGCCCGCCTGGCGGTAGGCCTCGTTCCGCCCGTCGAACCCCTCTTTGGCGGCGCCCTCGTGGTTAAAGACCTTGATGACCTTCTGGCCCTCGATCATCTCCTCGATATAGCCGTTCACCTCGCCCACTGCCTTTTGCTGCTTGGCGAAATACCGCCGGCTCCGTCCGCCGATGACCTTCACCACCAGCAGCATCACCGCCAGCACGGCGAAAGTGATAAGGGTCAGCACGGGGCTCAGCACCAGCATCATGGCGATGGTGCCCAGAAAGTTCAGCGAGCAGGAGATGACACTGGCGAAGCTGTTGTTCAGCGCCTCAGACACCGTTTCGATGTCGTTGGTGTACCGGCTCATCAGCTCGCCGTGGGTGTGGGCGTCGAAGAATTTCAGGGGCAGCTCCTGCATTTTGTCGAACAGCTCCGCCCGGATCTTCGCCACGGTGTTCTGGGACACATGGACCATGACCCTGGCATAGCCAAAGGAGCAGACCGCGCCCACGATGTACACCAGCGCCATGACGCCCAGCATTTTGGCAAGGCCCGGGAAGTCGCCGGGCAGGATATAGTCGTTGATGAGGGGCTTGATGAGGTAGGAGCCGCCCACGGTGCAGGCGGAGCTGATGAACAGCAGGACCACCACCAGCGTCAGGTGGGCCTTGTAGCGGCCCAGATAGCGCATGAGCTTCCGCAGGGTCCCCCGCATATCCTTGGGCTTGCGGAAGCCGCCCTTGGGGCCGTGGCCGGGACCGTGGGGGCCGGGAGGCGGCATACTGGGACCGGAATGTTTCTTGTCAGCCATGGATGCTCGCTCCTTCCTGCTGGGACTGGTAGACCTCGCGGTAAATATCGCAGGTCTTCATCAATTCTTCATGGGTGCCCTGGGCCACGACCCGTCCCTGGTCCATCACCAGAATGAGGTCCGCGTCCATCACGGAGGTGACCCGCTGGGCAATGATGATTTTCGTCGTATTCTTCAATTCATCCGCAAAGGCGCTCCGAATTTTCGCGTCGGTTGCGGTGTCCACCGCACTGGTGGAGTCGTCCAGGATCAGCACCTTGGGCTGCTTCAAAATAGCCCGGGCGATGCACAGCCTCTGCTTCTGTCCGCCGGAGACATTGACGCCCCCCTGACCCAGGTCGGTGTCCAGTCCCTCGGGCATCCGCTCCAAAAATTCATCGGCGCAGGCGGCCCGGCAGGCGGCCCAGAGCTGTTCTTCGGAGGCGTGCGGGTCGCCCCACAGCAAATTCTCCCGGATGGTGCCGGAGAACAGGGTGTTTTTCTGCAAAACCACGCTCACCGCGTCCCGCAGGTGCTCCATCGTGTAATCCGCCACCGGGCGGCCGCCCACGGAAACAGTGCCCTCCTGGGCCTCGTACAGCCGGGGGATGAGGGACACCAGGCTTGTCTTGCCGCTGCCGGTGCCGCCCAGGACGCCCACCGTCTGCCCGGACCGGATATGGACGTTCACATCCTGTAATATCCACTCCGGACTCTCCTCGTTGTATTTAAAAGAGACGTGGTCAAAGCCGATGTCGCCGTTTTCCACCACGGCGCCCTCCGCCGCTTTTTCGTCGGTGATGGCGGGCTGTTCGTCCAGCACCTCCACGATACGGCGGGCGCAGGCCACGGACCGGGTCAGCATCATAAACACCATGGATACCATCATCAGGGACATCATGATTTGGGTAATATAGGTGAAAAAGGTGATGAGCTTGCCGGGCTCCAGAGTCCCGGCGTAGACCATCTTGCCGCCGAACCACATGACGGCGATGATGGTGCCGTAGACGATGAGCATCATGATGGGCATATTCACCACCACGGTGCCGAAGGCCCGCAGGGAGGTCCCCTTCAGGTCCTGGTTCCGCTTTGCGAATTTCTCCCGCTCGTGGTCCTCCCGTACGAAGGATTTCACCACCCGGATGCCCGTCAGGTTCTCCTGTACCACCAGGTTCAGCGCGTCGGTCTTTTCCTGGAGGGAGCGGAACATGGGCCCCACCCGGGTCAGGATGACCGCCACAGCCACCAGCAGCAGGGGCAGGGCCACCAGGAACACATTGCTCAGCTGATAGCTGATGCGGATGGACAGGATCAGGGCGCTGATGAGCATCACCGGGGCCCGGACCAGCAGCCGCATCCCCATCATCAATGACATCTGCATATTGTTCACATCGTTGGTCAGCCGGGTCACCAGGGACGCGGTGGAAAATTTCTCAATATTGGAGAAGGCAAACTCCTGGATATGCCCGTACTCCGCCCGCCGCAAATTGGCGCCGAAGCCCTGTCCCGCCACGGAGGAGCAGACCGCCGCCCCCACGCCGAAGCACAACGACACCACCGCCATGACCATCATCAGTCCGCCCTTGCGCAGGATGAAGGCCTGGTCGCCGTTGGCGATGCCGATGTCCACGATGTCGCTCATCACCAGCGGGATGAGCATCTCGAACACCGCCTCCAGCGCGCTGCACGCCACGCCCACGCAGATCCACTTGGCGTAGGGCCTGGCGTGGGGCCAAAGTTTTTTCATCATAGGTTCCGATCCTCCTCCAAATTGTGTATCACCCGCTCCAGCAGAGTGCGGAGCGTCTCCGTCTCCTTCTCCGTTAGGCCTTTGGCAATGAGCGCCTCCGCCTCCAGAAAGCTCTGCTTGGCCTCCGCCTCCCGCTCCAGTCCGGCGGGAGTCAGGGCAACGACCCGCTGACGGGCGTCGGTACCGCTGACGGAGCGCTCCACCAACCCTTTTTCCTCCATCCGGTCCAAAATGCCGTTGACGGTGGAGGGCTTCACCTTTAAATTCTCCAGCAGCTCCCGCTGGGGCATCTGTCCGCCGTTTTGCCGCAGATACCGCAGCACATGGGTCTGGGCCGGGGTCATGCCGAACCGGGACATCCGGGCGTCCATCCGTTCCCGGGCCAAATGGGCGCAGCGCCCCAGCATGGGCCCCAGGGCGTTCCCGCAATGCATAGCTGTCACCTCCGTTTTTATTTAGCGCGCTAATTGTTAGCACGCTAAATGTTAACACACTTCTTTCTTGCCGTCAATGTGCAAAACCACGATATATTTTGAACGTTTTATGAACGAAAACCCAGATAATTCCCATTCTTGTAAACAAATTGTGAAGGTTGCCCTCAGGCCGTTGACTTTCCCTTTCCGGCCTTGTATGATAGATCCATCAAGCAGGACGCTTGAAGATACACACACACCATTTTTCCCTCTCCTTTCTCTATATCAAACAGGAAAGCGGGCGGTCCCAACGGGCCGCCCGCTTTCCTGTTTTGTTTTTGACCGTCCTTTTCAAATTTATTGTTTTTCGATAAATAATCATTGACAATCAATAATCATCGTGGTACCATACAGGCAAAAGGAGGAGATTTCCATGCAAACCGCTTCTGCCCAAAAGATTGCGAAAGTCCTGTCTGTTCTGGTGCTCATTACGTTCATATGCAATCTAATCGCCCTGATTCTGATGCCTGCTTTGGTAGGCCTAAAGGGAAATTGGGTAGAACTGATCGACGGCACCATGTGGAACGACCCCTATGAGCCTATCAACCCGCTCCTCTATATCATTGCCATGTGGCCCATGGTTTTCCACCGTTTTAACGAGGCAACCGTCCTGACCTTGTTCCTCCTCGCCTCTGGCGTCTGCACCGCCGTCATCCTCTGGCAGGGCCGCCGGGTGCTGAAAACCATTCTCCGGGGACAGCCTTTTTCCATGGAAAACGCCGTCAGCCTCCGCCGTGCCGCCGTCTGCGGCTTCCTGATCTCCGCCGCGGCCCTGGTCCGGCTGGTATTCAGCCTGTTCTATACCCACTCCCTCCAGCCCCTCGCCACCTACAACGCCCTGTTCGTCCCCATCTTCGCCATGTTCGGCCTGCTGTGTCTGGTCATGTCCGCCCTGTTCCGTCAGGCGGCGGAGCTGAAGGCGGAGAACGACCTGACGATTTAAGGAGGGGCCTATGGCGATCATCGTGAACCTGGACGTGATGATGGCGAAGCGGAAGATGTCCCTCAGCGAGCTGTCGGAAAAAGTGGACATCACCCTTGCCAACCTCTCTATCTTAAAAAACAACAAAGCCAAGGCGGTGCGCTTCTCCACGCTGGAGGCCATCTGCGCGACCCTGGACTGCCAGCCCGGCGACATTCTGGAGTACGCCCCCGACAGGGAAGAAATCTAAATTCTCTCCCCGTCCCAAGCCTAAAATTTCGTCCGCCCACGGCGGACACCCGATAGGAGAATTTGATATGGAAAATCCGAAAAACGCCCTCCCGCCGGAGGGCGGGGCGAAGCTTGCCCAAAATCCCCCGAAAATCGCAGAACCCCTCCCCCACGGCCGCCTGTTTCTGGCCCTGACCGCCGCTTTCTGTGTCCTGCTGGTGGACACTCTGGTCTTCCACGGCCCAACCGCCGGGCTGACCGCCGCTGTGTTCGCCTGGTATGCCCTGCTGCTGGCCTGGCTGGGCCCCATCTTTCTCGCCGCCCCCTCCAGCCGGGTGCTGTTCCTGTTTGATTTGTTCCTGGGCCTGACCTTCGCCATGGGCTCCAACTGGTATTTCCGGCTCTGGAACTGTCTGGCCCTGCTGGTGCTCCTGCCCCTCCACGCGGTGGCCGGGGCCAGCCGCTTCCCTTGGTGGCGGCCTGCCATTTTCTGGGAGTGCCCCCTGCTCCTGCTCCAGGGCCTGTTCGGCCGCCTGAACGTCCCCGCCGCCGTCCTCACCTCCGGGAAAAAAGATGACAGCCGCCGCACTCTGGTTCTGGCGGCAGGCGCCTGCGGCGCCCTGGCCCTGGTGGCTCTGCTCCTGCCCGTCCTGGCCTCGGCGGACGCCCTGTTCGCCGCCGCCACGGCGGACCTGCGGACATTTATTCAGGAACATTTCACCACCGCCCTGTGGAAGCTCCTCTGGGGCCTGGTGCTGACGCCCTTCGTGTTCGGCCTGCTGGTGAGCCTCCGCCGTCCCCAGCCTTTGGCCGTCTCCGCCGCTGAAAAATCCCCCAAAGCCGACGGCCTCCTGTTCGTCGTGATACTGACCGCCCTGGACGCCCTGTACCTCCTGTTCCTGGCGGTGCAGTCGGCGGGGCTGTTCGGCGGGGCGGACTATCTGGCGGCCCGTGGCCTCTCCTATGCCGACTGGGCGCGAAGCGGCTTCTTCCAAATGGTGGGCGTCACCGTCCTGAATCTGGCGGTGCTGCTGCCCGCCCTCACCCTCTCCCGCCGGGAGGGCCGGGCCTGGAAAGCCCTCCGCCTCCTCTCCGCCGTGCTTGCAGCGGAAAGTCTGGTACTGCTGGCCTCCGCCTGCTGGCGGATGACGTTGTATGTGACGGCCTACGGCCTCAGCTTCAAGCGGCTGATGACCTACTGGGGCATGGCGATGATGGCCCTGTTCCTGCTGACCGCCCTCCATAAAGCCCGCAGGCCGGACTTCTCCTTCTGCCGCGCCGCCTTCCCCCTGGCCCTGGCGGGCTGGCTGGTCATCAACTGCGTCCCTGCGGACTATCTGGTGGCGAAAAACCAGGTGGACCGCTATCTCTCCGGGGAAAGCGCCGTCATCGACGCGGAGTACCTCCTCTACGACCTGTCCTACGACACCCTCTCCCAGTTGGACCGCCTGGACAGCAACCTGATCTGCCAGGACTGGCGAAACGGCGGCCAGCGCCGCCTGTCCGTCCTCATCTCTCACCGCCGCGCCGAAGCCGCCGCCGAGTGCGCCGACTGGCACACCTGGTCCCTCTCCGCCTGTCTCGCGGCGGGCCGAACATGAACGGAGGCCCCCATATGTCCAAAAAAGCCAAAATTCCGGCTGCCTGCTGTGCGCTGGTGCTCCTCCTCTGTCTTGCCCTCTCCCAACTCACCCCGGAAAAGCGGGTAGCCCGCTACGTGGCGTCCCACCAGACAGAGCTTCAATCGTCTATGGACGCCTACTTTGACCAGGGCCAGCCCCTCTCATATGACAGTGCCATTCCCGCCGTGAACCACTGGCCCGGACAGCACCCCATGGTGGAGTATATTCTTCTCACCGGCTCCGGCTATTACGGCTTCTACTATTCCCCGGACGATGTTCCCCTGGCCTTCCAGAATGTCCCCGTTCCTCTGGAGGAATCCTCCAACGGCTGGCAGTGGCAGGCCGAAGGCGATGACTGCGGCTCCACCCACCGACTGTCCCCCGGCTGGTTCTATTTTGAAGCCCACTTTTGACCTGATTCAAGAAAAAAAGAGCTGCTTTCGCAGCTCTTTTTTTGATGCTTATGGATTTTCCGAATCTTCTTCTGTCTCTGTTTCAGCAGGGGCCTCCGTCTCCGCCGGGGCCTCCGTTTTCCCCACGGGATGGGTCCGCAGGTACTCCAGCCACACCCGGCAGCCCTTCCCGTTCAGGTGGACGCCGTCGGAGTTCCACTCGGCCCGGAGGCAGCCGTTTTCGTCCGTCACCGCCTCCGCCACATCCACCAGGGCGCAGCCTTTCTCCTCCGCCAACTGGTAAATGACCTCGTTGTACACAGCGATACGCTGATTGTTGACGTAGCTCTTTTTCTCCTCTTGCTTGGCGCTGACCGGCAGGATGGACTGCAAAATGATCTCAGCGTCGGGGTGGTCCTCCCGCAGCCGGTCGATGACCTTGGCATACTGGTCGTGGAAGGTCTCGGTCTTGCTCCAGCCCAGCTCGTTGACGCCCAGCATGATGTATACCTTTCCGAAGTCCTCCTTTGCCATAGCGTCCAGCAGGGGCATCTTCCCCGCCGGGGTCTCCACGTCCTTGGAAAACACAGACTCCACCGTGGCGCCCACGGAGTAATAGTAAGTTCCTGCCTTCAAGCCGCTGTACAGGTGAAAACCCTCGGTTCGGGAATCGCCCAAAAACGCGGCGTCTTCAAAATATGTATCCTCCACCGGCCCACCCACGGGAACGGGGGCAAAGGGCTCCGGCGGTACGGCCTCCTCCGGCTCTGCCGGCGCTTCTTCCGTCTCCGCCGGGGTAAGCTTCACAGCGGGCACGGTCCTTTCAGCCGCCGGCTCCGCGGCGGATTCCAGCGGCGAATCCGCCGCCACGCCCCGGGGCCCCGCAGTGGTCAGCACCGCCAGCATGGCCGCCAGAAGCACCACCACCGCCGGTGTCCGCATTTTCTTTTTCTTAACTCTCTTTCCCACCATGATGCCGTGCCTCCGGGTCTTTTTCTTATCTATTATTATAGACGAAACAGCGTGAAAAAAGTTGAAACAAAATGCAAAAATTTCGGTAACAAATTCTATCAAAAATGGCGGAGCAGTCCGCCGCTGCCGCCTCCTGCCCTGTCCACGCAGGAAAAACGGCCGCCAAAGCGGCCGCTTTTGCATTTATTTCCTTCTCTTGCTCCCGCAGTGTGGACAAGTCTCCTCCGCTGCCGGGAACCATTTTCCACACCACTCGCAGGGCTGGTCCCGCCGCGTCCCGCACAGGGGGCAGAAGGGGTCGTCCGCCGGGTGTTCCTTCCCACAAACGGGGCACCTGATATTTGGTCCGAAGCCGGGCGTATAGTATCCGGTGGTATCCACATCATCCGGCTCAGCATCCACGGGGATATGCTCCTCCGCTTTGGGAGAAAAGTCAGCCTGGAAAAATTCCAGCTTTCCACAGCCCGGACACCTGTAAACGTCCACCTGTACCCAGTCGGGAACGTGAAGAATCATGCCCTCCTCCAGGTCCAGATACATGTTCCGCTTCCAGCATACCATGTCCCGCCCGCACCGCAGGCAGTTCAGCTTCCCGTCCATTGCTCACTCCCGCAGGCTTTCGGGATAGACCCCTTCCTCATGGAGCCGCCGCAGCTCCGCCGCCACGGTCTCCCGGTCCTCCTGATAGGTCATACCGAACCAGCGGTCGGCGGAATGGAGGACGGAGACCTCCAGCTTTCCCGCCTGCATCTGGGTGTCCACCATCAAAGGCAGCATACACTCAGCCTTGATGTTGTCCCCGGCCTCATTTCGCAGGAAATTCTCAAAATACGCCTGCAGCGCCGGGAAAATAGACGGCGCGAAGCCCCAGCAATTCATGGACACCACCGTGTCCGGCGCCAGCGCCCGGTCCTCCGCCAGGTCCTTCAGGGACCCGTCCTCATACAGCTGGATCTTCAATGCCTCCCGGACAGCCACCAGTTTCCCGTCCTCCACGGTGCAGACGCCCCGGGACACGGTGCCGTGAAGGCTGGCGGTATTCTTCAGCGAATACCCCACCATGGTGGCCTTGCCGTCCTCCGGCAGGCGCACCAGCTCGTCATAGATGATGCGGTAGGCGTCAATGCCATAGTAGTCGTCGGCGTTGATGACGCAGCAGGGGCCATCCACCACGGTCCCGGCGCACAGCAGGGCATGGACGGTGCCGAAGGGCTTCGTCCGCCCCTCGGGGATGGTGTAAAAATCAGGCACGGAGGAAAAATCCTGGAAGGCGTAGGACACCTCCACGGGGCCGCCGTCCTTCGCCGTCTTCTTCCGCAGATAGCCGCCGCACAGCCGCTCCATCATCTCCTCCATCTCAGGCTTGATGACGAAGACGATCTTATTGAAGCCCGCCCGGATGGCGTCATAGATGGAGTATTCCATCAAAATCTCATGGTGGGGGCCGATGCCGTCCACCTGCTTGCTGCCGCCGTAGCGGGAGCCCAGGCCCGCCGCCATGATGACCAGAGAAACCTTCATGTAACAAGTCCCCCACTTTCTTTCGTGTGGCTCTATCATAGCGCTTTTCCACAGGGTTTGCAACCGCTCTTGACTTTTTTCCTTCCCCGGCTATAATATGAAAACGATTCTCAATTTAAAAAAGGAGCGACTCAAATGCCCTATACCACCAAACAGCGCCGGGCCGTTCTCCAATGTCTGGAAGACCGGGCCAGCGACGCCCTGACCCCCGGCGAAGTAGCGGAAGAGCTGCGCCGGGGCGGCACCCCGGTGGGCCTTGCCACCGTCTACCGCCAGTTGGAGCAGCTGGAGTCCGCCGGGCTCCTCCACCGCATCCAGACCGGAGAGGGCGCGCTGTACCAATACTGCCCCCACCCATCGGCGCCCCACGGCTGCTTTTTGCTGCGGTGCGGGAGCTGCGGCCGGGTGAGCCACCTGGACTGCGGCCACCTGCAAACCTTGTGCGACCACCTGGCGGCGGAGCACCACTTCCGGGTGGACCCCCGGCAGACGGTGCTGACAGGCCGCTGTCAGGCCTGCGTTGGAAAGGAGGCCCACCATGGAGCAAACTGAACTGATCGTCTGCCGGGACGTGTCGCTGGGCTACGAGGGCCAGACGGTCCTGAGCCACCTGGACCTCACCATCCGCTGCGGGGACTACCTCTGCGTGGTGGGCGACAACGGCTCCGGCAAATCCACGCTGATGCGGGGCCTGCTGGGTCTGCTGTCCCCCCAGTCCGGGGAAATTTGGCGTGCCCCGGAGCTGCAAAAAGGCGCCGTGGGGTATCTGCCCCAGCAGACAAAGGCCCAGAAGGACTTCCCCGCCACGGTGATGGAGGTGGTCCTCTCCGGCTGCCTGAACCGGAAGGGGATGCGGTTTTTCTACACCGCCGCCCAGAAGTCCGAGGCGCTGATGAACCTGGGCAAGCTGGGCATTCTGGAATTGAAGGACAAGAGCTACCGGGACCTCTCCGGCGGCCAGCAGCAGCGGGTACTGCTGGCCCGGGCGCTGTGCGCCGCCAGCCGCCTGCTGATCCTGGACGAGCCCATCACCGGCCTGGACCCCGCCGCCGCCCAGGACCTGTACAAGACCCTGGCCTATCTGAATAAAAAGGAGGGCATGGCGGTAGTCATGGTGACCCACGACCTCCGCTCCGCCCTCCGCAGCGCAAAAACCGTCCTCCACATCGGCCGCCGGGGGGATGTGTTCTCCGGCACCGTGGCGGACTATCTGGCCTCCCCCCAGGGGCGGCGCTTCCGGGAGGTGGAGTCATGAATATTCTCACCATGTTCTCCTTCCCCTTCATGCAGCGGGCACTGGTGGCCGGCGTGCTGGTGAGTTTGTGTGCCGCCCTGCTGGGCGTATCTCTGGTTTTGAAACGGTACTCCATGATCGGCGACGGCCTGAGCCACGTTTCCTTCGGCGCACTGGCCATCGCCGTGGCCCTGGGCGTGACGCCGCTGTGGTTCTCCATCCCGGTAGTCATTCTGGCGGCGTTTCTGCTGCTGCGGGTGGCGGACAACCCCCGCTGGAACAGCGACGCGGCCATCGCCGCCATGAGCGCCTCCTCCCTGGCCATCGGCATCCTGGTCATCTCCCGCACCACGGGCATGACCACGGATGTGGACAACTATATGTTCGGCAGTGTCCTTGCCATGAGCAAAACAGACGTGGCGCTGTCCGTGGTGCTGTGCCTGGCAGTGCTGGTGCTGTTCATCCTGTTCTACCACAAGCTCTTCGCCGTCACCTTTGACGAGAGCTTCTCCCGTGCCACCGGTCTGAAAGTGGAGCGGTACAACACCCTTCTCGCCATTCTGACGGCCCTGACCATCGTGCTGGGAATGCGGATGATGGGTGCCATGCTGATCTCCTCCCTGGTGATTTTCCCGGCGCTGACGGCCATGCGGTTGTTCCGCAGCTTCCGGGGCGTGGTGGTCTGCGCCGCCGTCACCTCGGTGGTCTGCTTCTGCGCGGGGCTCACCATCTCCTTCGCCTTTTCCACCCCGGTAGGCGCCACAGTGGTGGCCGCCGACCTGGCGGTGTTTCTGGCGTCCTGCCTGATAGGGCTTCTCCGTCGGGGATGAACCCCCCATTTTCTTTGGGTTGCGTCCAAAGAAAATGGGGGCCGCATCTCCGCCCGGCGAAGCCGGGCATATCCCCCGTCCCGCGCCCGAGGCGCGGCTTCCCCCCGTCCCCGCCCGCAGGCGGTCCCCTTTCCGCCCCTCCGGAAGAGAAAGGGCCTCGTCCTCGTGCCGCCCAGCGGCACATCGTCCCGCGCCCGTTGGGCGCGTCTGCTCCGCATCCCTATACTAATTTTAATTAAATACGAAAATCCTCTTGCGTTTTCAATAAAACCGTGCTATATTGCATATGTTAGAGAGTGTAAGTTACGGAGTGGGCCCCACGGTCCGCTCTTTTTGTTGGTCTTTTTCCGTTTCTTAAAAGCGGAAAAATGTGCCAGAGAAATGGAGGTATCCCCCATGAAAAAGATCACGGAACTCACCGCCGAGCTGGCGGCTCCCGCCATTGCGGAGCAGGGCTGCACCCTCTGGGACGTGGAGTACGTCAAGGAGGCGGGCACCTGGTATCTCCGTGTCCTGCTGGACAAGGAGGGCGGCGTGGACATTCTGGACTGCGAGGCCGTGTCCCGGAAGCTCTCGGACCTGCTGGACGAAGCGGACCCCATTGAGGGCAGCTATACCTTAGAGGTCGGCTCCGCCGGCGCCGAGCGGGCGCTGAAGCGTCCCTCTGATTTCCAGCGCTTCCTGAACAGCCCCGTCCTGGTGAAGCTGTACCGGAACCTGGACGGCCGCAAGGAGTTCGCCGGCACCCTCGCCGCTTATGACGAGGCCACCGGGGACGTCACCGTCACCGTGGGCAAGCAGGACATGACCTTCGCCAAGAAGGACGTGGCCCTGGTCCGCCTCCGGGTGGAATTTTGATCAACCAACCCCCGTCAGAAAAAGACGTATCGAAAAAAAGAATAAGGAGAATCGACATGAGAGGCAAAAAGCAGAAGGAACCCGCTGGTATGAACCCGGCGGAAATCTTCGCGGCTCTGGCTCTGCTGGAGAAAGAGCGCAACATCCCCCAGTCCTTTATGATGGATAAGATCATCCAGGCCATCACCACCGCCTACAAGCGGGACCACGACGGCGTGGAGAACGTCATCGTGGACGTGGACGAGGAGCACCAGACCCTGAAGATGTACGTCCAGAAGAACGTGGTGGACGAGGAGGACTATGTGGACCCCGCCAACGAGATGACCCTGGCCGAGGCCAAGGCCCTCTCCGCCAAGTATGAGATCGGCGACATCGTGAACATCCCCGTGGACAATACGGAGTTCGGCCGCATCGCCGCCGGCAACGGCAAGCAGGTCATCATCCAGGGCCTGCGGGAAGCCGAGCGGGGCCAGGTGTACGACGAGTTCAACTCCAAGCAGCACGAAATTCTGACCGGCGTGGTCACCCGCATTGACCCCCGCAACGGCAACGTGTCCCTGCGCATCGGCACCGGCACCGAGTCCACCGAGGCGCTGCTGATGGCGGGCGAGCAGGTCCCCGGCGAGGTTTTGACCGAAGGGATGCACGTCAAGGTGTATGTGGTGGATGTCCGCCGCTCCACCCGTGGTCCCCAGATTTTGATCTCCCGGACCCATCCGGGCCTGGTGAAGCGCCTGTTCGAGCTGGAAGTCCCCGAAATTTACGACGGCACCGTGGAAGTCAAGTCCATCGCCCGGGAGGCCGGCAGCCGCACCAAGATGGCCGTCTGGAGCAACGATGAGAACGTGGACCCCATCGGCGCCTGCGTGGGCCCCAAGGGCCAGCGTGTGGGCACCATCGTGGAGGAGCTGCGTGGTGAAAAGATTGACATCATCAAGTACAGTGAGGACGCTTCCGCCTTCATCGCCGCCGCCCTGGCCCCCGCCGACGTGGTGGACGTGTGGATGGCGGACGAGGGCAAGGCCTGCCGGGTCATCGTGCCCGACGACCAGCTGTCCCTGGCCATCGGCAAGGAGGGCCAGAACGCCCGCCTGGCCGCCCGTCTGACCGGCTACAAGATCGACATCAAGCCCCAGAGCTATAAGGACCCCGAGGACGGCGTGGATGAGGACAACGTGGCTTTCCTGGATGAGGAAGCCGCCGAAGACTAAGTCAGAAAGGCGGTCCGACAGATGCCGAAAGTGAAAAAGATACCCCAGCGGCAGTGTGTGGGCTGCCGTGAAATGAAGGATAAAAAGGCCCTGCTCCGGGTGGTACGCTCCCCGGAAGGGGCCGTCAGTCTGGACTTTGGCGGGAAGAAGCCCGGCCGGGGCGCCTATGTGTGCCACAATGTGGAGTGCCTGAAAAAGGCCCGGAAATCCCGGGCGCTGGAACGGGCCTTCGAGACGGCCATCCCCCCCGAGGTCTACGACGCCATGGAGGCGGAGCTGGGAGGCGCGGATGGACAGTAACAACATCCTATCCCTTTTGGGCCTTGCCCTCCGGGGCGGGCGGCTGGTCATGGGCGAGGAGCCTGTGGAAGCCGTGGCCCGTGCCCGGGACGCCCGGGTGCTGCTCCTGGCCTCCGACGCGGCGGATAATACCCGCCGCCGGGTGGAGCATTTTGCCGACGCGGGCCAGTGCCTGTGGCTCCGGGTCCCCTTTACGAAGGCGGAGCTGGGCCGTCAGCTTGGCCGCACCTCCGTGGCCGTGGCCGCCGTCACCGACGTGGGCCTTGCCTCGGCGGTGGTGAACAAGCTGGCCCAGCTGGACCCGCAGACCTACGGCGACGCGGCGGAGCGTCTGGAGCTGAAAGCCAAGCGCGCGGCGGAGCGCCGCGCCGAGCAGCAGGCCCATGAGAGGAACCTCCGCACCGGCAAGCGCAAGGCGAAAAAGGCCGCCCCGCCGGAGGAGCCCGCCGCTGCGAAAGCTCCCTCCCGGAAGCCCCGGACACCCGTCCGGCCCGCCGGGGAGGACGCCCCCAAACGCCGCAAGTCCCGTCCCTCCAAGGAAAACCGCCCCAAGCCGCGGACTGATCCCTACGCTCACAGCCGCCCGGTGAAAAAGGGCAAGGGCTCCTTCCGCAAGAAAGAGCAGTCGTGAGCGCATGACATAAAAATTCCCGGCACGGGCTCAACCCCCGCTGCCTTAACGAGGTGTATTTGATTGGGTATGGAAAAATACAGAGTGCATGAGGTGGCCAAGGACTTCGGCCTTCCCACCAAGACCATTACCGAGATTTTGACAAAATATGTGGCCGCGCCCAAGAACCATATGCAGGTCCTGACTGACCATGAGCTGTCCGTGATCTTCGACTATCTGACCCAGCACAACCAGGTCTCCGGCATCCAGGCGATCTTCGCGGACACCTATCAGGCGCAGCCCAAGGCGGCCCCCAAGGCCGCTGAAAAGCCTGCCGAGCGCCCCGCCGAGAAGCCCGCCGCGCCCAAGCAGCAAGCGGAGTCTCCCCGGAAGGACGCAGCTCCCCGGCAGCAGGAGCCTGCCAAGCAGCAGCCCGTCAAGCCCGTGGTGCCCCAGCCCACCACCCGCGTCCCCCAGAAGAAGATCGTGGACACCCGTAAGGGCGGCGACGTGAACCTGGCCAAGTACGACGAGCGCCTGGAGGACCTGGGCGGCGAGCGCGGCCAGCGGATGCAGCAGAAGGGCGGCAAGGAGAAATTCCGCAACAATAACCAGCGCAAGGGCGGCATGACCTTCTCCAACAAGCGCAAGCAGGACGAGGCGGAGAAAATGCGCCGCCTCCAGCTGGAGATCGCCAAGAAGGCCCCCGTCAAGGTCCAGATCCCCGACGAGATCTCCGTGGGCGAGCTGGCCAGCCGCATGAAGAAGACCGGCGCCGAAGTGGTCAAGTGTCTGATGAAGAACGGCGTCATGGCCTCTCTGAGCCAGATGATCGACTTCGACACCGCGGCCATCATCGCCGAGGAAATGGGTTGCAAGGTGGAGAAGGAAGTCGTCGTCACCATCGAGGAGAAGCTCATCGACGTCTCCGAGGATAGGCCGGAGGACCTGGAGCCCCGGGCCCCCGTCGTGGTGGTCATGGGCCACGTCGACCACGGCAAGACCTCCCTGCTGGACGCCGTGCGGAACACCAACGTGGCCGCGGGCGAGGCAGGCGGCATCACCCAGCACATCGGCGCCTACCAGGTGCAGATCAATGGCAAGCCCATCACCTTCCTGGACACTCCGGGCCACGAGGCCTTCACCTCCATGCGTGCCCGCGGCGCCATGATCACCGACATCGCCATTCTGATGGTGGCGGCGGACGACGGCATCATGCCCCAGACCATCGAGTCCATCAACCACGCCAAGGCCGCAGGTATCCCCATCATCGTGGCCGTCAACAAGATTGATAAGGAAAACGCCAACCCCGACCGCGTCATGCAGCAGCTGACGGAGCACGGCCTGGTGCCCGAGGAGTGGGGCGGCGAGACCATCGTCTGCAAAATTTCCGCCAAGAAGAACATCGGTATCGACAACCTGCTGGAGAACCTGGTGCTGCTGGCCGAGATTCAGGAGCTGAAGGCCAACCCCAACCGTGCCGGCCAGGGCACCGTCATCGAGGCCCGTCTGGACAAGGGGCGGGGCCCCGTCGCCACGCTGCTGGTGCAGAACGGCACGTTGAAGCAGGGCGACATCATCATCGCCGGCACCGCCGTGGGCCGTGTCCGCACCATGCTGGACTACAAGGGCAACCGCCTCACCGAGGCCGGTCCCTCCGTCCCCGTGGAGATTGCGGGTCTCTCCGAGGCTCCCACCGCCGGCAGTCCCTTCTTCGCCGTGGCTGACGAGCGCATGGCCCGTGAGCTGGTGGAGCAGCGCAAGGCCGAGGAGAAGCTCAAGGCCGCCGCTCCCGTGCAGAAGGTGTCTCTGGAGAACCTGTTCGACCAGATCCAGGCCGGTGAACGCAAGGAGCTGGCCCTGATCGTCAAGGCCGATGTCCAGGGCTCCGTGGAGGCAGTCAAGGCCTCTCTGGAGAAGCTCAGCAACGACGAGGTCAACGTCCGGGTCATCCACGGCGGCGTGGGCGCCATCAACGAGTCCGACGTCATGCTGGCCGCCTCCTCCAACGCCATCATCGTGGGCTTCAATGTCCGTCCCGACGCCGCCGCCCGTGACGGCGCGGCACGGCAGAACGTGGATATGCGGATGTACCGCGTCATCTACGACTGCATCGACGAGATCACCGCCGCCATGAAGGGTATGCTGGCTCCCAAGTACCGCGAGGTCGTTCTGGGCCACGCGGAGGTCCGCCAGACCTACAAGGTCTCCGGCGTGGGCACCATCGCGGGCTGCTATGTCCAGGACGGCAAGATCGTCCGGGCCTGCTCCGTCCGGGTGGTCCGTGACGGCATCGTCATCCACGAGGGCAGCCTGGCCTCCCTGAAGCGCTTCAAGGACGACGCTAAGGAAGTCGCCCAGCGCTTCGAGTGCGGCCTGACCATTGAGAAGTTCAACGATATCAAGGAAGGCGACATCATCGAAGGGTATACCATGGAGGAAATCCCCCAGTAATGCACACAATAGGGGCGGCGACCGCGTCGCCGCCCCTGGTTTTTTAACGAGTGTTTCCCCCAGTCTGGGGGAGGCGGGGAAGCGCCCGTGGCGCTGAATCCCCATCCCACCCCGTGGGCGGACCCCCTTCCGCCCTTTCCACAAGAGAAAGGGCCTCGTCCCCGCGCCGCGCAGCGGCGCACACCCCTCCCCGCCCCGCAGGGCGGAAATCCCTCATTCAAAGGAGGTATCCTCATGCCCAGTAACCGAATCGGCCGCATCAACGAAGAGATCCAGCGGGAACTGTCCGACCAGTTCCGCCGCTTGAAAGACCCCCGTGTCTCCTCCGGCATGGTCTCCATCACCCGGGTGGACACCACCGGCGACCTGCGCTACGCCCGGGTCTACGTCAGCGCCCTGGACAAGAGCCAGGAAAAGGAGATCCTAAAGGGCCTGAAGTCCGCCGCCGGCTTCCTCCGGCGGGAGCTTGGCCGCGCCCTCCAGCTCCGCTATACCCCGGAGCTGCAATTCATCCCCGACGACTCCATCCAGTACGGCGCCCATATTCTGGAGGTCCTGCGGGACCCCAACCAGGTAAAGCCCGTGAATCCGGACAACGACGCCGTCCTGCCGGACGAGGAGGCGTGAGCCATGCTGAGCGTCTCTGAGACCGCTGCCCTGCTGCGGACTTTTGACAACATTCTCATCCTCACCCACGTCCGTCCTGACGGTGACACTGTGGGCTGCGCCGCCGCGCTGTGCGCCGGATTGCGGGCGCTGGGCAAGACCGCGTATCTGCTGCCCAACCCGGAGCTGACGGACACCGTGGCCCCCTATGCCGCGCCCTACGCAGCCCCGGCGGGCTTTGTGCCGGACAAGGTGGTCTCCACGGACATCGCCACCACCGGATTGTTCCCAGAAAACGCCAAGCCCTACGCCGGGCGGGTGGACCTTGCCATCGACCACCACCCCTCTTTCGAACACTTCGGCAAGGCCAATATCGTCCGCCCGGAGGCCGCCGCCTGCGCGGAGCTCATGTACGACATTCTCGCGGCTTTAGGCCCCATTACTCCTGAGATGGCTTTGCCGCTGTACGTGGGCGTCTCCACGGATACCGGCTGCTTTGCCTACGCCAACACCACCGCCGACACCCACGCCGTGGCGGCGGCGCTGCTGCGCACCGGCATCGACTATAAGACCGTCAACAAGGTGTTCTTCCGCACGAAGTCCCGGAAGCGGATGCAGTTGGAAAGCGCCATGATGAATACCTGCGAATTCTACGACCATAACCGGGTAGCCATTCTCTCTGTCCCCTGCTCCCTGATGGAGCGTTTCCAGGCCACAGAGACCGACGCGGAGGACCTCTCCGCCTTGGGCGCCCAGATTGAAGGCGTGGACTGCGCCGTGACCATGCGGGAGCTGCGGCCGGACGTGTGGAAGCTGTCTCTCCGCACCGGAGACCGGGTCAACGCCACGGTCGTCTGCCGAGTGCTGGGCGGCGGAGGTCACCGTGCCGCGGCGGGCGCCACCATTGAGGGCACCTGGGCCGACTGCAAGGAACGCATCCTGAACGCCATTGCTCAAAACGTACCTGATTTTACGAGGTAAGTCCCCTGAACCAGGGGACGGAGATGCACCCCCATTCTTTTTCGTCTTGCCGAAAAAGAACCCTCCAGAGGGGCTTCTCTTGCCGCTACGCGGCAATTCACCTTCTGCGCCGTGCACGGTGGAAGAAAAAGGCGCTTGGGGCCTCAAGCTTGACCTATTTCAGGGTCAAGTTTGGGCCGAAACGTGGGGTCCCAACAAGAAACCTTGGCAGTTGAGGCAAGCGTCAGCGTTGGGTGTGGTCCTCGTCCTCGCAATCTTCATATCCCTCGCTTCCGGCTTGCGCCGAAAGCTCACTCATTCCGATGCTCGTCCTCTCCCCAGGAAAACCGCTGCGCTGGGTTTTCGCAGGGACCCCTATTGGGCTGAAACTTTCAGGCGTGAAGCCCGCGACGCACTGCTTCCGTGCGTCGCGGGCTGCAAAACTGATTTGCCCTGCTCCTCTTTCCGCTGTCGCTCCCCCTACCTCCCGGGTAGCGCTAAGCGAAGCGAGGAGGGTGGAAAGAGGAACCGAGGCCATACGACAACCACCCCGAAAGCCGCACCCACGCCTCCAAATGCGGGGAAGCACCCTCTCTGTTCCCCAAATCTCAAGCGCACCCGGTAGTAGACTTTCAGCTTACAGGGGCACCGTCTCGCACGACTCTTGTTCCTCTCTTTTGGACCGCCCAGCGGCCCGTTTTCTCTTCTTCGCAAGAAGAGAAAATGGGGGGCTGGCCCCGCGGCGGAGCCGCACGCCCCCGCGCCGTCCGCAGACGGCGCATCCCCCGTTCCCGCCCGCAGGCGGACCACCTCCTCCCCTCTGAAAGAGAAGAACAGGCCTCGTCCTCGCGCCGCACAGCGGCCTATCGTCCCGTGCCTGACGGCACATCGCCCCCTCATCCCCCAACAAAGGAGAACCTCCCATGCCCAACGGAATCCTTATCATCGACAAGCCCTCCGGCTGGACCAGCATGGATGTCTGCGCCAAGCTCCGGGGCATCCTCCACGAAAAGCGGGTAGGCCACGGCGGTACCCTGGACCCTATGGCCACCGGCGTCCTGCCGGTCTTCGTGGGACAGGCCACCCGCGCCGTGGAGTTCGCGGAAAACAGCCGTAAGGAATACGTGGCGGGCCTGCGCCTGGGCCAGGTCACAGACACCCAGGATGTCACCGGCGAAACGCTGGAGACCCGCCCCGTCACTGCCTCCCGCCCGGAGGTGGAAGCCGCCATGTCCCGATTTCTGGGAGACATCCAGCAGATACCCCCCATGTACTCTGCCATCAAAATCGGCGGCCAGAAGCTCTACGACCTGGCCCGGAAGGGGAAAGAGGTAGAGCGCAAGCCCCGCCCCATCACCATCTACGAGCTGGAGCTGCTGGAGCAGGTCAGCGAAACGGATTACACCTTCCGCTGCGTCTGTTCCAAGGGCACCTATATCCGCACCCTTTGCCACGACATCGGCCAGCTTCTCGGCTGCGGCGGCACGCTGTACAGCCTCCGCCGCACCATGGCGGCGGGCTACACCACCGCCCAGACCCACACCCTGGAGGAGGTACAGGAGCGCGGCGAAGCCCTTCTCCAGTCCGTCGACACCCTGTTTGCCCAATATCCCGCCTATACCGTCCCCTCCGCCGGAAAAGAAAACCGGGTCCGCAACGGCGGCGCCATCACGGACGCTTCCCTGCCCGACGGCACCTACCGGGTCTACGGCAAAAACGGGGATTTCCTGTGCCTTTCCCGTGCCCAGCGCGGCACGCTGACATCCATCAAGAACTTCTTTGGAGCGTAATGTCCATGAAAGAGAGAGTCATTGCCCTGGGCTTCTTTGACGGAGTCCACCTGGGCCACGCCGCCCTGCTCCGCCGGACGGCGGAGGAAGCTGCCGCCCGTGGCGTCACCCCGGCGGTGTTCACCTTTGACCGGGTGCCGAAGGAGGTCCTCACCGGCATTCCCTGCCCCCTCATCAATTCTCCGGAGGACCGGGCGGACCTGGTTCGCCGCCTCTACGGTATCCGGGACGTCATCATGGTCCCCTTTGACGACGAGATGCGGACCACCAGCTGGGAGGATTTCGTCACCAAAATTCTGGTGGAGCGCTACCACGCCGTCCACCTGGTGGCGGGCCACGACCACCACTTCGGCCACAAGAACCAGGGCTCCCCGGAGTTGCTGGTGCAAAAATGCGCCGAACTGGGCCTTGGCTGCGATATCATCCCCAAGGTAGAGATCGGCGGCATCACCGTCAGTTCCACCTATATCCGCCGCCTGGTGGAGCTGGGACAGATCGAACGGGCCAACCGCTTCCTGGGCCACCCCCATACCCTGACCCAGGTAGTGCGCCACGGCCGCCGCATCGGCCGCACCATCGGCATCCCCACGGTAAACCTGACGGCGCCGCCCCATGTGCTGGTGCCCAGCCACGGCGTCTACGCCACCCGGGTGTACCTGCCCGACGGCGCCTGCTATCCCGCCGTCACCAACGTGGGCACCCGCCCCACGGTGAACAACGGCACGGACATCACGGTGGAGGCCTGGCTCCTGGACTTCGAGGGCGACCTGTACGGCCAGACGGTCCGGGTGGAATTCTACCACCACATCCGGGACGAGATCCGTTTCGACTCCCTGGACGCCCTGAAGGCAGAGATCACCCGGAACGCCGAGACCACCCGCCAATACTTCGCCTCCCTATAAATATGGCAAAAGGCAGACGCGAAAGCGTCTGCCTTTCTTCTTATATCAGCGCCACGATCAGCCAGAGGAGCCCGATGGCTCCCGCGCCCATCAGGGTGTACACCGCCGGGCTCAGTTCCCGCCACACCCGGCTGAACCGCCCGTGGTCGCCTCCGGCGTAGTTCCGGGCCACCCGCCGGGCCTCCTCCACCAGCTCCCGGGAGGTCACGCCCTCCCCAGCGGCGTCGTTCCGCACGATAAAGATAGCCTGCTCGAAAAACCGCTGGTCGGGGGAGTCCACCACGACCACCCGTCTGGAAATACCTTTCACCATCGTCCATGCCTCCTGCGTGTTTGATATTTCCATTTTTCCGCACGGCCCGGAACTTTATACCGCCTATCCCGGAAAAATCTCACACTTCCCGCTTTTCCTCCGCCCGGTACAGCACCTGGATGCCGCAGTCGTCCTGAAGCTTCTCCCGCCGGATGCTCTCCGACAAAATGAGCCCCGCCAAAGCCTGGGGGTCCTCCCCCTCCCAGCCCGCCAGCAAGTCCTGGAGCCACTCGTCCCGGCCCGGGTCCGCCACGCCGTCGGAGATCATCACCGCGAAGCCGCCGGACTCCAGCCGCAGCCGGGTCACATCCGGCGATGCCGGGCTCCCCCGCAGGCCGGCGGGCAGGCTGGCTCCGGTGACCCGCCGCACGGTGCCTCCCTTTTTCAGGTAGCTGGGGGCCGCGCCGTACTTGTAAAATTCCAGTTCTCCCGTGGCGGGCCGGAACACGCACAGGTCGATGGTGGTGAAGCTCCCGGTCTCCGCCCCCCGGAGGGCCATGGCGGAATTCAGGGTCTTCATCGCCGCCTCCGGGGCGATGCCCGCCTCCAAGAACTGCTGCAATAACCTGCAGGTCAGGGCGGACTCCTTTCGGGCAGGCTCGCCGCTGCCCATGCCGTCGGCCAGCAGCAAACACCACTGCCCCGTCTCCGTCTGGAAGGATGTCACAGTGTCGCCGCAGACGGTCTCCCCCTCCTTGGGCCGCAAGGCGGCCCCCACCCGGCAGGCGAAGGCCCCCTCCCCGGCGGTGGGGACGGCCTCCCCCAACCCGGCGGCGGTGGCGGTCAAAAGCTCGCTGAGCTGGGCATACTGCCCCTGGGCGCTGCGCCGGGTCTCCTCCAGCTGCCGCCGATATTGCCGCCGCAGCAGGAAGGCGGACAGCTCCCCGTTCACCGCCGTGATGAAGTCCGTCAGGTGGATGCAGCGGTCAGAGAAATACTTGGGGAAATCCTTCGCCATGGCCCGCCCCCGCTCCAGCATGAAGGGCGTTGCGTCGTTCATGGCGTTGAAGGTCCCGGTGTACTCCCGCTGCCAGCACAGGTCGCACAATGCGCAGCCCCGGCATACCCGCTCCGCTGCCCGGTCAAAGACGATGGCGGGGTTTTCCTCGCTGGACCGGGGTGCCCGGCCCATGCTGTCGTACAGCTCCCGCAGCGCTCCCGCCGCTTTCGTCAGCCGTTCCTTCAGCTGCTGCCCGGCGGAGGCCGGGTTGGCGGCCTCCTGCCGCTTCACCCGCTTCCCGCCGAACAGCCGCCCCGGCAGCAGCAGGAACAGCCCCGCCCCCAGGGCGGCCTCCAGCACCAGCGGCGCTGCCAGGGGCTCTGTGACGGGCAGCAAACTCACCAGAGACGCCGCCAGGAATGCCAGCGCCGCCTCGCCCCGGCGCCGTCCCGCGCATTTTCCCGCCAGCAGGCCAGCAAGCCCCAGCCCGGCAGCGAATACGCCGCTGCCGGTCCCGGCGCACAGGTCCGCCGTCAATCCCAGGCCCAGCCCCGCCGCGGCTCCCGTCACCGCCCCCCGCTCGTAGGCGGTGTAGGCCAGCAGGAGGCATAGCAGCGTCCGCCCGATGGACACCCCCAGCACCTCCAGGTCCGCCAACGCCAGCACCAGCGCCGCCGCCAGAAACAGCAGCCCGTCAGGGGCGGGCTTCCCCTCCTCTGGCCGGAGCACCGGGCAGAAGAACCAGGCGGCGGCCCCGGTCAGTCCCGCCGCCGCCACGCAGGGCGTCAGGTGCCGCAGAGGTGACAACGACTGGATAACATAGATGCCCCCCACCGCCAGAAACAGCCCCGCCGCCGTCACCGCCACAGCCCCGGGGCGGGTCAGACGCTGGCTCCCCTGAAAGGCGGTGGCAGCGGTGAGGATCAGCACCCCCGCCGCCAGAAAGGGCAGGGCGCTGGCGAAATCCAGAAACAGCAGTGCCCCCAGCCCGGCCCCCGCCAGGGCGGCGGCGCCGTTGGTCCCCGGTCCTGCCGCCGCCACCAGCCCCAGGGCAAAGGGCGCGTAGCCCCCCGGCGTCTGGCTGGCGGTCAGCGCCGCCGCCAGAAAGAACCGGGTCCCCCAGCCCAGCAGCCGCGCCGACTGCTCTTTTCCCAATGTGATCGGACCGTGTTCCACAGCCTGTCCCTCCTATGGTGATGGTTTTCCATCATTTTACAGGAGTTCCATAAAAAATCCCGTCGGGAAATGACCCGTTTCCTTTCCCCATTCCCCCTTTTACTTTTTTGGACTGATGGAAACACACCGGACGTTTTCACCAACCAGCTTTGTTGCGGCTCGTTCTCCCATGTGATATGATAAACTGGATAAATCGAGAGTTGTCGTTATTAAAGGGAGAATTGTCCTCTATGAAAAAAGCATTGTTATATGAAAAAGCCATCAATCTTCAGGAGTAATAAGAAATCCTGAGTAGAGAGAAAAACCGGAATTTGTCGGAGGTAATGTACATGGAAAAGAAATTAGATGGGATAGCACTGATTTCGTTCGCAACTTTATTGTATTGTCTTTCTGGGAAACTATCAGATTTTATTGTACTGATAGGTATTGGATTCACAATACCTTGGGCCTTAATTGCACTTTTGATTGGGGTAGTAGGCCTTGTGCTGGTTTTCAAGGATAAAACAAAATCTACAGGGTTGGTTTGGCTTATAATTCCGATAATCTTCGCTGTATATGTAATGCTTATCTCGTAACTTTTATAATTAGATATATTTTAACGATAAGGCAAATGAGTGACAAATTCCAGTTTATCGGGCAGTCCTGCTTTAGGACTGCCCTTGCTGCACAGACAGGGTCCGCGCAAAGGAAAAAGCCCCCATTTCCCTCCGGTGGACAATTTCCCGTTTCCGTGGTAAAATAAAATATTCTGTTATGAAAGGAGCGCCGCCCATGCGCATCGGTACTGTTGAAATCAACTCCCAACTGGCCCTGGCCCCCATGGCCGGCGTCACAGACGCGGCCTTCCGCCAGATCTGTTCCGAGCTGGGGGCGGGCTACACGGTCACGGAGCTCATCTCCTCCAAGGCCCTGTGCTACCACGATAAAAAGACCTTCTCCCTGCTGACCCAGTTCCCCGGCGAGCATCCCGCCGCCGTCCAGATCTTCGGCAGCGACCCCGTCTGTATGGCGGAGGCCGCCCAGATCGCCATCGAGCACACCGGAGCGGACATTCTGGATATCAACATGGGCTGTCCCATGGGCAAGATCGTCAACAACGGCGACGGCGCCGCGCTGATGCGCGACCCGGACAAGGCCGGCCGCATCATGGAGGCCGTCGTGAAAGCTCTCCCCAACACCCCCGTCACCGCCAAATTCCGCCGGGGCTGGGACATGGGCAGCTGCAACTGCGTGGAGTTCGCCCAGGTGCTGGAGCAGGCTGGCGCCGCCGCCGTGGCGGTCCACGGCCGCACCCGGGCCCAGGTCTACGGCGGCAACGCCGACTGGAACTGCATCCGCCAGGTGAAGGAGGCCGTCTCCATCCCCGTCATCGCCAACGGCGACATCTGGAAGCCGGAGGACGCCGCCCGCATTTTGCAGCACACGAAGGCGGACATGGCCATGATCGGCCGGGGCTGCTTCGGCAACCCCTGGCTGTTCCAGCAGGCCAAGGCCGTGCTGGAGGGGAAGCCCGCCCCGCCCCTGCCCAGCCTGTCCGAGCGGTGCGACACCGCCGTGCGCCAGTTTGAGCTGGCGGCGGCGGACAAGGGCGAGCGGGTAGCCGTGCTGGAAGCCCGCCGCCACTACTGCTGGTATCTGAAGGGCGTGTCCCACTCCGGCTACTATAAGGAGCAAATCGTGAAAATGAACACCCTGGAGGACGTGTATCAGGTGACAAAGGGCATCAAGAGGGACCTGGCATGATGGATATGCAGGAACAAAACTGGATCGCCGCCGCCCAAACGGGCGACCAGAGCGCCTTCGAGCTGCTGGTGCGGCTGTATGAAAAGCGGGTCTATGCGTTGACCTCCCGGATGTGCCGCAACCCCGCCGACGCGGAGGAGGCCGCTCAGGAGGCCTTCCTCGCCGCCTGGCAGGGCCTGCCCTTCTTCCGGGGAGATTCCAGCTTCTCCACCTGGCTGTACCGCCTGGCGTCCAACGCCTGCGTGGATGTCCTGCGTAAGGAGGGCCGCCACCAGTCCGCTGTCTCGCTGGATGACGAGGACGCCGCCATCGACCTCCCCGACGGCTCCCTGTCCCCTCACGACGAGGCGGAACGGTCCGAGCTGCGCCAGCAGATTGAGGAGGGCCTTGCCGCCCTGCCGCCGGACTACCGCCAGGTGCTCATCCTCCGGGAGCTGCACCAGCGGTCCTACGATGAGATCGCGGACATCCTCTCCCTGGACCTCGGCACGGTGAAGTCCCGCATCAACCGGGGCCGAAAGCGGCTGCGAAAAATTTTGCTGGAAAGCGGGAACTTTTCCGCCCCTCCTGCGTCCAAACAATCAGAAAAGGAGGGCTGCAAATGAAATATTGTGAAGACTTCGCGGCCCTGCTGGACCCATTTGTTGACGGTGAGTTGACTCCCGATGAGATGGTCCGCGTCCAGGCCCATCTGGACCAGTGCCCCGCCTGCCGTGCCTATGTGGACGACGCCCTGGCCATCCGGGCCGCCTTCCCCGATGCGGAGGATACGGAGCTGCCGGAGGGCTTTATCGAAACCGTCATGGCCCGTATCCGGGCGGAGGCCGCCCCCCAGGCAGAGGCTGCCTCCCAGGCGGAAGCCGTTCCCCAAAAGAAAACATTCCGCCCCTGGCTGAAGGCCCTGGCATCCCTGGCGGCCTGCTGCGCCATCGTGCTGCTGGCGGCCCCCATGTTCTCCGGCGGCGCCAGGAAAGAGGCGCCTGCCGCTGCCGCCGATACCGCCGCGTCCACGGAGCGGGCCATGGGCTTTGCCTTAACAGAAGAAACCCCTGCCGCGGAAAGCATCGAAGAACCCCGGGAGGAACTGGCAGCAGGCAAAGTTTTTGATGCCGCTCCGGCCCCCAGCGCCACTGCTGACAGCGGCGCCACAGCCTACTGTATCGAAGCTGACACCGCTTCTACCCTGACCCTCCCGCCGGAAGCCGCCTCCCTGTTGGCGGACTTTCCCCCTGTGGAGGAAACGGATACAGCCATCCGCTATGAGCTGTCCCGCCAGGGCTGTGACGCTCTGACAGACGCCCTGACCCAGGCAGGCATTGCCTTCACCCTGGACGATACCGGCTCCGATACCGTGCTGGTCATTCTGGAAAAATAATCTATGCAAAACAACGTCTCTCTTTGCTGCGGATACCACCCGAAGCAAAGAGAGGCGCGTTTTATGCCCGCGGCTCCGCAAAATCCCCTTGCAATCCCCCCGGGATTATGCTATACTCCCTCCTTGACAGGTGCCATCTCCCTGTCCAAGCACCGGGCTTCCGGTGTTCGTTCGGCAGCATCCGCTGACCGTTCTCTAAACAAAAAAATGGAGGTCGCCCGCGCCTTTCGCGGGTATGTTTCTGCGTGTTCTGACCTCCACCCTAGTTCAAGGAGGTCTTTTTTCATGTCCAAATCCAAATTCACCACCCGCCAGCTGGCTACCGCCGGCATCATCGCCGCCGTCTACGCGGGCCTTACCCTGCTGCTGCCCATTCCCCAGTACGGCGGCGTGCAGCTCCGTGTGGCCGAGGCCATGACGGTCCTGCCCTTCCTCATCCCGGAGGCCATTCCCGGCCTGGCCGTGGGCTGCTTCCTGGCGAACCTGCTGGGCTCTCCCTATGTGCTGGACTGGGTCTTCGGCACCCTTGCCACTCTGCTGGCAGCCATCTGGACGTCCAAGCTGAAAAACCGCTGGCTGGCGCCCCTGCCTCCGGTGGTGTGCAACGCGGTCATCGTGGGCGCGGAGATCGCCTACTTTGCCACGCTGGATGGCGCCGCCTTCTGGCCCGCCTATGCGCTGAACGCCTTCACCGTGGGCCTGGGCGAGGCCATCGCCTGCTTCGTTCTGGGTGCCCTGCTGCTCCGGGCGTTGGATAAAGTCCCCGCCCTCCGCCGCTCCGCCGCCTGATACTAAAATCTGATAAAATCATTTAAGGATGTCCAGGGATCTGCTATACTGTACTGGGTGATGAAAATGGGTTCCAAATACAGATTCAGCAACGAAGAAATAGATGCAATAAAAGAGGCTCGCAGAGCAAATAAGGAC
>JAGBDS010000096.1 GCA_017937405.1 Oscillibacter sp.
CCAAGAACTCCGGCGGCAAGGTCATCGTCCAGGTGGAGAAGATCGTCCAGGGCGGCTCTCTGGACCCCAAGCTGGTGAAAATTCCCGGTATCTATGTGGACGCGATTGTGGTAGGCTCTGTGGAGGACAACATGCAGTGCCTGGGCATGCCTTATGACGGCGCGCTGACCGGCGAGTTCCGCATCCCCGTGGACGCCATTCCCCCCATCCCTCTGGATGCCAAGAAGATCCTGGCCCGCCGCGCCGCCATGGAGCTGCCCCAGGACGCCATCGTCAACCTGGGCACCGGCGCTCCCGAGAAGATCGCCAACGTGGCCGCTGAGGAGGGTATTTCCGATAAGCTGATCCTCACCGTGGAGGCCGGCGGCATCGCCGGTGTGCCTTACGGCGGCACCCAGTTCGGCGCCTCCGCCAACGCCATGGCCATTCTGGACCACAACGTCCAGTTCGACTTCTACCAGGGCGGCGGCCTGGATGTTGCCTTCCTGGGCCTGGCGGAGACCGCGCCCAACGGCGATCTGAACGTGTCCAAGTTCGGCACCCGCCTGGCCGGCGCCGGCGGCTTCATCGACATCACCCAGAACGCCAAAAAGGTGGTCTACTGCGGCACCTTCACCGCCAAGGGCTTGAAGACCGAGTGCCGGGACGGCAAGCTGGTCATCACCCAGGAGGGCGCCAAGAAGAAGTTCGTCAAGGCGGTGGAGCACATTACCTTCTCCGGCGTTTATGCCAACAAGGTCCACCAGCCCGTGCTGTATGTCACCGAGCGCGCCGTGTTCGAGCTGCGGCCCGAGGGCGTGACCCTCATCGAGATCGCCCCCGGCATCGATCTCCAGACCCAGGTGCTGGACCAGATGGAGTTCATGCCGAAGATCGCCGAGGACTTGAAGCTCATGGACGAGCGCATCTTCCGTGATGAGCTGATGGGCCTGGCCAACGACTAAATCCCAAGACCCCCAACATACAAGGAGGAAAAACAATATGGCACTGATGACCGCACAGGAATACATTGACAGCCTGCGCAAGCTGAACACCCGGGTGTACATGTTCGGCGAGAAGATCGAAAACTGGGTGGATCACCCCATGATCCGCCCCTCCATCAACTGCGTGGCCATGACCTATGCTCTGGCTCAGGACCCCCAGTACGCGGACCTGATGACCGTGAAGTCCAGCCTCACCGGCCACACCATCAACCGCTTCACCCACCTGCACCAGTCCACCGAGGACCTGATGAACAAGGTCAAGATGCAGCGTCTGCTGGGCCAGAAGACCGCTTCCTGCTTCCAGCGCTGCGTGGGCATGGACGCCTTCAACTCCGTCTTCTCCACCACCTATGAGATCGACGAGAAGTACGGCACCCACTATCACGAGAACTTCAAGAAGTTCCTGACCTTCGTGCAGGACAACGACCTGACCGTGGACGGCGCCATGACCGACCCCAAGGGCGACCGCTCCAAGGCTCCCAGCCAGCAGGCCGACCCCGACATGTACGTCCATGTCGTCGAGCGCCGTGAGGACGGCATCGTGGTCTGCGGCGCCAAGTGCCACCAGACCGGCTCCATCAACTCCCACTGGCACATTTTCATGCCCACCATCTCCATGGGTGAGGCTGACAAGGACTGGGCTGTCTCCTTCGCCTGCCCCACCGACGCCGAGGGCATGTACATGATCTACGGCCGTCAGTCCTGCGACACCCGGAAGATGGAGGAGGACGCCTCCATCGACGTGGGCAACGCCAAGTTCGGCGGCCAGGAGGCCCTGGTGGTTCTGGACCATGTGTTCATCCCCAACGAGTACATCTTCCTCAACGGCGAGTATGAGTTCGCCGGCATGATCGTGGAACGCTTCGCCGGTTACCACCGCCAGTCCTACGGCGGCTGCAAGGTCGGCGTGGGCGACACCCTGATCGGCGCCGCCGCTCTGGCTGCTGAGTACAACGGCGTGGAGAAGGCCTCCGCTGTGAAGGACAAGCTGATCGAGATGACCCACCTGAACGAGACCCTGTTCTGCTGCGGCATCGCCTGCTCCGCCCAGGGCTTCAAGACCAAGGCTGGCAACTATCAGATCGACCTGCTGCTGGCTAACGTCTGCAAGCAGAACGTGACCCGCTTCCCCTATGAGATCGTCCGCCTGGCCGAGGATATCGCAGGCGGCCTGGTGGTCACCATGCCCTCTCAGACCGACTTCAACAGCGACACTGTGGTGGGCCGCAACGGCGAGACCATCGGCGAGATCTGCAACAAGTTCTTCGCTGCCCGCGAGGGCGTCAAGACCGAGGACCGTCAGCGCATCATGCGCTTTATCGAGAACCTGTGCCTGGGTGCCGCCGCTGTCGGCTACCGCACCGAGTCCATGCACGGCGCCGGTTCTCCCCAGGCCCAGCGCATCATGATTGCCCGCCAGGGCAACATCCAGGGCAAGAAGCAGCTTGCCAAGGATATCGCCGGTATCAAGGACTGATGTTCCTCTAAGGGGGACTATGTCCCCCTTAGACGCTCCGCCGCGCCTTTGACGCGGCTCCGCTGAACCCCCTCACGTTCGCACGGCGAACGTGTCACTGCGGCGGGCAGTGGAGTTCTGACCGGGCAAAGCTCGGTCAGAACGGATATGAAACATATTTCATCCCATTTGTACCCCCAAAATTTGAATATAAGGAGTAAACATCATGGATTTCAATCTGAGCCGTGAGCACCAGCTGATCCGGAAGATGATGGCCGAGTTCACTGAGAACGAAGTGAAGCCCATCGCTGCCGAGACCGACGAGAAGAGCGAGTACCCCCGGGAGAACATCGAGAAGCTGTTCGACCTGGGCGTCATGGGCATGTGCGTGCCCAAGGAGTACGGCGGCGCCGGCGCCGATCCTCTTGCTTCCGCTATCTGCATTGAGGAGCTGAGCAAGCAGTGCGCTTCCACCGGCGACATCGTGGCTACCCACAACGGCCTGTGCTGCGACCCCATCCTGACCCACGGCACCCCCGAACAGAAGGCTAAGTACCTGCCCATGCTGACCACCGGTCACAAGGTCGGCGCCTTCGCCCTGACCGAGCCCAACGCCGGTTCCGACGCTTCCAAGGGCCAGACCGAGGCCCGCCTGGAGGGCGACCACTATGTGATGAACGGCTCCAAGATCTTCATCACCAACGGCTATGTGGCCGACGTGTTCGTGGTCTTCGCCATGACCGACAAGTCCAAGGGCACCAAGGGCATCTCCGCTTTCATCGTGGAGAGCAGCTTCCCCGGCTTCTCCGTGGGCAAGCACGAGGTGAAGATGGGCCTGCACGGCTCTCCCACCGCCGAGATCGTCTTCACTGACTGCATCGTTCCCAAGGAGAACATGCTGGGCAAGGAAGGCAAGGGCTTCTCCATCGCCATGCAGACTCTGGACGGCGGCCGTATCGGCATTGCCGCTCAGGCCCTGGGCATCGCTGAGGGCGCTCTGGAGGAGGCCAAGAACTACACCAAGGGCCGTGTCCAGTTCGGCAAGCCCATCAGCAAGTTCCAGAACACCCAGTTCACCTTCGCCGACATGGAGATGGGCTGCGAGGCCGGCCGTCTGCTGACCTATCAGGCCGCCGTCCTGAAGGGCCAGGGCGTCCGTTACACCAAGGAGGCCGCTATGGCCAAGCTGTGGTGCTCCGAGCACGCCATGAAGACCACCACCAAGGCGCTGCAGATGTTCGGCGGCTACGGCTACACCAAGGACTATCCCATGGAGCGCATGATGCGCGACGCCAAGATTACCGAGATCTACGAGGGTACTTCCGAGGTCCAGCGCATCGTCATTTCCGCCAACATGGGTCTGTAAGAGGAGGAAGAAACGACTATGAAGATCATTGTTTGCGTCAAGCAGGTCCCCGATACCTCCGGTAAGGTGGCTGTCAATCCCGACGGCACCCTGAACCGTGCATCCATGCAGACCATCATCAACCCCGACGACATGAACGCCGTGGAGGCCGCCCTGAAGCTGAAGGACGCCACCGGCTGCAAGGTCACCGTCATCACCATGGGCCCCCCTCCCGCTGCCGGTATGCTGCGTGAGCTGATGGCCATGGGCGCCGACGACGCCGTTCTGGTGTCCGCCCGCGAGTTCGGTGGCTCCGATACCTATGCCACCTCCCAGATCCTGGCCGCCGCCATCGACACCATCGGCGTCGAGAAGGACGACATCGTCATGTGCGGCCGTCAGGCCATCGACGGCGATACCGCCCAGGTCGGTCCCCAGATCGCTGAGAAGCTGGGCCTGCCCCAGGTCACCTACGCCGCCGACATCCAGAAGGACGGCGACACCATCACCGTTAAGCGTATGCTGGAGGACGGCTACATGACCATCAAGGTCCAGACTCCCTGCCTGCTGACCTGCATCAAGGAGCTGAACAACCCCCGCTACATGAGCATCGGCGGCATCTATGCCACCTACAGCAAGCCTCTGGATACCTTCGACTATGAGAAGCTGAAGGATCATCCTCTGATCGACGCTACCACCATTGGTCTGAAGGGCTCTCCCACCAACATCTTCAAGAGCTTCACGCCTCCCCAGAAGGGCGTCGGCATGATGCTGGAAGGCGACGGCAAGGAGACCTGCGAGAAGCTGGCCGGCATCCTGGCCGACAAGCACATCATCTAAGGAAAGGGGATAAAACGACTATGTCTAACTTCAATAGTGCTGATATCGCTGCTTTCAAGGACGTTTGGGTCTTCTGCGAGCAGCGCGAGGGCAAGCTGATGCCCACCGATTTCGAGCTGATCTCCAAGGGCCGCGACCTGGCCAACGAGCTGGGCGTGAACCTGTGCGGCCTGCTGCTGGGCGGCGAGGGCATCGAGTCCGCCGCCAAGGAGCTGGGCGGCTACGGCGCGGACAAGGTCTATGTCTGCGAGAGCCCCCTGCTGAGCGTGTACAACACCGACGCCTATGCCAAGGTCATCTGCGATGTCATCGAGGACCTGAAGCCCGAGGCGTTCCTGATCGGCGCCACCAACATCGGCCGTGACCTGGGCCCCCGCTGCGCGGCCCGTCTGCACACCGGCCTGTGCGCTGACTGCACCCACCTGGACGTGGATGTTGCCAACTACATCCAGTTCCTGCGTGAGGCCTCCACTCTGGACGTTGACGCCCAGAAGTGGGACATGGAGGACCGCAACCTGAAGATGACCCGTCCCGCTTTCGGCGGCCATCTGATGGCTACCATCATCTGCCCCCGCTTCCGTCCCTGCATGGCTACCGTCCGTCCCGGCGTTATGAAGAAGAACGCCTATGACGAGGCCAAGGCCGCTGCCTGCGAGATCGTGAAGCCCGCCTTCACCCTGACCGAGGCTGATCTGAAGACCGAGGTCGTGGAGGTCGTCAAGGCCGCTAAGAAGCTGGTTGACCTGATCGGCGCTGACTACATTGTCTCCGTTGGCCGTGGTATCAGCAAGGACGTCGAGGGCGGCATCAAGCTGGCTGAGGAGCTGGCTGAGGTCCTGGGCGGCGTTGTTGGCGGCTCCCGTGCCACCATCGACTCCGGCTGGCTGTCTGCTGACCACCAGGTCGGTCAGACCGGCAAGACCGTGCATCCCAAGGTGTATGTCGCTCTGGGCATTTCCGGCGCCATCCAGCACAAGGCTGGTATGCAGGACTCCGAGTGCATCATTGCGGTGAACAAGAACGACACCGCTCCCATCTTCGAGATCGCCGACTACGGCATCTGCGGCGACCTGTTCAAGGTCACCCCGCTGCTGATCGAGGCTATCAAGGCTGCCAAGGCCGCGAAGTAATA
>JAGBDS010000035.1 GCA_017937405.1 Oscillibacter sp.
GGAACATCTCACCGGCGCCCTCGCAGTCGCTGGCGGTGATGATGGGGGTGTGGACATAGACGAAGCCCCGGTCCTGGAAGAACTGGTGGATGGCGTAGGCCGCCACGCTCCGCACCCGGAAGGTGGCGGAGAACAGGTTGGTCCGGGGGCGCAGGTGCTGGATGGTCCGCAGGAACTCTACGCTGTGGCGCTTCTTCTGCAGGGGATAGTCGGGGGTGGAGGTGCCCTCTACCTCGATTTTGCTGGCCTTCAGCTCCAGAGGCTGCTTGGCCTCGGGGGTCAGCACCACGGTGCCGGTGACGATGAGGGCGGCGCCCACGTTCTGGGACGCGATCTCGGCATAGTTGGCCAGAGTGCCAGCCTCCATGACCACCTGCAGGTTCTTGAAGCAGGAGCCGTCGTTCAGTTCCACGAAGCCGAAATTCTTCATGTCCCGGATGGTGCGGGCCCAGCCGCCCACAGTGACCTCCTTGCCGGACAGGGTCTCACTGTCGGCAAAAATAGCAGCGATTTTTGTATAGCTCATTGAAATTCACCCGTTTTCTTGTTTTTGGTGGGATATACGCACAATAATGGAATAGTGTACTCTATTTCAAACCGTTTTACAAGAGGAAACGGGACTTTTTCAGGGAAAGCGTCAGGAAATCGCCTCGCTGCCGACGGTGTAGCCGTCCCAGTGACCGTCGGCGGACTGGACGGAGGTGCAGTCGCAGAAGAAATAGGCCCCCAGGCCGCTGCGCCATTTCTGAGCGTCGAAGGTGACAGGGGTCAGGCTGTATGTGCCCTCCATCTCCTGCTCCGTAATGGAGAACAGGACGCCGTCCTCCCAGTACAGGTTTTCCCGGTCGATGTAGCCCTGCTCCGCCAGCTCCTCCCAGGTGCCGGTGACCAGCTCACCGCCGTGGCGTCCGGCAAAGGCCCAGGCCACCGCTGCCCGCTCACTGTCGGACAGGCTGGTTCGGGACAGGTCCACGCCAATATAGGTCACATCGCCGTTCAAGCCGGAGTCCGTTTCCCACAGGTCCTCCAGGACCTGCAAATACAGGGCGCAGCGGTCGTCAAAGCCGCCCTCGCACACCTCCGCGGCGGAAACGCCGCCGAACCGGGCGGGCCAGGTCTCCAGAATGGTGCCGTCATAGGTGACCTCCACCAGGGCGCCGGGCTGGAAGGTGCTGGTGTCGTCCACAGATAATGTATAGATGTTCCGGTCGCCATCCGCTCCCGCCAGCAATAGCTGGCTGTCGTCCGCTGTAACGACGCGGCAGAAAGATGTCATCGACGCGGGCTGAGCCGTCTCTCCGCCAGACTGCTCCTCGTTGGAGGGTGCGCCGCCGGGGACCGACGCGCCGCTGCCGAATGCTCCGCAGCCTCCCATCAGCAGGCACAAGCAAAAGTAAAGACCTAAAAATAATGTCCATCGTTTCAAGAAAATCAGCCTCCTCTGCCCAAATAGACGGCGGAGAAGGCTGAAAAGTTCCATTATTTTCTGAATTTTTCCCACAGTGTCCCCAACAGGCCTCCCGCCAGGGCGGCGATGACCGCTACCCAGACGTGGAACAGGGCGCTGGAATTATACAGCAGGAACACGCAGGGCAGCGTCAGCACACCGCAGAGGACCGGGTAGGCAAGCCACAGCTGGCGGCACCGCTTTGCCAGAGACCAGCTGCTGAAAAAGCAGAACAACGGTAGGATGAGAAAGGGGTAGAAGATGCCTGTCAGCACCGGAACGTCCCGGGCATCCAGCAGCCGCAGCAGCCAGGGGAGAAGCAGCTCCACCCCTGCCGCCAGAGCGGCGTAGGGGAGTGCTTTGCGCAGGGGAGGCTGCTCCGGCTCCTCCGGCAACCCCATGCCTTTGCGGATGACCCGGACGTCCTGACGCCAGCCGACATACCGCACCGCCCACATCAGCAGATAGCATAGCAGGAGCAGCCCCAGCAGGCACAGCCAGGTTTCCCGGTAGGGGAACCATCGGCACTGCCACCCCGCCAGGGAGAACACCGCCGCCGTCAGCAGGAAGTGGACGCCGGACCAGAGCGCCGTTCCCCGCTCCAGGAGAAAGGGTACCTCCGCCGTCTCCAGCACAGCCCCCAGCAGGCCGGACCAGAGGAACTGTACCAGCGCCGCTGTCACGGGATTTCCCCAGCGCTCTGCCATGGCGGCGGTGACCACCGGAACACCGCCCTCCGGCGCCGGGAAGGCGAACAGGCCGCCCAGCAAAAATACCAGATATACCAGCGCCGCGCCCAGGGGAAAGCCTACGGCGGCCCGACGGGCCAGTTCCCGGATGACCGCTCTGTGTTCTGTCATAAGCCCAGCACCTCCTTCATTTTTTTCACATACCGGCGGGAGACGTAGACCGTCACGCCTCCGGTGAGGGTTATGCGGATGGTGCCCGTCAGGCTCAAATCCAGAGAGGTCACCCGCTTCAGATTCACGATCTCCGAGTGGGAGACCCGGGCGAAGGGATGACCCGCCAGCCGCCGCTCCAATTCGTAGAGCCGCTCCCGGACGGTATAGACCGCCTCCGCCGTCTGCGCCTGGACGTCCTTATTCTCGCCGTAAAAGCGGAGGACTGTGTCCAAATCCAGCGGAACGGCGGCACCATCCTCCCGGAAGCCCAGCAGGGGCGCGTCTCCAGCCGCCAGGCGGTCCAGCAGGGTGTCCACCTCCGGCGTCCGGGCCGGGGCACGGACGATCACCTCCGTCTCCGAAAGCGAGGGGTCAATATGCAATTCCAGCTTCACGGGCGTTCCTCCCTTCCTACGTTCTGTGTCCAGTATAGCGTATGGGGCTGTTGCCGTCCAGCGAAGTAAGATGGACGGTCAAATTTCCTGGACGAACGGCAAAATAAGGATTGACATTGGTAGAAAGTTTGATAAAATAAGCATTAGATTAGAAATACAACTTTTGCTTAGAAATGGGGGCGGGGACATGACACAGAGGGAACGGCAGATCCTGAATTGGATCGAGGAGAACCCCATGATCTCCCAGCAGGAGCTGGCGGACAAGGCGGGCATCACCCGGTCCTCCGTGGCGGTGCACATCTCCAACCTGATGAAAAAGGGCTACATCACCGGCAAGGGCTACATTGTCCACACCGCGCCCTATGTGACGGTAGTGGGCGGCGTCAACGTGGATATCGGCGGACAGCCGTCCAATACCCTGATCCCCCAGGACTCCAACCCCGGCACCGTGGGCATGAGCCTGGGCGGTGTGGGACGGAACATCGCCCATAATATGAGCCTGATGGGGCTGGATGTGCGGCTGGTGACGGCCTTCGGCGACGATATGAACGCCCAGAAGATCGCAGCCAGCTGCGGCGAGCTGGGCATCGACATCTCCCAGTCTCCCATCATCCCCGGCGGGCGGACCAGCACCTACCTCTTTATCAACGATGAAAAGGGCGATATGGCCCTGGCTGTCAGCGATATGGACATCTACCGCCATCTGACGCCCCAGGTCCTGGCCCAGCGCCAGAAGCTGCTCTGCGGCAGCCAGGTGGTGGTCATCGACACCAACATCCCGGCCGAGAGCATCGCATGGCTGTCAGAGAACTGCTCCGTGCCCATCTTCGCCGACCCGGTGTCCACTGCCAAAGCCGTCAAGCTGAAGCCGGTGCTGGGAAAGCTCCACACGCTGAAACCCAACCGCATCGAGGCGGAGCTGCTGTCCGGGGTGTCCATCACCGACGAGGAGAGCCTGTACAAGGCCGCCGACGCTTTGCTTGCCACCGGGCTCCACCGGGTGTTCATCTCTCTGGGTAGTGACGGCGTGTTCGCCGCCGACCGCTCCGGAGGACGGCTCCACCTGCCGGTGCTGCCTGCTGACATGGCGAACACCACCGGCTGCGGCGATGCCTTCATGGCTGCCATCACCTGGGCATATCTTCAGGGCACGGATTTGGAGGGCACTGCCCGGGCGGGCCTTGCAGCCAGCGCCATTGCCATGGAGAGCGGCGAGACTATCAATCCGGCAATGAGTGCCGAGGCCTTGAAAGAGCGGGCCGCGGAGCACATTTAACTTTATTCTATATATAAGAGGTATTCCATGACATCCATGCAATCCTGGTTCATTCAGCTCATCGGTCTGGTGGGCTCCGTCATCGCAATCACATCCCTGCAAAGCGGCAGCCGGAAGAAAATACTGTCCCTGCAAGTAGTCTGCTGTGTGCTGTGGGTGACCCACTACGGCCTGCTGGGGGCCTGGACCGGGGCGCTCATCAACTGCCTGGGGCTGGCGCGGGCCGTGGTCTGCGCCTGCAACGACCGCAAGTGGGCGAAGAGCCCCCTGTGGCTGGTGTTCTTCCTGGTGTGCTACGCCGTGTCCCCGCTGCTGACCTGGGACGGCACCCACTGCCTGCTGATGGGCGGCGCCATGATGCTGACCACCGTGGCCCTGTGGGTCCGCGATATGCGGTTGACCCGGCTGCTGTTTCTGCTGAATTCCCCTCTGGTGCTGCTGTATAACCTGGCCGCAGGCTCCTATTCCTGCGCCGCCATCGAGGTGGTGGCCCTGGCGTCCTTCGCCCTGGCTGTCTGGCGCTTTGACATCCGTAAACAACCCTGCAAAACTTAATGGAGGTATCATATATGAATCGCTATCTGGATATTGCCCCTGAGGTACAGCAGGCCCTGGCTGAGGGCCGCCCCGTCGTCGCTCTGGAGTCCACCATCATCTCCCACGGTATGCCCTATCCCCAGAACGTGGAGACCGCGCTGAACGTGGAGAAGATCATCCGCGAAAACGGAGCGGTGCCCGCCACCATCGCCGTCATCAAGGGCCGCCTGAAGGCGGGGCTGTCCCCTGAGGAGATCGACTACCTGGGTAAGACCGGCACCACCGTTGCCAAGGCCAGCCGCCGGGACCTGCCTGTGCTGGTGGCCGAGGGCCGGGACGGCGCCACCACCGTCACCACCACCATGATCATCGCCTATATGGCTGGCATTCAGGTGTTTGCCACCGGCGGCATCGGCGGTGTGCATCGCGGTGCCGAGACCACTATGGACATCTCTGCCGACCTGGAGGAGCTGGCCCACACCCCCGTCATGGTGGTCTGCGCCGGTGCCAAGTCCATCCTGGACTTAGGGCTGACCCTGGAGTATCTGGAGACCCACGGCGTGCCCGTCATCGGCTACGGCACCGAGGATCTGCCCGCCTTCTACACCCGGAAGTCCGGCTTCAAGGTGGACTACCGCATCGACACCCCTGAGGACCTGGCGAAGGCCTTCTTTGTCAAGCAGGACATGGGCCTGGGCGGCGGTATGCTGGTGACGAACCCCATCCCCGAGGAGTTTTCCATGGACGCGGACGTCATCAACAAGGCCATTGACGAGGCCGTGGCTGAGGCCAACAAGCTGGGCATCCACGGCAAGGAGACCACGCCCTTCCTGCTGGCCAAGATCAAGGACCTGACCGGCGGCGACTCTCTGGCCTCCAACATCCAGCTGGTGTACAACAATGCCCGGCTGGCGGCCAAGACCGCCGGTGAGCTGTGCAAGCTTGCCAAGGGCTGAAAAATTTGATAAAATAAACTGGACGGAGCGTGGTTTCCGTCCAGTTCAATTTTTTGGAGGCTGCGGATGAGCAAGACGCTTTTTGTGCCGGAGGCCACCGCAACAACACTGTTCGCGGTGGTGGGAAATCCCTGGACGCTGCTGGGCTGTTATCTGCTGGTGATGAACCTGATCACCTTTTTCGTGTTTGGCCTTGACAAGTGGAAGGCAAAATACAAGGAGACCCATGAGAAGACCCGGCGGGTGCCGGAGAAGACATTGTTCCTGCTGGCCGCCTTAGGCGGCAGCGTGGGGGCCTTGCTGGGGATGCGGGTGTGGCATCACAAGACGCTGCACAAGAGCTTCCGCTTCGGTATCCCGGCGATTTTGATCCTGCAGCTCGTCATTCCGGCGGGGCTGTGGTTGTACTGGAATATGATTCGGTAAAGGAGACAGAAGATGCTGCAACGTGAATTGCTTTACGCCGCCCTGGGCACCGGCTTTACCTGCCTTGCCACGGTGCTGGGCGCGGGGATGGTGTTTTTCTTCAAAAAGGATATGTCCCACACCATGCAGAAGGTGTTTCTGGGCTTTGCGGCGGGCGTGATGATCGCCGCGTCGGTATGGTCGCTGCTGATACCCGCCATGGACATGGCGGAGAGCCGGGGCCAGAACGTGCTGCTGCCGGTGGGCGGCGGCTTCCTGCTGGGCGGACTGTTTCTCATGGCGCTGGACAGGCTCCTGCCCCACCTGCATATCGGCAGCGACGAGGCCGAGGGCCTGCCCGCCCATTGGAAGCGCACCACCATGATCGTGCTGGCGGTGACCCTTCACAATATCCCGGAGGGCATGGCCGTGGGCCTGAGCTTTTCCGTGGCGGCACAGGATACCACCTCCGGTGCCCTAGCGGCGGCTCTGGCCCTGGCCATTGGCATGGGCTTGCAGAACTTCCCGGAGGGCGCGGCGGTGTCCCTGCCCATGCGTTCCCAGGGGGTAAGTCGATGGAAGGCCTTCGCCTGCGGCGCGGCCTCCGGTATCGTGGAACCCATCTTCGGACTGCTGACGGTGCTGGTGGCGGGCAGTATCACAGGCGTGATGTCCTGGGTTCTGGCCTTTGCCGCCGGAGCCATGATCTATGTAGTCGTGGAGGAGCTGATCCCCGAGGCGCAGCTGGGGGAGCATTCCCACACAGGCACCGTCAGCGTGATGTTGGGCTTTTTAGTGATGATGTTGCTGGACGTGGTACTGGGATAAAAGAGGAGGAGAGACACATGAATAAAACACCCCATTATGACAGCTATGTGAAGATTTTAGAGGAAGAACTCATTCCCGCCATGGGCTGTACCGAGCCCATCGCCATCGCTCTGGCGGCAGCCAAGGCCAAGGCGGCCCTGGGCGCCGTGCCGGAGCAGTGCCGGGTGGAGGTCAGCGGCAATATCATCAAGAACGTGAAGGCCGTGACGGTGCCCAATACCGGAGGCCTGAAGGGCATCGAGGCCGCCGCGGCGGCAGGCCTTGCCGCCGGACGGGAAGACCTGGAGCTGGAGGTGCTGTCTCAGGTGACGGCGGAGGACATCCGGGCCATGCATGAGCTGCTGGAGACCTGCCAGTTCCGTGTGGTGCCTGCCGAGGGGGACCGAGTATTCTATATCAATGTCACCGTTATGGCGGGGGAGCACTCCGCCTGCTGCGAGATCGTGGATTTCCACACGAATATCACCCGGGTGCAGCGGGACGAGACGGTGCTGTTCCGGGCCGAGGAAACCAGCGGCGGCGGAGAGGAGCAGACGGACCGCTCTGTGCTGTCCGTCAAGGAGATCATCGAGTTCGCGGACTGCCTGGACGTGAAGGATGTGGAGGCTGCTTTGAGCCGCCAGGTAGCCTATAACAGCGCTATTTCCGCCGAGGGATTGAAGGGCGGCTGGGGCGCCGAGGTGGGCAAGACCCTCCGGGGACTGTACGGCGACGATGTGGCCATCCGGGCCAAGGCGGCGGCCGCCGCCGGGTCTGACGCCCGGATGAGCGGCTGCGAGATGCCGGTTGTGATCGTCTCCGGCAGCGGCAACCAGGGCATGACCACCTCCCTGCCCGTTATCGAGTATGCCCGGGACATGGGCGCCTCTGAGGAGGAGCTGTACCGGGCGCTGGCGGTGGCGGACCTGGTGACCATCCACCAGAAGACTGGCATCGGGCGGCTGTCCGCCTTCTGCGGGGCGGTCAGCGCCGGCTGCGGCGCCGCCGCGGGCATCGCCTATCTGCGGGGCGGACGGTACGACGTGGTGGCCCACACCATCGCCAACACCTTGGCCATCTGCTCGGGCATGATCTGCGACGGAGCCAAGCCCTCCTGCGCAGCGAAGATCGCCTCCGCCGTGGATGCGGGGCTGATGGGCTATTATATGTATGTGAACGGCGGCCACCAGTTCGTAGGCGGTGAGGGCATCATCCAGAAGGGTGTGGAGAACACCATCGGCAATGTGGGCCGCCTGGCCCGTCTGGGAATGCGGGGCACCGACGAGGAAATCCTGGACATCATGGTGGGGCGCTGACCGTGTGCCGGCTGTTTTGGGCGGAGTGCGTAGGAAATGGAAGCGATGTTGTGCACAAATGCCAAAAACAGCCGGCAGCAAAAGAAAAAGATTGACAAAATGGCGGCACCGTGGTAAGAATAATATTCAACGAGGAGTGTTGGGGGAACGCAAACGTTTGCTGCGGTGCACCCAAATATTTAGGATACGGGGGAAGAAGCGGCGGCTCGCCGGTTCTTCCTTCGATTTATACTGCGGCGAAAATGCAGAGTGGGAGTGGTTTTTTGATCGAGGTATTGGAGCCTTTGCGGACGCTGAATACGGCCTCCGTGCTGCTGCGTCTGGTGCTGGCGATGCTCTTTGGCGGCATGATCGGTCTGGAGCGGGGCAAAAAGGGCCGGGCGGCGGGTTTCCGCACCTATATGCTGGTGTGTCTGGGCGCGGCGCTGACCATGCTGCTGAGCCAGTATGAATATTACATGATCACCCACGACTGGGCGGAGCTGGCGGCGGAGATCGGCCTGCGGACCGACGTGAGCCGCTTTGGCGCCCAGGTGGTCAACGGCATCGGCTTCTTAGGCGCAGGCACCATCATCGTGACGGGCCGTCAGGAGGTCAAGGGCATGACCACGGCGGCGGGCCTGTGGGCTTCCGCCTGTACGGGCCTGGCCATCGGCGCCGGGTTCTATGAGTGCGTGCTGCTGGCCTTCCTGCTCATCTCTCTGGTCATCCGGGTGCTGCCTTATGTGGAGAACTACATCGTGGAGAATGCCCGGAACATGAATATCTATGTGGAATTCAACTCCCTGGACGATGTGGGCGACATTCTCAACCGCATCAAGGCCCAGAATGTGCAGATCTACGATGTGGAGCTGGACCATGGCCGGGAGGAGAAGTCCCGGCATCCCAGCGCTGTGTTCTCCATCCGGCTGAACCAGAAGCAGGTGCACACTCAGGTGCTGGCGGCGATTTCCGAGCTGGAATCCGTCCGCACCATCGACGAGATTTAAGGAGGTGGAGAGCTCATGTCATCCATTTTTGACGGTTTGCGGGATGTGACAGTGCTGTCCATTACCGTGCGGATGGTACTGGCGGTGATCTGCGGCGGCATCATCGGTATCGAACGGGAGTATAAGCGCCGTCCGGCGGGCTTCCGTACCCATATCCTCATCTGTTTGGGCGCGGCCATGACCACACTTACCAGCCAGTTTTTGTACCTGAATCTGCATTACTATACCGATATGGCCCGCCTGGGCGCCCAGGTGGTGGCGGGTATGGGCTTCATCGGTGCGGGTACCATCATCGTCACCCGCCGCCAGCGGGTGAAGGGCCTGACCACCGCGGCGGGCCTGTGGACGGCGGCCATCGTGGGCCTGGCCCTGGGCGGCGGCTTTTACGAGGGCGGCATCGCCGCCACGGTGCTGATTTTGCTGGCGGAGCTGCTGTTCTCCAAGCTGGAGTACCGGATGCTGGAGAATGCCCCGGAGGTCAACCTGTACATGGAATACTCCGGCAAACCCTGCCTGGAGCGGGTGCTGAAGCTGTACCGGGAGCGGGAGTTGAAGGTGCTGAACATGGAGATCACCCGCCCCACCGAAAGCGAGACCCACAACGCCTGCGCCATCTTCACCCTGCGGCTGAACAGGCGGTGCAGCCTGGAGGTCCTGCTGGCAAACATGCACGCCATTCCCGGCGTGGTTTCTGTGGAAGAACTGTAATACGGCAAACAGGAAGGAGAAAAATATGGGAAAGACATATGACGTGCTGGTCATCGGACCGGTGTCCCTGGACCACAACATCGACTATCAGGGTAACGAGCGTAAGGAACTGGGCGGCGCTGTGGTGGCCTCCGGCTTTGCGGCGGCCAAAAGCGGCAACAAGACGGCTCTGTTTACCAAGCTGAATCCCGCCGACGCCGACGTGGAGGCGCGCTTCGCGGACTCCGGCGCGGACCTCTACTGGAAGGAGTCCAAAGCCACCTGCTCTATCCGCAACCAGTATTTCACAGCCGACAAGGAGAAGCGGGCCTGCACCTCCATGGGCGTGTGCGACCCCTTCAAATTCGAGGAGTTGCCGGATATCGAAACGAAAATTTACCATTTTGCGGGTTTGGTATACGGCGACTTTGACGGCGCCCTGTTCGCCGAGGCCGCCAAGCACGGCAAAGTGGCGGTGGACGTCCAGTGCCTGCTGCGGCATGTGGAGGCGGACAAGACCATGGCCTTCCACGACTGGGCGGAGAAGAAGGAGTACCTCCCGGTAATCGACTATCTCAAGACCGACGCCGCCGAGGCGGAGATTTTGACCGGCCTCACCGACCGGGCGGAGGCCGCCAAGCTGCTGCACAGCTGGGGCGCGAAAGAGGTGCTGATCACCCACAACACCGAGGTCCTGGCCTACGACGGCAAGGACATCTACACCTGTCCCATCAAGGCCCGGAACCTGTCCGGCCGCACAGGGCGGGGCGACACCACCTTCGCCGGCTACATCACCGAGCGCCAGCGGGCGGATATCAAGGACGCCCTGCAATACTGCACGGCACTGGTGTCCCTGAAAATGGAGACGCCGGGCCCCTTCCAGGGCACCCGCCAGGACGTGCTGGACTACATCAAGGAATTTTATTGAGCATGGTAAAAGGGACCGTCCACGGAGAACGTGGATGGTCCCTTTTGTCCACATAATACGAATACACGTCGCTGAAAGACGGACAAATTGGCGAAAAATGGTGTTGACAATCAAAAAAGAACGTGGTAAGGTATGACCACAATCAAAAAACGGCAAACGAAGTTCTTAGGGAAGCGGCGAGAGCCCGCCGAAGGAGTGAAACTCTCAGGCGCCCGGCGTACCGGGTGGGGACTAAGAATGGATGTGGCTCTGGAGAAGCCCGGTGACGGGTACCGAAGGTGCAAGGCGGCGCGTCCGCTGAATCTCTCAGGTAAAAGGACAGAGTAGGGAAACACGGATGGGAGCATCCGTGGACTTCTGTGCTTTCTTTTCCGGGGCGGCTGGGTCACCAGTCGGCCCGTTTTATTTTGCAGGAGGGAAACAACCTATGTTCGCATCTGTGGAATCCGCGCTGCTTGACATCGTCGTCAAAATCAACACGTACCTGTCCAACTACATCCTGGTGTTCCTGCTGGTGGCCGTCGGCCTCTGGTACTCCATCAAGACCCGCTTCGTGCAGGTCCGCTGCTTCGGCGAGGGCATGAAGAAGGTGTTTGGCAACCTGAGCCTGAACGGCAAGAAGCACGACAGCGGCATGACCTCTTTCCAGGCCCTGGCCACCGCCATCGCCGCCCAGGTGGGTACCGGCAACATCGTGGGCGCTTCCGGCGCCATCCTCACCGGCGGCCCCGGCGCCATCTTCTGGATGTGGATCATCGCTTTCTTCGGCATGGCCACCATCTACGCTGAGGCTACCCTGGCTCTCAAGACCCGCGTCATTGACAAGGACGGCACCATCCACGGCGGCCCCGTCTACTACATCACCACTGCCTTCAAGGGCGCCTTCGGCAAGTTCCTGGCCGGCTTCTTCGCCGTTGCCATCATCCTGGCCCTGGGCTTCATGGGCTGCATGGTCCAGTCCAACTCCATCGGCTCCACCTTCCAGACCGCCTTTGGTATCCCCTCTTGGATCGTGGGTATCGTCCTGGTCATCATCTGCGGCGTCATCTTCCTGGGCGGCGTCCAGCGGCTGGCCTCCGTCACGGAGAAGATCGTCCCCATCATGGCGGCCATCTTCCTGGTTGGCGGCCTGGTTATCCTGATTGCCCGCATCAAGTACATCCCCGCCACCTTTGGCATGATCTTCAAGTACGCTTTCCAGCCCCAGGCCATCATCGGCGGCAGCTTCGGCTATGCCATTAAGACCGCCGTCAGCCAGGGCGCCAAGCGCGGCCTGTTCTCTAACGAGGCCGGTATGGGCTCCACGCCCCACGCCCATGCGCAGGCCAACGTCACCGACCCCCACGACCAGGGCGTGGTGGCTATGATCGGTGTGTTCATCGACACCTTCGTGGTGCTGACCCTGAATGCGCTGGTCATCATCTCCACCCTGTATACCTCCGACGGCATTCTGGCCTCCGGCGTCATCCCCGAGGGCATTGGCAAGGCCAATCTGGCCCAGACCGCGTTCGGCACTGTGTTCGGCTCCAGCCTGGGTGCCATGTTCGTGGCCATCTGTCTGTTCTTCTTCGCCTTCTCCACCGTGCTGAGCTGGAACCTGTTCGGCAAGATCAACGTCATCTACCTGTTCGGCAAGAAGTCTGCCAAGATCTACTCTGCCATCGCCCTGGTGTTCATCTTCCTGGGCACCGTCATGAGCAACGACCTGGTGTGGGAGCTGACCGACATGTTCAATAACCTGATGGTCATCCCCAACGCCATCGCCCTGTTCGCCTTGACTGGTATGGTGGTGAAGTCCACCCACGGTGTCAGCGCCGGGAAATAAGTCAAACGCACCAAGCGGGCCTGCGAAAGCAGGCCCGCTTTTCATTTCCTGTGTTCGCCGGGCGGGAGTAGGTCCCGCTGGCCGTAGGGTAGGGTAAAGGTGGGGATGGCCTCCGCTGCCGGAGCGATGGCGTACATGGGGAAGAAGTATGTCAGGCCCTCCTCCGTGAGATAATAGTTCCGGGAATTGAAGCGGCGGCGGAGCTTTTTCCGCCACTCCGGGTCGTAACGGGCCACGCCCGCCCGCTCCTGCCGCTGGATGTCCTCCGCTGCCAGGGCCAGAAGTTGCCGCCGCCAGGGGCTGCGAGCCGGGAAAAAGGCGGACAGGGGCACGGGGTACCCCGCCGCCAGGTCCCAGGTGTCTCCCCGGCGGGTGAGGAGGGTGCGCCCCGGTAAGGATACCTCCCGGGATTGCGTGTATAGGCTCCAGAGGCCACCCCCGTTGTATGTCACCCGGTAGCCCAGCTCCGCCCGGAAGCAGGGCAGGGGGGTGCTGGCCGCCAGGGCGGCCCGGTATTCCGCCTCCGCCTGAGGAAAGAGCCACCGCTCGCAGTAGCGGAGAAAGGCTTTGCACTGGGCCTGATAGTATCGCCGGATGCGGCGGGAGACGGCGTCTGTTCCCTGAGGCTGGGGCAGCTCCACTGCGGCGGTCAGCACCGGAATGCCCTCCACCGTCCACTCCCGCTCCGCCGCAAAGGGCTCTGTGCACAGCTCTGTCAGGCACGTTCTCATGGTTCCCGCTCCTCCCCAGTTTCAGACTGCTCCAGCCTATGCCGGACGGGACGAATGGGTGCGCCGCATGCACTTTAAAGTATCAGAAAATTTACAATTTGCCCCCTTTACTTTCACACTCTACAATGCTAAAATATACAAGATGGCGCGGATGTATGAGCGCGCCGAAAAGGGGTGTTTGCTATGGTGAAGATCGGCAAGAAGGAAAAAAGCGATCAGCTTTACAAGGCTATCCTTCAACTGAAGGACGAGCAGGAGTGCTATGACTTTTTCCAGGACCTCTGCACCGTGTCCGAGCTGCGGTCTATGGAGCAGCGGTTCGAGGTGGCGTCTTTGCTGGACGACGGGATGATCTACAACGACATTCTGGAGCGCACTGGCGCCTCCAGCGCTACCATCAGCCGGGTGAACCGTTCCCTGAGCTACGGCACCGGAGCTTATGAAAAGCTCTTCGCCCGGATGAAGAAGAAATGAGCAGCTACGACGCCCTGGCCTCCAGCTATGACGGCCTCATGGCGGACGGCAGCTACCGCAAGCGGGCAGACTGGCTGGAGCGGCTGTTCCGCAAGAGCCGTATCCCCGTCCACTCGGTGCTGGACCTGGCCTGCGGCACAGGCACCATCGCCTGCCTGCTGGCCCAGCGGGGATACGAGGTCATTGCCACGGACGGGTCAGTGGAAATGCTGACCCAGGCGGCGGGGAAAGCGGCGGCCCTTGACGGGCGGCCGCCTTTGTTCCTGCACCAGGCCATGCCCCGCCTGCGTCTGGCGGAGCCGGTGGACGCCGTGGTGTCCACGCTGGATTCCCTGAATTACCTGACAAGGGAATCCGCCATCCGGGAGACCTTCCGGCGGGTGTACCGCTGGCTGAAGCCCGGCGGGCAGTTTATTTTCGACGTTAATTCGCCCTACAAGCTGGAGCGGATGGACTGTCAGATGTATATGGACGAGACGGAGGACAGCTTCTGCGTATGGCGGACCTTCTTCTCCCGGCGGACCCAGGTGTGCACCTACCAGGTGGACCTGTTCCGGCTAAACGGGGAGGGGACCTGGGACCGGGACTTTGAGGAACACCGGGAGCGGGCCTGGAGCGAGGCGCAGCTTCGCCAGTTCCTGGCGGAGGCGGGCTTTCAGAACGTTACCGTCACCGGGGATCTGACCATGAAACCGCCCCAGGCGGACGAGGACCGCTGGATCTTCCGTGCGGAAAAAGGAGAATGAATCAATGAGCGACCAGTTGGTACGCGCCATCAGCAAGGATGGCTTTGTAAAAGCGGTGGCGGTGTCCACCAGGGAACTGACGGAGCGGGCCCGGCAGATCCACCGGACCACGCCCGTGGCTACCGCCGCACTGGGCCGGACTCTGGCGGCGGCGTCTATGATGGGCAATGCCCTGAAGGGCGAAGGCTCCAGCGTGACGCTGCAGATCAAAGGCGGCGGCCCTCTGGGCACCGTTCTGGCGGTATCCGATAACGAGGGCAACGTCCGGGGCTCCGTGAGCGACCCGTCCGTGGACCTGCCCCTGCGGCCCGACGGCAAGCTGGACGTGGGTTCTGCCGTGGGCTGCGACGGCACCTTGACCGTTATCCGGGACCTGCATATGAAAGAACCCTATGTGGGCAGCGTGGGACTGCTGGGCGGCGAGATCGCCGAGGACTTGGCGGCCTACTTTGTGGAGTCCGAGCAGATCCCCACCGCCTGCGGCCTGGGGGTCCTGGTGGACCGGGACCAGAGCGTGCTGGCGGCGGGAGGCTATCTCATTCAGTTGATGCCCGGCGCCGGGGAGGATATTATCACGAAGGTAGAGGGTGGCATCATGGCTGCCGGAGCCGTGACAGGGCTGCTGCATGAGGACAGCGACGCCGAGTCTCTGCTGCGGCGGGTCATGCCGGACTTTGAGCTGGAAATTCTGGAGAAGTCGCCTATCGAGTACCGCTGCTACTGCAGCCGGGACCGGATGGAGCGGGCGCTCATCAGTCTGGGACCGGAGGAGCTGCAGGCGATGCTGGACGAACAGGGTGGTGCGGAGCTGCGCTGCCAGTTCTGCGACAACGTGCAGACCTTCACCAAGGCGGATCTGGAAGAACTGTTGAAGAACATGAAGAAAAAAATCTGATTTTTTTCTGAAAAAGGGTTGACAGACCGGGCACCTTTGCGTATAATAGCTTTTGCCGTCTGACGAGTACAGCGGCAACGCGGGAGCATAGCTCAGCTGGTTAGAGCACCTGCCTTACAAGCAGGGGGTCACTGGTTCGAGTCCAGTTGTTCCCACCATGATACATGGCCCGGTAGTTCAGTTGGTTAGAACGCTAGCCTGTCACGCTAGAGGTCGACGGTTCGAGCCCGTTCCGGGTCGCCATCTCCCACGAGATGGAATTCCCATCTCGTGGGTCCCTTTTGGGGTTGAAATTCCCCATGCCGCGCCCCATTGGCGCGGAGAAAGATTTGCCCAGATAGCTCAGTTGGTAGAGCAGTGGAC
>JAGBDS010000005.1 GCA_017937405.1 Oscillibacter sp.
CCGTTCCAGGAGCTGCCGTTGGAGATGTTGATGCAGTCGATGCCCTGGGCCTCCAGGTGTTTGGCGATGGCAAGGCCTCCCTCCAGGTTCCAGAAGCCGGGGTGGTCGGTCATCTCGTCGCCGCAGATGCGGACGGAGATGGGGTAATTGCCCAATTTAGCCCGGATGCCGACGATGACCTCGTCGATGAAGCGGCAGCGGTTCTCCAGAGAGCCGCCGTACTGGTCCGTTCGGCGGTTGTAATACTCACTGAGGAACTGGGTCATCAGATACCCATGGGCGGCGTGGAGCTCCACGCCGTCATAGCCCGCCTTCTTGCAGCGGACGGCGGCGGCGATGAACTTGTCCTGGACCCGCTTGATGTCCTCCAGAGTCATCTCCCGGGGGACCTCCCCGGCGGGGGTCATGGGGACGCCGCTGGGGCTCAGGTTCTGGCGGCCCGTAAAGGCGCTTTTGGAGGTGGCGCCACCGTGGTGGAGCTGGGCGAAGATCTTCGCGCCGTACATATGGACTGTCTCCGTCAGCTCCTCGGCGGCCTTGACGTTATAGTCCTGGGCCATCCGCAGGTTGTGCTGGGTGGGGATGGAGTCCACATCGTCCACGCCGGTGTACTCATTGATGATGAGGCCGATGCCGCCCTTGGCCCGCTCGGCGTAGTAGGCGATGAGCCGGGGGCTGGCATTGCCATTGGTGTCGGCAAAGTCCGTGCCCATGGGGGACATGACCGCCCGGTTGCGGATGGTCAGCGGGCCGATGCGGCCCGGGGTAAACAGTTTTTCGTAAGCCATGGCGCGCCCTTAGTCAAAATTGCGGTTGTGGCTGAAGTGGCCGGGATTGGCGATGGGGGCGATGGTGGAGACCCAGCGGTTGGTGTAGTTGAAGAAGCCAGCTACATAGGCGGCCTCCAGGATCTCATGGTCGTTGAAACCCACGGCCCGGAGCTTCTCGATCTGGTCGGCGCCGATCTCGTCGGCGTGCTTGGTGACGTACCAGGCGTACTCGCACAGGGCGTACTGCTTCTCCGTCAGCATATCCTTGACAGAGCGGAAGTTGTAGCTCAGCTTATCCACCAGAATAGGGTTCTTGGTGTAGCCCCGCAGCGCGTCGCCGTGGGTGGTCAGGCAGTAGGAGCAGCAGTTGACAGAGGACACCACCACGCCGATCATCTCCTTGTCGGCGTTGGTCAGGTAGCAGGTTTCGGGGTTAAACAGGGAGCCTTTGAAGTTCAAAAAGCCGATGTACTGGGAAGCGTTCAGGGGCAGGACCTTGAAGAGGTTGTTGATGAAGCCCCAGTTCTTCTCCATGGACTCCACGTTCTGATTGAATACCTCATACTCCTTGTTGGTCATCTCGTCGCGGCTGGGTTTTTCCAGACGGGAGAGCTGTTCATCAAATTCCAGTGCCATAGTTAATTCCTCCTGTAATAGTATGAAATGTGTGACCGGCGGGCGCGGCAGATGGTTGCCGTGCCCGCCGTTGGATGCAAACGTTATTCAGCAGGGCAGATGGCAAAGCATCTGGCGGGGAAGCCAACGCCGTCCTTCAGCTTGGGGAAGGCGCAGACGATGACGCTGCCCACGGGAGGCACCTGGTCCAGGTTCCGCATGACCTCGATCTGGATGCGGTCCACCTCCAGGATGTACTGCTCGCCGGGATAGGGATAGGCCCCCTCCTTGGTGGTGACGAAGCCGGGGTCGGTGTCGGCGGGCTCATGGCCGATAGCGCCAATGTTCCGCTCCTCCACCAGCCACTGGATGGCGGCCTTGTCCCAGCCGGGATAGTGGGGCACGCCGTTCTCGTCGGGATTGTCCAGGTTGGCCTTCTTGTGCCAGTCGGACCGGAAGGCCACGAAAGCGCCCTCGGGAATGGTGCCGTACTCGGCCTCCCAGGCCTTGATGTCATCCACGGTCAGCATAAAGTCCGGGTTCTCGGCGCACTCCTTGGACTTGTCGATGACCACCAGAGGATACACCAGCTCCTGCACCGCGATCTCGTTCATGGGACGGCCGTCGCCCCAGAAGTGGCGGGGCACATCCACATGGGTGCCGTACTGGCTGGCCACGCTGATCTGGAAGCAGCGCATGGGGGCCATCATATCATCGGGAGTGCCCTCCACATAGTCGAACAGCTTGGTGGCCTCCAGAGGCTTGAAGCCGTACCAGTGCGGGGTCTCCGGGCTCAGCTCATGGGTCAGGTCCACCCACTTGTACTTCGGGGACTTCCATTCCTTCAGCTGTTCCCACAGAGTCAGATTTGCCATAACTGTATCCTCCTTTAAACGATATATCCCAAAGATGTTTCTGTTCTCATCTTTCCCTTTACAAGCAGCCGCCCCGCGGCGTGCCTATGAAGTGTATTATACAAATATTCGCTTCCCATTTCAAGAGTGTATCGCTTTAAATCGTCAAAATAACGGAGACTTTTTTCGCATCGGTCATTCTTTTAAAATTTTCCTTGACACGGAACTTCGATAGTGCTATATTATCCGCATAAACCAACTTTGTTTATTGGTTTTAAGAAAGGAGGCCATATTCATGCAGAGAACGCTGGTCCGGCTGCTGCGCAGCAATTTCCGTTGTGGACGAATGCCGTACTCCCGGGCAAAGAATATGGCCGGGCGGCCCGGTGTGTCCGCCGCTCATTCCGTGTGACCTGATAGGTCACCGCATGGTCATATCTCTTCGTCCGGGAGCAGCATTTGCCCCGGTTTTTTGTTGAAAAAAATTATAAATGAAAGAGGTATTTACCATGAGTAACTATAAATTTGAAACTTTGCAGCTCCATGTCGGTCAGGAACAGCCCGACCCTGCCACCGATTCCCGCGCTGTCCCCATTTATCAGACCACTTCCTATGTATTCCGCAACTCCGCCCACGCTGCCGCCCGGTTCGGTCTGGCAGACGCTGGCAACATCTACGGCCGTCTGACCAACTCCACCCAGGATGTGTTGGAAAAGCGCATCGCGGCGCTGGAGGGCGGCGTGGCGGCTCTGGCTACCGCCTCCGGCGCGGCGGCCATTACCTACACTATTCAGGCCCTGGCCCAGGCCGGGGACCACATCGTAGCCCAGAAGACCATCTACGGCGGCAGCTTCAACCTGCTGGCCCACACCCTGCCCCAGTTCGGCGTGACTACCACCTTTGTCAACGCCCACGACCTGGCGGAGGTGGAAAATGCCATCCAGGACAACACCAAGGCCATCTATCTGGAGACCCTGGGCAACCCCAACTCTGACATCCCTGACATCGACGCCATCGCCGCCATCGCCCACAAGCATGGCCTGCCCCTGGTCATCGACAACACCTTCGGAACGCCCTACCTGATCCGGCCCATCGAGCGCGGTGCCGACATCGTGGTCCACTCCGCCACCAAGTTCATCGGCGGTCACGGCACTACCCTGGGCGGCATCATCGTGGATTCCGGCAAGTTCGACTGGAAGGCCAGCGGCAAGTACGCCCCCATCGCTGACGCAAACCCCAGCTACCATGGCGTTTCCTTCGTGGACGCGGCCGGTCCCGCCGCCTTCGTCACCTACATCCGGGCCATCCTCCTGCGGGATACCGGCGCTACGATCTCCCCCTTCAACGCGTTCCTGCTGCTCCAGGGCGTGGAGACCCTGTCCCTGCGGCTGGACCGCCATGCGGAAAACACGAAGAAGGTGGTGGAGTTCCTGGCGAACCATCCCCAGGTGGAGCACGTCAACCATCCCTCTTTGCCCGACCACCCCGACCACGCCCTGTACGAGAAGTATTTCCCCAACGGAGGCGCGTCCATCTTCACCTTTGAGATCAAGGGTGGCCAGGCCGAGGCCCACAAGTTCATCGACAATCTGGAGATCTTCTCCCTGCTGGCCAATGTGGCCGACGTGAAGAGCCTGGTCATCCACCCCGCCACCACCACCCACTCCCAGCTCTCCCCGGAGGAGCTGCTGGACCAGGGCATCAAGCCCAACACCATTCGCCTCTCCATCGGCACGGAGCACATCGACGACATCATCGCCGATCTGGAAAAGGGCTTCGCAGCCGTCAGATGACCATCCTACACTTTGACACCTCTCTTATCCCCCTCAAAGGACCTCCGCTCCGCCATTTGCCGCAGCGGAGGTCCTGACCCTATTTCCGTAATTTTACGTGAAAAAAGCAATTTTTCTGTTGAAAAATCGTTTGTGTTGTGATATGCTTTGATAAAATTTAAAGAGAAAAGCAAACCCATCGCAAGGTGGGGACGCAAAACTACAGGGGCTTTACAGCCAGCCAGTTGCCGCATTTGCCTGTTTCTGACGGACCGGGCAAGGGCGGCTTTTTTATTGAAACCGGGAGACGATCAAATGGATATCAGATTTCAGGTCATGGCCATTTTACGGACCATCAATGCCAAACCGCCAAAAAACAAACATGATACGGGATCCTTCCGGGTAAAGGCTACCTGCTGTCTGCTGCTGGCCCTCTTCTTCCTTTCCGTCAGCATTTACAGCTTCTGGCGAGCCCATGACCGCGACGGCGTTCTGTTCCTGGCTCTCACTGTGCTCTGCGCCTCTGGCGCTTTTCTGGTCAGGCGGTTGTACAGACAGGTCGCCGTATCCCTGCTGTTCTGTCTGAGCCTGCTGGGGATCGCCGTATGCTCCACCCTCTGGGGCTCCAGTTATATTCTCATGATATGTGTCTTAACCGTCCCCATTCTCGCCACCAGCCTTTGCAGCATCAAATACGGCTCCATCACCGGCGGTGTGCTGATTCCCTACCTCTTGATCCTCTTTTATACCCCTCTGGCGGACAATCTCTCCACTGCGTATCCGTCTGAATTCCGGATGTTCTATCCGGTCATGTACGCTGTGGTCTGCACCGTGTTTTTCGCCTTCAGCTATTTCCAGTACAAGCAGTCAATGAATAAGTATCAGAATGAGCAGTCGCTGGAAAAGGCCGTCAACGCGGAACACGATAAGCTGATGGCCATGACGACCCAGACCATTCTCTCCATCAGCAACGCCGTGGACGCCAGAGACGCTTACACCAAGCGCCACTCCTCCCGTGTGGCGGAATACTCCGTCATGCTGGCAAAAAGCCTGGGCTGGGACTCCCGCAGGATGGAGCAGCTTTACAACATCGCCCTGCTTCACGATATCGGAAAGATCGGCGTCAGCGACTCCATCCTGAAAAAGCATACGGCTCTGACGGACGAGGAATACGAGGCCATCAAGCAGCACGCGGTGATCGGCGGAGAAATTCTGAAGGACCTCACCCTGCTGCCCAACGCCTCCATCGGCGCCGTCAGCCACCATGAGCGGTATGACGGTACCGGATACCCCTACGGTCTCAAAGGCGCCCAGATCCCGCTGGAGGCGCGGATCATCGGTATCGCCGACGCCTTTGACGCCATGAACTCCTCCCGCATATACCGGAGCAAAATGTCGCCGGGCTATATTTTGCAGGAACTTCAGGCCGGAAGAGGCCGCCAGTTCGACCCGGAGCTGCTGGATAAATTCCTGCCCATCGCAGAACAGATTCTGGAATCCAACGTCATTTAACGGAGTGATATTGTGGCAGACGGGATTTTAAAAAAACATAACACGGTCTCTGCAAGCGGAGACCTGGCGGCGCCGGAAGCGCAGGCCGCTCCCAAGAACGCCTTTGTGATCCGGCCGGCCCCCACCGGCGTTCCCAGTCAGGCAGAGGACAGCATCTACCAGACAGAACATACGGCTCCCTACGCAGAAGCGGCGCAGCCCGGGACATCAGGCGATATCCAGGTCTCCAGCGCCATGCTCTGCGGCAATATTTCCCTGCTGTCGGAGGAGGACATCCTTCGGGCCTCCGACACCTACAATCTGGTGATTGCCGGGCAGGGCGGTATGCCGTGCCGCCCGGGCCGAAAGATCCATTACTATGAGACCATCCCCACCGAGGAAAAATTCAGACAGCTCTTCGATGCGTTTGATATCGACACGGTCTGGTATATCAGCGGATACGCCGACTGCCAGAACGGCATGCACGATGAGATGAAAATTCTGGACAGCATTATGGACGCCTGCGCAAAGAACGCCGTCTCCAAGCTCATTGTGGTCACGTCTATCACAAGCCTCAATTTCCAGCCCAAGTACGATATCATGGGCCAGGTCGCCAGCCGGGCCTATGCTTCAGGCGAAGCGTTCGCTGTGGCGCAGCTGGAAAATTACATTCGCTACTGCGCCAAAAGCCAGGGCATCAAGACCATCATCCTGCGGGCGCCCTACATTGCCTCGGAGACCAACCGTTCCAGTTTTCTGGGCCATATCTTTTCCAGCATCCTGCACGGTGAGAAGCTGGTCTTCCCCTATTGTCCCGAAAACAAGATCGATTTTCTCTCCTCCTCCGATCTGATGGAGCTCTTTCTGGATATCAGCGAGGAGAGCGCTGACAGCACCGCCACCTACAGCGTCGCCAGCGGATACCACTACACCTGGAAGGACCTGGAGAACGAGATCCTGAAGGTCAAGCTGGACGCCGTCATCGAGTACGAGGAAAAGGTCAATTTCATTTCCGTCCAGAGTTACAGCATCGAGCTGAAGCGGAAATACGGCTTTATCCCCATGGACAACGTTCTGAACGCTTTTCCGGCGGCATTCAAGCTCTACAAGGAAACTGTCCGAAAGAAATCGTGGGCAAAAGTGCTTTTCCGGAAGATCAGCGATGCCGTTCTGTCCAATGCGCTGGGATACATCGAGCTGGCCGTGCTCTTCCTGCTGGCGGAGTTCCTGGTACGCAAAACGGCCTCCTCCGTGTATTTCAAGTACGTCGATATCCGTCTGTTCTATGTGCTGATCATGGGCACCACCCACGGGACGCTGATTGGCATCCTAGCCGGCATCCTGGCCGGCATCGCCCTGTTTTTCGGGTACAGGGACATCGGCATCAACGGCACCATGCTCTTCTACAATATCGAAAATTGGCTTCCCTTCGTCATTTACCTGATGACGGGCTCCATCACCGGCTACATCAGCACTGTTCGCCGCCAGAAAAACGAATTCCTGCAGAAGGAAAACAGCCTTCTCCGGGACAAATACCTGTTCTTAAACGACGTGTACCACGGCGCCATTGCCAACAAGAGCGAGTACAAGCGGCAGATCCTGGGCTACAAGGACTCCTTCGGCGTCATTTTCCAGGCTGTCCGAAAGCTGGACAGCGTCCTGCCCCATGAGATCTTCATGAACGGCATCCAGACCATGGAGGGCATTTTGAAAAACCACTCCATCGCCATTTACACCATTGACAGCTGGCAGAAATACGGCCGCCTGGCAGCCAGCTCCGGGGATATTCTGGCGGAGCTGCCCAAGTCGTTGGAGATCGCAGCCGTCCAGCCGGTATATGACACGGTTCTGGCAGGGCAAACCTGGAAAAACACCGGGCTCCTCCCCGGCCTGCCCATGTATGCCTACGGCATCTGCGAAAAGGACAAGGTCAGTCTGCTGATCTGCATCTATGACGCCAGCCCGGAACAGATGAGCCTGTACTACCTGAACCTGTTCAGCATCCTGTGCAATCTCATCAAGCTGTCCTTCATCCGCGCATTGGAATACCAGCGCGCCATCGAACAGGAGAAGTATTATCCGGGCACCCTGATCGTCATCCCCTCCTATTTCAGGGAGCTGCTGAACGCCCAGAAGGAGCTTGCCGAGGCAGGTCTGGCCAGCTACGCCCTGATCCGGTTCGAGTCCAAGGACAAGGAGTACATTTCCTCCTCTCTGAAGGGACTGGTCCGGAACAACGACATCGTCGGCGCCGACGATAACGGCTCCCTGTTTCTGATCCTGACCCAGACGACCCGGAAGGCCATCAGCATCGTCGGAGAGCGCCTTGACAATAAGGGTCTCAAGTATAAGATCGTGAGCGGGAATTGACGCCTATGAATACGATTCTTTTCATTTGTTTGCTTCTGCATCTTCTAGTATGCCTGATCTGTTTGATGCTGACGCGTTTTGGCATTTTGAAATGCGGGTACATTGACGTTTTCCTCTGCCTGTTCATTCCAGTTTTCGGACTGGTGAGCCTTCTCATTCGCTCCCATATTTACCGGAAAGCAGAGCGGCAGGCCAGAGAGTTGGAGCTGTCCCGCCTGCAGATCGACGACAGCGTGCGAAAAAGCATCCTTGTGGATGACAAGGAAAACACCGATGAGGTCATCCCTCTCTCGGAAGCCTTCGTTGTAAACGACCCCGGTACCCAGCGGGTGCTGATGAAAGAGACCCTCTACGACCTGAACACCAAGGTCGAGATCGACGAGGACGAGATGCAGGACAAGGTGGTCCCCCTCCAGGAAGCCCTGCTGATAAACGACTCCCATGTCAAACGGGAACTGATCATGGATGTGCTCTATACCAATCCCCGCAGCTATATCCAGCAGCTCTCCGAGGCCCGGTCCAATGACGACCCCGAGGTCGTCCACTACGCGGTCACCGCCCTGGTGGAGATCCAGAAGGAATTTGATCTGAAATTTCAGGCACTGGGCAGGGAACTGGAGGAGCGTCCGGATGACGAGGTCCTGCTCCGAAAGTACCAGAATCTCCTGGAGCAGTATCTGTCCAGCGGCCTGCTGGAGGGCAGCCGGCGGGACGTGCAGCTCCGCAAATATGCGGAGGTCCTAAAGAAGCGCCTCGCCAAAAATGAGAGCAATCTCTCCCTGTGGATCAAAAAGGCGGACGCCGATATGCGCCTGCAGAATCTGGAGGGCCTGCGGACCGACGCGGAAAAGATGATCGCTTTCCGTCCGGAGAATGAGCAGGGCTACCTCTACCTACTGAAGTACCACGCCATGCAGAAAAACCGGGAAGGCGTCATGGATGTGATCAAACTGACAGAGAAAAGAAATGTCTATCTGTCTTCCGAAGGACGTGCGGAACTGGAATTCTGGCATTCCTGAAATTCTTCCGAAAAGGGCTTTGCAAAATGGCTATTTGGCAAAAAAAAGACAACTCCACACCGCAGCAGTCCCGGGGCGGCACCTTTTTCAGTATGCTGCCCATCGCGCTTGTGATGTGCGCCCTGATGCTGGTGCTGACCGCGGTGGTAAAAAACGTGTCGTACACCTCCCAGGGCCCCAGTTTGGAGCTGTTGGACGTTGAAAAGCAGGACATCGCGCATCCGGTTGAAAAGGCCGACTGTCTTCTGTTCTACGAGGATGACGCCATGGGCACCACGGGACTGGAGGAGATGGCGGCCGTCCTCTCCCAGATGAAGGTTCCTTTCGATGTGCTGGAGTGCGGGGACATCCGGGCGGAGATGCTGGAGGATTACAGCCATCTGGTCCTCTCTGTGACGCATTACCAGTACCTGGGTGAAGTGCTGGGCGATATCAAAACCTGGGTCAAGGCCGGCGGGAATCTGATGATCCTGTACCCGCCGGAGCTCAGCGGCAGTTTTTGTAGTCTCTTCGACATCCTCGGGATACGGGACTGTGGTGACAGCTATGCAACTGTGGAAAGTCTCCATTTTTCAGAAGGCTTCCTGCTGGGGGGCGCGTCCCGTGATTTTGCCGTCAGCGACCCGTACGACTCCTCCATGAGCGTCTATCTGGAGGACGACTGTGAGGTATTCGCCCAGACATCCGGCGACTATCCGGTCCCCATCATCTGGCGCCGGAGCGCAGGGCTCGGAACGGTGGTCGTTGACAACCTCGGCTTTCTGGAAAAAGGCTATCGCGGTATCCACTGCGCCGCGTACAGCCTGCTGAGCTCCGCGTGCATCTATCCCGTCATCAATGCGTCCGCCTTTTACATCGACGACTTCCCCTCCCCTGTCCCCAACGGCTATGCCAAATACATCGAGCGGGACTACCATCTCAGCATCAAGGATTTCTACACATCCAGATGGTGGACGGATACTTATAACCTCGCCAAAAAATACGGCTTCAAATACACCGGCATGGTCATTGAGGAATACTCCGACCAGGTGTCCGGCATCTTTGAGCGAAACACCGATACGGAGCGCTACCTGTACTTCGGCAACATGCTTTTGAATCTGGGAGGCGAGATCGGTCTCCATGGTTTCAACCACATGCCCCTGGTCCTGGAGGACTTCAACTACATGGGTCTCTTTGACAGCTACAGCCAGTGGCGCAGCTATGCGGACATGCGGAACGCGGTGACGGAGCTGGTGGGTTTCTGCGCAAGCTTGTACCCGGACCGCGCCTTTCAGGTGTATGTGCCCCCCTCCAACATCATTTCCGAGGACGGGATCGAGCTGCTGGCCTCTGATTTTCCCGACGTCAAGGCCATTGCCTCGGTCTACCTCCCCGGCGACCTGGCCTATTGCCAGGAGTTTCAGGTGGAGGATAACGGCATCATCAGCACGCCCCGCGTCATCGCAGGCTACATCCTGGACGATTATACCCGTCTCGTAGCCCTTTCGGAGCTGAATTTCCATCTGGTGAACTCCCATTTCCAGCACCCCGACGATGTGCTGGACGAGGACCGGGGCGCCGAGCTGGGTTGGGCCAAGATGTTTGCCAACCTGTCCGACTATGTGGACTGGCTGTATGCGGCCGTCCCCTCCATCCGTTCCCTGACCGGCTCGGAGGTCGCCGCCGCCGTTCAGCGGTATGACTATATCGAGATGACGCAGACCAGAAGCGGGAACGGCATCCACCTGAAGCTGACAAATTTCTATGACGAGGCCTGGTTCATGCTGCGGGTCAATGACGGGCAGGAGATCGCCGGTGTCTCCGGCGGCCAGTGCTCCCACCTGGACGGCACGCTCTATCTGATCCACGCGACTTCCGACGAGGTGGAGATCCAGTTCTCCTGAAATACAGGCAAAGGATCGTGTTATGAGAATCTGTGTGATACTGGAGGGGTGCTACCCCTATGTGACCGGCGGTGTGTCCTCCTGGATACACCAGTACATCCAGGCGATGCCCCAGCACGAGTTCATCATCTGGGCCATCGGCGCCACGTCAGACATCAGGGGAAAGTTCAAGTACACCCTGCCTGACAATGTGGCGGAGATCCATGAGCTCTTTTTGGGTGACGCACTGAAGCTGGTGGACGCTCCCGCAAAATACAAGTTTACTGACGAAGAGACCCAGGTCCTCTACGACCTGATCAACTGCAAAAATCCCCATTGGGAAACGCTCTTTGAGATGTACGCCCAAAAGCGCATCGCGCCGGTCTCTTTCCTGCAGAGCAAGGCCTTTCTGGACATTCTGACCCATCTGTGCGAGACAGAATACCCGTACACGGCCTTTTCCGACCTCTTCCACACCATCCGCTCCATGTTCCTGCCGGTGCTCCACCTGTTATCCGCCGAGATTCCCAAGGCCGACGTTTACCACGCCATCGCCACCGGGTACAGCGGCATCCTGGCCCGGCTGGGGAGCTATACAAACCATGTGCCGTACCTCATCACGGAGCACGGCATCTACACCCGGGAGCGGGAGGAGGAGATCATCCGGGCCAAGTGGGTCCATCCCGCATTCAAGAAGTTCTGGGTCCGGTTTTTCTATATGCTGTCGGACGGTGCTTACGAAAAAGCATCCATGATCACCAGCCTTTTCAGCGGCGCCATGCACACGCAGATCGACATGGGATGCGACCCGGGCAAATGCACCTATATCGGAAACGGCATCCACTACGAGCGCTTCTGCAATATCCCCCAGAAAGCGGACAACGGGTATGTGGACATCGGGGCGGTCCTGCGCATCGCGCCCATCAAGGACGTAAAAACCATGATCTACGCCTTCGCGGACCTGAAGGCCCGGGTGCCCAATGCCCGGCTCTTTATCGCCGGTCCGGAGGATGACAAGGAGTACGCCCAGGAGTGCTACGACCTGATCGCCCAGCTCCAGGTCCCGGACATCACCTTCCTGGGTACAGTCAATGTGACCGACTGGCTGGGAAAGTTCGATTTCACCATGCTCTCCTCCATTTCCGAGGGTATGCCCCTCTCCGTCCTGGAGAGCTTTGCCGCAGGCTGCCCCGCCATCACCACGGACGTGGGCTGCTGCAAGGAACTGATCAACAAGGTCGCCGAGGATGACGACTTCGGCCCTGCGGGATACTGCGTCCCTCCCATTCATGTGCAGGCCATGGCGGACGCCATGGCGCGGATGTGCCAGAATCCCGTGGAACGGCGAAAAATGGGCCTTACCGGCCGGAAACGGGTGGAGAAATACTTTCTCCACGAGGATATGATCCGCCGCTATTTGGAAGTTTATGACGAGGTTTTTAAGAGATGGCAGGAATCGGATTCAGTCTGAGAAAACTATTTGATAAAAAGGGCATCTTCAATCTGTGCCGGGCGTATGGCTACGCGGGCATCATCTCCACCGGCCCCATGCTGCTGGGCGTGGCCCTCCTGGGTGGCATCTCCTTTGCCGCCCGTCTGGGCGGTATGCCCCCCCATGACCGGGAACTGCTGAACTGTTTGCTCACATACAGTCTGCTGGCCTCCCTGTTCATTTCCAGCTGGTTCAACATGGGGGTCACCCGGTTCATCTCCGACATGTTCTACGAGGAGAAAAACGACAAGGTGATGTCCTCGTTTTACGGCTCCACCGCCATTATGCTGGTGCTGTGCGTGGTGCTTTACGGTACTTTTCTGCACTTTTCCGGGGTCTCCCTGGCTTACCGGCTCCTGTGCCTGTGGTTTTCCCTGGTCCTGATCGTGGTCTGGAACGAGATGATCTACCTGACCGCGGTAAAGGACTATCAGTCCATTGTGCTGTCCTTTAGCATTTCGCTGATGACCGGATTCCTTCTGGTCCTCATCGCCATCCTTCTGGGCTTTGTGCGGATTGAGGTCTTCATGCTTGCCATCATCGCCGCGTACGGCCTGCTGATGTGCCGGTATCTGAAAGTGCTGCTGGACTACTTCCCCACCCGGATGGGCAGCAATTTTTCCTTCCTGGCGTGGATGGACAAGTACCGCTCCGTGGTCATCACCGGCGGTATGCTGAACATCGGTCTGTTTTCCCACATGATCATCATGTATTTCGGTCCTTTGCAGGTGCAGGTGGAAGGTTTTTTCTACGGCGCACCGCAGTATGACATCCCCGCCCTGTTCGCCTTTTCCAGCCTGATGATCACCACCATCAATTTCATCGCTTCGGTGGAAGTCCGGTTTTACCCCAAATACCGGGATTATTACGGTCTTTTCAACGACAACGGCTGCATCCGGGACATTGAGCAGGCAGAGGCGGAGATGCTCTCCGTCCTCCGGCAGGAGCTGGTCTACGCGGGCCACAAGCAGCTTTTCACGACGATCCTGTTCATCGTCATCGCCCCGCCGGTGCTGGAAGCCCTGCCCCTGGGCTTTACCGCCCTTTCCGCGGACATTTTTCGCTTCCTGTGCGTGGGCTACGGCACCTACGCCATCGCCAATTCCATGATGCTGATCCTCCTCTATTTCGAGGATTATGCCCATGCGCTGATCGGCTCCTCCCTGTTCGCCGTCATCTCCACCGCTGTGACCATCTGGCAGGTGCTGTACGGAAACCGGAATTTCTACGGCGTGGGCTTTTTTGCCGGGACGCTGGTCTTCTTTGTGGTGTCCGTCATCGGATTGGAGTACCACACGAAACGGCTGCCGTATTACCTGTTGGCCCGACAAAGTATTCTTCCCCGCAAGGAGCGGGGGCCGCTGGTCTTCATTGCCGACAAGCTGGACGCCCGGCAGGAGCGTCTGGAGGCCCAACGGCAAAGCCAGTCCGCAGCGGATAAGGGGAATGCACTATGAATTTACCGAAAAAAATAACGACCCTTTTGCTGGCCGTTCTGACACTGGCAGGCTGCGCCGCGGAATCCGCGGAGCCGGAAGCGCCTGCTGCGGGATCTCCCGCGGTCCAGACAGTTCCCAAAGAGACGCTGTCGGAGGGGAACATCCGCGACAACGACGCGCTGTACCAGGGGGAGGACATCTCCTCCATCATCAGCATGTACCTCACCGTATCCACGGGAAACGAGGCAGACAGCTCTGATCACACCTGGACGGAGGTCAACGCCCACTCCACGTATTACTACGACGATCTGGGCATCGACCGCTACAAGGTGGAGGGTATTCTGCAGATCGATGACGGGGACGGCCTCGGCGAGGGCAGCTACGGCTACGGGGAGACCGTGCCCAACGTGACGGTGCAGGTCCGGGGACAGACCTCTTCCCTGGAATCTTCCAAAAACTACAAGATCCGCATCAAAGCCGGGAAAGAAGAATACAACGGCCAGCGGACGCTGGCCCTGAACAAGCATGTCACCGACCCCTACCGCTTTCTGAACAAGATGTGCTATGATCTGCTGGCGGATATTCCCCAGCTTCTCAGCGCCCGGACGCAGTTCGTCCGCCTCTATGTGAAGGACACCACCGCGGGTGGCTCCGGCCAATACGTGGACTACGGCCTTTACACCATGGTGGAGCAGATCAACCGGACCTATCTGAAAAACCACGGTCTGGATGAACGTGGTGAGCTGTACAAGGTCAATATGTTTGAATGGCATGATTATGACGAGATCATGGCCGTGGGAGACGATTACGAAGAGGACGCCTTTGAGACCTATCTGGAGATCAAGGGCAGTGATGACCACGCCGACCTGCGGGCTACGCTGACCAGACTGCAGAATTACAGCATCCCCATCACGGAGATCATCGAAAACGATTTCGACGCGGAGAATCTGTGCTACTGGTTGGCTTTTCAGATCCTCATCGGCAACTATGACTCCGGTGCGAGAAACGCATACATTTACAGTCCGCTGAACTCTCAGAAGTGGTATTTCATCTCCTGGGACATGGACGCTTCCTTCCGAAGGAACTATTTTGCGAAAACCGGATACCTGGAGGGTTTTTCCTGGGAACGCGGAATCACCCAATTCGTTTCCACGGTACTCTTTGAGCGGATGATGAAGGAAGAATGTTACCGTCAGCAGTTGGACAACGCCATCCACGACCTGATGGAGCACGCGCTGAGCCCCGGCAAAATCGCGGAACGCGCGGCCGCATACAGCAAGGTAGTCAAATATGACGTTTTCAACAATGCATTCAGCCAGTACAACAGCCAACTGACGCCAAAGGAATATGACAACTACGTCGGTATGCTTTCTTCTGAAATACAGCTCAATTACGAATACTATCTGGACAGTCTGGCCCGCCCATGGCCCTTCTTTGTCAATACCCCGGAATACCATGAGGATGGAATCTTCTTCTCCTGGGGCGCCGCTTATGATATCCGGGGCGAATCCGTGACCTACGATTACCAGTTGGCCACCGACTACCAGTTCCGGCATATCCTGTCCGATGGTTCCGATCTGGCGATCCCTTACGCCAAAGTGGAGCTTCTGGAGCCGGGCACCTACTATCTGAAGGTCACGGCGACCAACGAGTCCGGCCACACCACCGACTGCTTCGACTATTACAGCATTGCAAACGTCGGAAAGATCTATGGCTGCTATGTCTTTACGGTGGAGCCGGACGGGACCATTTCCGTCTATGCAGGGGAGGATGTGTAAATGAGAAAGAAAATCCATTCTGCCGGACGTCGGCGTGTGCTGCCGGTGCTGCTCTGCCTGCTGCTGACCGGGTGCGGCCTTCAGGGGGAGGACGTCTTCAACAGCATCCTGACGCCGGAGGAGACCTATGAGAAAACCGATGTTTCCGGTGTTCTGGTCTCCGACGCCGACGACCTGTATGGGGAACCAAACGATGGTGTTGCCGTCGTATACCTGGCGGTGGGTCTGGGCAACGAGGCCGACGGCACCGACCACACCTGGACGGAGATCAATTCCTCCCCCCTGGAGGAGCAGGGAACGATTCCGTATCAATGCGAGGCTGTCTTTCAGATGGGCGATGAAAACGCGCCCACCCAGGGCTCCTTTGGATACGGAGAGGTGACCGCCAACGCCGTTGTCCGGCTGCAGGGGGCAAACGCCTCCAGGCGGCAGCAGAAGAGCTACCGCATTTCCATCAAGGACGGCAAGGGCTCTCTGGACGGAATGAAGACCGTGGTCCTGTCAAAGAGCTTTACCGACCCACTCCGCATCACGAACAAGCTGTGCTATGAGCTGATGGAGGACATCCCTTCTCTTCTGAGCACACGAACGCGGCTTGTACATCTCTATGTGAAGGACACCTCCTCCGGTGAGGATACGCTTTACCAGGATTACGGCCTGTACACCATGGCGGAGCCCATCAACAAGACCTATTTGAAAAACCGCCATCTGGACGATGACGGCGCGCTGTACAAGGCAAACGATTTTGATTTTGCCAGCCACGAGGACGTCATCACCCTTGCCACCTCCCCCCAGTTCCGGGAGGACGCCTTTGAATCGCTGCTGGAGAGCAAGGGCAGTGACGACCACGCCAAGCTGCTGGCGATGCTCAAGGCCGTCAACGACCCCAACACCCCCATTCAGGAGGTCCTCGACGCCTATTTTGACAGGGACAACCTCTATGCCTGGCTCGCCTTCAACATCCTGACCGGCAACAAGGATACCTCCACGAAGAACTACTATCTGTACAGTCCCACCGGCTCCGAGAAGTTTTACTTCATCTCCTGGGACAACGACGGCGCCTTCCGCGCGGATTACGAGGAGCTGCGGGCCCCGGGCCAGTCGGCTGCCTGGGACACCGGTATCTTCAGCTTCTATGACAACGTCCTGTTCGCCAGAATTCTGGAGGACGACGCCTGCATCTCCAGCCTCAGTGCGGCGGTGGATACCCTGTACGAAACGTATCTGACGGAGCCCGTCGTTTCCTCCGCCATGTCCAGACTCACCGCGCTGGCAGAAGAACACGTTTACAGCCTGCCGGACAAGACCTTTGCCCGGGTGACCCAGACCCAGTACGATATCCTTGCGGCGGGCATCCACGGGCAGATCGTACGAAACTACTACGCCTACTACGACAGTCTGGAGCTTCCCGCCCCCTTCCATATCCGCGAGCCGGAAACGCAGGCGGACGGCAGTCTCCGGCTTTTCTGGGAGGACGCCGCCCGGGACAAGTCCGTCACATATCGCGTCACGCTGGATGACTCCTGGGACTTTGCGGCGCCGCTGCTCAGCAAATCCGGTCTCAGCTCCACGGAATGGGTGATCGACCCGCTTCCCGCCGGGCAGTACTTCCTCTCCGTCACGGCCCAGACTGCCGATGGAAAGAGCCAGATTGCCTATGAGACCTATTCCACCGAGGTCAAGACAACGGTCTACGGCGTGCTCTGCTTCTATGTGCTGCCCGACGGCAGTGTCCATGCCTCCTACTTCAACGAGGGTGAATGAGATGGATGAAAAAAAGAAAGTTTTCCGCCATGAGTGGAAATACCTCATTTCCTACCCGGAAGCTGAGCTGCTCCAGCGGCGCCTGAGCCCGTTTTTGTCCCTTGACCGGAACGCGGTGGGTGGAGAATACATGATCCGAAGCCTTTACTTCGACGATATGCATGACTCCGCTTACCGGGAAAAAATCATGGGCGTGGATTTCCGCCAGAAATGGCGCGTCCGAGTTTATAATTGCAGCGACAAGCGCATCAGCCTGGAGCGAAAAGCCAAGCGCGGCAGCTACATCTACAAGGAGTCCGCCACGCTCACCAGAGAGGAGTTTCAGAAAATCCTGAACAGCGACTATCGGTTCCTTCTGGCCAGAGAGGAAAACCTCTGCAAGGAGTTCTACTACGAGTGCATGGTGAAGCTCCTCCGGCCGAAGGTGGTCGTGGACTACGAGAGGACACCGATGATCATGGACGCCGGCACGGTCCGCATCACCTTTGACAAAAACGTCCGGGCCGCCATCGGCTCCTTCGACATCTTCGACGCGGAGCTTCCCACCCTCCCGGCCATTGAGCCGGGCAAGCTGGTCCTGGAGATCAAGTACACCGCCTTTCTGCCCCAGGTGGTCAAAACGCTGCTGCCGCTGGACGGCCAGGAATTTTCCGCATTTTCCAAGTATGCCATGTGCTATGAGGCAGCCCACCATCTGACCGATTCCACGGCCGGAATATCCAAAACATCTATCAGCGGGAGGAGAGCAAGAAATGTCTATTCGGGATTATTTTAAGAAAACGGTATGGGATTCCTTTGCCGCCAGCGGCGGCATCACCCTGGATTTCGTCATCACGGCCATCGTCGCCATGACCGCCGCCGTGCTGCTGGGCATCGTGATCTATAAGGTATACGGCCACTACTACGGCGGCGTTGTGTACTCCGCGTCCTTCGGTGTCACGCTGATCGGCATGACCGTGCTGACCTGTATGCTGACCCTTGCCATCAGCAGCAACATTGTGATCTCCCTGGGCATGGTGGGCGCCCTCTCCATCGTCCGCTACCGCACAGCCATCAAGGACCCCATGGACCTTCTGTATCTGTTCTGGTCCATCTCCGTGGGCATCACGCTGGCCGCGGGGCTCTATGTCTTGGCCGCCCTGACCATGATCGTGATGATCTTCATCGTCTACCTCTTCTACCACAAGCGGAAGAGCGGCGTCATCTACATCCTGGTCGTTCACTACGAGGGCGACACGGCGGATGACGAGATCCTCCGCTGCCTGAGCCGCTACCGCTATCAGGTCAAGAGCAAGACCATGCGCGGCTCCGCCTGCGAGCTGACGCTGGAGCTGATCTATGACAAGAACGGCACCGCCTTTATGGATAAGATCAATGAGATCGAGGGCGTGAAGGACATCAACCTCATCCAGTACAACGGAGAATACAATGGCTGAGAAAAAAAGCCGGGTGGTTGACTACATCATCCTGTTCCTGCTGGCCGCCGCCATCATCGGTATCCTCACCTATATGCTGGGCCGCTACCACCTGAACGACGAGGTGGGCTTCGAGCCGGACAAGGGCATCGTGGCAAATCCTCTGATGGGCTATGCGCCCTACGCGGAAAATGTGGACAAGTGCCAGGACACGGAGCTGGTTTTCATCAAGCTGAAATGGTCGGACTGGGAGCCGGAGATGGGGCAGTATGACACCGCCTTCCTGGAGTCCAACTTTCACATCCCCCTGTGGAAGTCCCAGGGAAAGCACGCCGTCATCCGCTTCGTGTGCGACGACCCGGACAAAGACGGCGGAGTGGACATCCCCGGATGGCTGCTGGAGGCCACCAGAGACGGCACCTACTATTCCGGCAGCAGTGGAAGTGGATATTCCCCGAACTACGAAAACGAATTTTTCCGTTCCCGACATACCATGGCTGTCACCGCGCTGGCCGATTACTTCAACCAGGACGACTTTGCGGCCTATGTGGAGCTGGGAAGCCTGGGCCACTGGGGCGAGTGGCATGCCCGGGACAACGACGGCAATTCCCTGATGCCGTCGTCCGAGACCTGCTGGGACTACATCCTCGCCTACACGGAGCATTTCCGCAACGTGCGGTTCCTGATGCGCAGAAGCTATATCTACGCGGTGGATGCCAAGCTGGGCATCTACAACGATGTAATCGGCGACCAGGCACAGACGGACAGATGGCTGGAGTGGACAAAGTCCGGCGGCAGCCAGACCACTTCTGTGGATGAGATCGAAATCCAGCCATATCCGGGCTTCTGGGAAACCGCGCCTGTGGGCGGCGAGATCACCAGCGGCATCGACGAAGGCCGTCTGTATAACGAGGAGCTCTCCTCCCTGCTCCGGCAGTTGGAGGACTGTCACCTGACTTTTATCGGCCCCCACATCCCGGACACGGAAACGAACGCCTACAACGCCATCCTGCGGCGCGTCGGTTATAAATACTATGTGTCCAGGCTCTCAACGACCTTTTCCTTTGCCGACGATTCCATTGACATCCGGCTGGACTGGGAAAACGACGGCAGTGCGCCGCTGTACTGGGACTGGCCCGTCATGATCAAGATTTTTGACCACAGCGGCACGCTGGTCTACTGGGAGCCCCTGGATCTGAAGCTGTCAGAGCTCGTCCCCGGAAAAACCATCACGACCGTGACCAAGGTCCCGTACCTGGATAAAATTCGGGACGGCCTGTCGGTGGGCATCTCCATCAGGAGCTACGACGGAAAAGACAGCGTCATGCTGGCCATGGACATGGACAGGGAGATCATGGAGGATAGCCAGATCATCTACTCCTATTCGCAGAAATAACCATGCTGAAGTGCTCCTGCCGTCGTTTTGCAGTGGGGCACGATGGTTGACATTTCCAGGTCAAAAAAACACGGCGCAGGTTTTGCCTCAATGTCATTAAGATAAGAGGATCGAGGCTTCTCGAAAGAGAGGCCTTGATTTTTTTGTCAAAAATTTAAGAAATTGCTTGACACAAGAACAAAATTGTGCGGCCGCTTTCACTGACTTTTGTCAGCGAAAGCGGCCCTTGTAATCAGAAGTGTACCCCACATCTGGTTACAAGGAGGTTGACTCATGTCAAGTAAATC
>JAGBDS010000036.1 GCA_017937405.1 Oscillibacter sp.
GATGACCTTGCCCACGGCCTTGGCGGCGCCGGTGGAGGAGGGGATGATGTTGCCGGTAGCGGCACGGCCGCCGCGCCAATCCTTCAGGGAAGCGCCGTCCAGCAGCTTCTGGGTGGGAGTGACGGAGTGCACGGTGGTCATCAGACCCTCGACGATGCCGAACTTCTCGTTCAGGACCTTGGCGATGGGAGCCAGGCAGGTGGTGGTGCAGGAGGCGTTGGACACGAAGGTCATGTCAGAGGTGTACTTGTCGTTGTTGACGCCCATGACGAACATCGGGGTGTCGTCCTTGGAGGGAGCGCCCATGATGACGTGCTTGGCACCGGCGTCGATGTGGCCCTGGCACAGGTCCTTGCTCAGGTGCTTGCCAGTGCACTCGCAGATATACTCAGCGCCGACGGAGGCCCAGGGAATGTCCTTGACGTCCATGGCGGTGAACACGGGGTACTTCTTGCCGTCGACGACCAGAGCGCCGTCCTCAGCGGTGACCTCACCGGGGAACTTGCCGTGGACGCTGTCGTACTTCAGCATATAGGCCATATACTCGGGGTTCATGAAGGGATCGTTCAGGCCGACGACCTCGACGTCGTCGTGAGCGAGGGCAGCGCGGAACACGAGGCGGCCGATGCGGCCGAAACCATTGATACCGATCTTGGCTTTCATAAGAAAAATACTCCTTTCAAATCTTTTAGGCACGAAAACGTACCATAGAAACGATTGCGTAAACGATTTGCTGAATCGATTATCCTCATGTATATTATCATATTGTTTTACTTTTGACAACTGGCATTTCAGATAACATTCAAATTGTGAAGTTGTGTAATTTTAATAATAAAGTCGTAAAATTTTCGGAACTTCCATCGAAAAGAGGGGAAAAAACCTTGACGGATGCAAAACCATGGCCTATACTGAATAACAGCTAATTGATTACGCAAACAGAATTGTGTTTACGCAAGGGAGGAAGAAGCGATGAAAGTGACCATCAGCGACGTGGCGCGCCTGGCGGGCGTCTCCACCGCCACGGTCTCCCATACCATCAATAATACGCGCTATGTCTCCGGCGAGACGAAGGAGAAGGTATATCAGGCCATCGCGGAGCTGGGCTATACGCCGGACGCCTCTGCCCGGAGCTTTAGGACCGGCAAGAAAAAGACGGTCGGCTTTATTGTGCCCGATATTTCCAATAAATTCTTCGGTACCATGATCGAATCTGTGGAGAATTACCTCTCTGCCCATGGCTACCACCTCATCATCGCCAACACCAAGGAGGATGCCGACCGGGAGGAGACCAACATTCGCCTGCTGACCGCCGGACTGGTGGACGGTCTGCTGGTGGCCAGCACTATGGACGATTTCCAGCGGTTTGACGAGCTGATCCCTGCCGGGTTCCCGGTGGTGCTGGTGGACCGCATTTTTGAGACTAAAAAATATTCCTCCATCTGCGTGTCCAATTTCCAGCCTATCTACCGCAGCGTATGCCGTCTGGCCGGAAAGGGCGCCAAGCGGGTGGGCATTATCGGCGGCTTGCCCCGGTTGTCCTCCACCAAGGAGCGTATTTCCGCCTATCAGCAAGCTGTGGCGGACTGCGGCCTGACCCAGGAGGAGAGCCTGATCTGTTATGGTGACTCCATGGAAAACAGCGCCCCCGCCTGTCTGGACCAGCTTCTGGCGGAGGGCTGCGACGCCATCATCGTCTGTCAGGGTCTCATGGCCTGGGAGACCATCATCTACCTCCAGAAGAAGGGCATCCAGCTTGCCAAGGACATTGACCTGGTGAGCTTTGTGGATTACGACTCCAATTTCTACCAGCTTTACGCCGAGCAGATGGACTGTATCGTCCAGCCGGTGGAGGAGCTGGGCACCGCCGCCGGAGAGCAGATCTTAAAACGCATCGAAAAGCCGGAAGCCCCGGTGTTCGAGAAGGTCCTGACCTCTGCTTATCAGCCCTGCGAAGCCCCTGGAATTCGTGCCGGAAAATGACAGATACCGCCTTACCTCCGGGTGAGGCGGTTTTTTCTTGACATTTCTGGTCTATTATTATAGACTTAAATCAAAAGATCGATAAAAATAGACCAAAGGAGGCGCGTGGATGGAGCACTATCATCTCTGCGACAGTGAATACCGCTTTATGCAGGTGGTGTGGGACGCCGCACCGGTGGGCTCCGGGCGGCTGGTGGAGCTGTGCCGGGAAAAGCTGGGCTGGAAGAAGTCCACCACCTACACGGTTTTAAAGAAACTGTGCGAAAAGGGACTTCTGAAAAACGAGCGCAGCACCGTCACGGTGCTAGCTCCCCGGGCACTGGTGGATAACCAGGCGGCGGGGGACTTCGTGGATAGGGCCTTTGGCGGTTCTCTGCCGGGATTTTTGACCGCCTTCATGGGCGGGCGAAAGCTGAGTGCGGAGGAAGCGGAGGAACTGAAGCGCCTTATCGACGCTCATAAGGAGGACTGACCATGGAACTGCTGACGACAGTGTTCCAGACGCTGCTGTCCATGGCCCTGACGGCCCTGCCGGTGACGGCGGTGGTGCTGTTGGTCCGGCTTTTGCTGAAAAAAGCACCGAAAAAATACAGCTACGCCCTGTGGCTGGTGGTGGCCTTCCGGCTGGTGTGCCCCGTGGCGCTGGAGAGCCCCGTGGGGCTGGTCCAGACGGACCGGGCCGAAGTACTGACCCAGGAATGGGCGGATCATACCTACGTGGCGCCCACCCGCACTTTTTTTGAGTCGGCGGAGGGTTATGACCGGGCCGTGGAGCATGGCCGGGAGCCGGTTTCCGGCGGCGTAGAGAACTATGTGGTGACAGCCCCAGACGGCGTCTCCGCGCCCGCCACCGTGGGAACTACGGTGCTGCCCATCGCGGCGGCACTCTGGCTGCTGGGCCTGGCCGCCATGTTGGGCTGGATGGCTGCCAGCGTGCTCCGCCTGCGCCGTATTGTGCGCACCGCCGTCCGGCGGGAGGGCAATGACTGGGAGTGTGACAACATCCCCACGCCCTTCGTTTTCGGCTTTTTCCGCCCCCGCATCTACATCCCCTTCCGCATGGAGGAAGAGGAGCGGGCCTATGTCCTGGCCCATGAGCGCCACCATATCCGCCGGGGGGACCATATCGTAAAGCCCCTGGCCCTGTTGCTGCTGGCGGTGTACTGGTGGAATCCAGCGGTGTGGCTGTGCTGGGTGCTGTTCTGCCGGGACATGGAGATGAGCTGCGACGAAGCGGTGCTGGCTAAACTGGGAGACATCGTGAAGGCGGCGTACAGTCTGTCCTTGGTGGACTTTGCGCGCCGCTCCCCGGTGGCCCTGGCCTTCGGCGAGCACGACGCCGCCCGCCGGGTGAAAAACGTGCTGAACTGGAAGCAGGCCAAGCCCGCCGTGGTGTTCCTGGCCCTGGCGCTGGTGGCGCTGACCGCCGCTGTCTGTGGGACGAACGCCCGACAGCCGGACGACACCTGGGTCCGGGGCGGCACTGGAGCAGACAGCGGTAGCGTTGCCTATCATTTTTCCGAAAGTGTCCACTCCTATGCCATCTGCCAAGAGGTTTATCATAGGGGAGAATTGGTTTCCCCCACCAGTTTGATGATGTTTGACAACATGGAGGACTTTGGCGGCGTCACCCGGCGTCAGGGGACTTTTGCCTTGGAATTGCAGACCTCCGGGCAAGACCTGGCAGGCTCGGCGCTGGTGATCCGGCACGGGGGAACAGCATCAACTTTTAACCGCCTGCTGGCGGTGGATTTCCCGGAATGCGACGCCCTGTCCTGGCGCTGGCGGGAGGGCAAGACGGAACTGCCCGACGATGGCAGTATCATCATCGGTGCGGTGTATTACGATGACGGGCAAGAGGTATATACCTGGGACTGCGGGACCCTGGAGAAGCGGGGAGTGTCCGAGACCCTGAAAGACAACGAATGGACGGTGGTACTTCGGCTGGTGGTCTCCACCGGGGACGCCAACCAACTGGCGGTTAGTCTGGGGACTATCGGCCGGGCTCAGGCCCTCTATGACCTGCGGGTATCATCCAGGAAGGACTATAAGGCCATCCGGGCGCTGGCGACGACCCTGGGCGTGGATGATCTGGGCGTCTATTCCATCGTAGAATATGAGCAGGTGGTGGAGTTCGCGTTTGAGGCACCCCTCAGCGAACAGCAGGAAACTGAGATGTGGAAGAACGCCACCGTTCTGCTGGCCCTGACTGAAGACGCGGACCAGATCAATTACTCTTTCCCCTCAGCGGACGGAGCAGAAAGGTATACTTATTACTGTGACCTGTCCCAGCCCGATGCCTGGGCGCGGAACATGGGCTATGCGGATGCGAAAGCCATGGGCCAGTCCGTCCAGGGCGTCCAGGAGCTGCTGAACTACTTGGGGCTGGACGTGCAACAGGATTTGGCTGGTATGCTCTTTGCACTGAAATGGGAGGATACGCCGGATGCGCTGGTGTCCTGCCTACTGGAAAACGTCCCATGGGGGTTGACTCCGGAGCGGCTGACCCATTGCCACCTGTCCCCTAACACCGGGAGCCTTTACCTGACAGTAGAGCAGGCGGGAGCCTCCCAAGAAAATCTGGCCCAGGCTAGCGCCCTGGTGCTGCTGGCTCTGCGGGAGGATATCTCCACGGTGATTTTCGACCTGCAAAGCAGCGGGACCACCGGTGTACGCGTCACCGTGGACGAAGCGGAAGCCGCTGAAGTCCTGGCAGAGCTGGGCGCCGCCGATACCGGCATCCGCCGTTACGGCAAATCCCCGGAGCACCTGCGGGAGTTGCTGGCTCTTTTGGAGGATATGAACCGCAATAACCTGCCCAGCGACCTGTTTGAAACTGTCAGCCGGCAGGAGATGATTCCAGCTTTCATGGGGATTCTGGTTGCTCAGCCCTGGGGCCGCGTGCCGGGTGACGTGACCGCCGCCGGCATGGCGGACAGCAGCGTCGTGCTGCTGAGTTTCCACAATGCCCCCGCGGACCCCGACGGCTTTGACGCCTATCTTGCGAAAGCGGCCCTGGTGCTGATGTACGTGAAGCCGGAGGCCGCCGAGGTGGTTTGGTCCTATCCCAGTGCGGACGGCATCGCGGTGAACCGCCGGGTCCGGTGGGAGGACCGGGCCATCATCACCGGCTTGTTTTCCAATTATAAAGCGAGCTCAACTTATCCCCTCACCTCTCAGGAGGAGCTGGAACGCCTGCTGGCCTATATGAATTTGGACGATAAGGTATACCGTCTCTGGATACAGAGCAGCAGCGGAACGGATATCCTGACGCTGCCGGAGGGCGCGGAGCCTTTTGATGATATTATGGGCTACTCCGGTTTTTCCCTTGTCACCACCCATGATAGCAGCATCTGGCAGGAGCGAACCTATTACGCTGTGACGGACACTGTAACCTTCCCCATTGCCGGGAGCTTCGGCTTCGGCAGTCCGGAGGACTACGCCGTGGACCTGGACGGTGATGGCGTGACGGAGCTGGTGTGCAATGTCCAGTTCGGCGGCGACGGTGCGGAACGGGTCTATGTTTACCGGCGCCGCCCGGACGGCATCTTCCGGGGCTATCTGGATACGGAGGATCTCCCCGGCCACTTCGACTGGGGCATCAACTCCGTTTGGGAGGAGTACGACCCGGCGGACAATATGTTCCGTATCCACTACGCGGTCGAGGGCCAGGACGACTACGCCGCCCTGGAGACCCGCGGCCTGGAGCGGGTCGAGTTTGAAAAATATGAGCCGTAAGGCATCCGGCGGCGCGGGGCAAAGGGTCCCCGCGCCGTTTTCCTGCATAGAATGGTCCGGCGGACTGACGCCGCCGGAGAGGAGAACAGCCATGAGCAAGCAGCCATTACCGGAAAACAGCGTCCCCTTCACCGACATCCTGGGCTACGACGGCTACATGCAGACCGAGGGCACCATCTGGCAGAAGCGGGTCTACCACGCCGTCACGGACCACGGCACCTTCCCCATTGCCGAGAGCTTTGGCTTTGAGGGACCCCAGGATTACTCCGTGGACCTGGACAACAAGGACTGGAAGGAGCTGGCGGCCAATGTCCAGTTCGGCGGTGACGGCCATCGGAACGTGTTCGTCTACCAGCGCCGGGGGGACACCATTTGGAAAGGCGTCCTGGACCTGACCGGCCTCCCCAATCACGACAACTGGGGCGCCAACTCCGTCACGGCGGAGTTCGACCCGGAAAAGGGCGTGTTCCGGGTGCGTTACGCCCAAAAGGGGACGAAGGACTACGCCGTCCTGGAGACCCGGGGCCTGGAGCGGTTCCGCTTTTCTCCCTATGTGCCGTGACGTTCCCTCTTGCGCCCCGGCCTGTTTCCTAGTATAATGATGCCAAATTTTGTACAAATGGGGGAACTACCTATGAATACCCGCATCGAACACGATACCATGGGCGAGATCGCGGTCCCGGCGGACCGCCACTGGGGCGCCCAGACCCAGCGCAGCGTGGAGAATTTCCGCATCGGCGGCCAGCGCCAGCCCAAGGAGATCATCACCGCCTTCGCCTATTTGAAGGACGCCTGCGCCCAGGCCAACCTGGAGGTGGGCAAGCTGACAGCGGAGCAGGCCGGGGCCATCTCCGCCGCCTGTGAGGAAATTCGCTCCGGCAAGTGGGACGAGGAGTTCCCCCTGGTGGTGTGGCAGACCGGCAGCGGCACCCAGACCAACATGAACGTCAACGAAGTCATCGCCCACCTGGCGGCGGACCACGGCGTGACCCTCCATCCCAACGACCACGTCAACGCCTCCCAGTCCAGCAACGACACCTTCCCCTCCGCCCTCCACATCGCGGCGGCACTGAGTGTCGCCAATGACGTCATCCCGGCGGCGGAGCGGCTGGCGGCAGCCTTTGAGAAGCTGGAGCAGGCGTACCCCGACCTCATCCGCATCGGCCGCACCCACCTCCAGGACGCCACCCCCCTGCGCTTTGCCCAGGAGGTCTCCGGCTGGCGGGAGTTGGTGGAGGCCCCCGTCCGGATGCTGAAGCTGGCCCTGACGGAGTTGGAGCGGCTTGCTATCGGCGGCACCGCCGTGGGTACCGGCCTCAACGCCCCCAAGGGCTACGATGAGATGGTCTGCGCCAAGCTGCGGGCCATGACGGGCCTGGACTTCCAGCCCGACGAGAACAAGTTCCACGCCCTGACCTCCAAGGACGCCCTGGTGTTTGCCCACGGCGCGTTGAAGGCCCTGGCGGCAAACCTGATGAAAATTGCCAACGATATCCGCTTTGAGGCCAGCGGCCCCCGCTGCGGCATGGGCGAGCTCCACATCCCGGAGAACGAGCCCGGCAGCAGCATCATGCCCGGCAAGGTGAACCCCACCCAGTGCGAGGCCGTCACCATGGTGGCGGTACAGGTCATGGGCAACGACGCGGCCATCGGCATGGCGGCCAGCCAGGGCAACTTCCAGCTCAACGTGTTCCTGCCGGTGTCGGCCTATAACTTCCAGCTCTCTGCCCGCCTGCTGGCCGACGTGTGCGACTCCTTCCGCACCAACTGCGTGGAGGGTATCACTCCCAATGTGGAGCGGATGGAGTACAACCTCCACAACTCCCTGATGCTGGTGACCTGCCTGACGCCGAAGATCGGCTACGAGGCCGCCGCCAAGTGCGCAAAAAAGGCCCTGGCGGAGGGCACTACCCTGAAAGAAGCAGTCCTGTCCCTGGGCCTGCTGACTTCGGAGGAGTTCGACGAGACCGTCCGCCCGGAGAAAATGGTATAATGGTATCACGAAAGGAGCGGCAGCCTGCTGGGCTGCCGTTTCTTTTACCTGCGGCGGATATTCAAATATACAATTAAATATGCATATTCTTGCGTGCCCTCCGCTATCGGGCCCAAAATTGGCACTTAAAAGCAGGAAGATGGCTTAAAAAATTGTCAAATCGGAGAACACGCCTGTGAAAATATGCAAAATCATCCAAAGAAGGAAGAAAATGTTGTGCAACATGACACTTGCATAATTATGCATGATAAGCGTATAATTCAACCATCATAAAACAACACAGGGAGGAACCCCAAATGAAAAAGGATAAGAAAGACATCAAGAAGATCGTGCTCGCCTATTCCGGCGGTCTGGATACATCCATCATCATCCCCTGGCTGAAGGAGAACTACAACGACCCCGAGATCATCGCCGTGGCCGGCGACGTGGGCCAGAACGACGAGCTGGACGGCCTGGAGGAGAAGGCCCTCAAGACCGGCGCCAGCAAGCTCATCATCGCGGACCTCACCGACGAGATGGTGGAGGACGTGATCTGGCCCTCTTTGAAGATGGGCGCCAGCTATGAGCAGTACCTGCTGGGCACCGCGTTCGCAAGACCCATCATCGGCAAGAAGCTGGTGGAGATCGCCAAGGCTGAGGGCGCGGACGCCATTGCCCACGGCTGCACTGGCAAGGGCAACGACCAAGTCCGGTTCGAGCTGGCCATCAAGCGGTTTGCCCCCGATATGACCATCATCGCCCCCTGGCGGGAGTGGGACATCAAGGGCCGGGACGAAGAGATCGACTACGCCGAGGCCCACAACGTGCCTCTGAAAATTTCCCGGGAGACCAACTACTCCAAGGACAAGAACCTGTGGCACCTCTCTCACGAGGGCCTGGACCTGGAGGACCCCGCCAACGAGCCCCAGTACGAGAAGCCCGGCTTCCTGGAGATGGGCGTTTCTCCCATCACCGCCCCCGATGCGCCTACTTACGTGACCATCGACTTTGAGAAGGGCGTGCCTGTGGCCGTGGACGGCGAGAAGATGAAGGGCAGTGACATCATCCGGAAGCTGAACAAGCTGGGCGGCGAGAACGGCATCGGCCTGCTGGACATCGTGGAGAACCGGCTGGTGGGTATGAAGGACCGGGGCGTCTACGAGACTCCCGGCGGCACCATCCTCTACAAGGCCCACCAGTGCCTGGAGATGATCACCGTGGATAAGGACTCCGCCCACATGAAGGCCAAGCTGGCCGTGGACTTCGCGGACCTCATTTATAACGGCAAGTGGTTCACCCCCGTGCGGGAGGCCCTCAGCGCCTTCGCCGACAAGACCCAGGAGCACGTCACCGGCTCTGTGAAGCTGAAGCTCTACAAGGGCAACATGATCACCGCCTCCATCACCTCTCCCGAGAGCCTGTACTCCGAGGAGCTGGTGACCTTCAACGAGAGCAGCTACGACCAGACCAACGCTACCGGCTTCATCAACCTGTGGGGCCTGCCCGA
>JAGBDS010000097.1 GCA_017937405.1 Oscillibacter sp.
CGAGAGACTCGCACGAGCCGGATATTACAGTCTATCCGACAGGTACGAGTCCCTGCACTTATGCGATTGAACCGCCGTATAGGGAACCCTTCGTACGGTGGTGTGAGAGGACGGGGCTATCGGCCCTTACCTACTCGATTTACAAATGATGACTGAAGACTCCAAAAAGATTGACTGTGGTATCAGACGTGCTACAATAGCTTCTAAACGCAAATTTAAACCTTCTGATTAGAGTGAGAATATGAACAAAGATCTTACACAGGGACCGGTGATGCGGTCCATGCTGCTTTTTGCGGTCCCGATGATTTTGGGAAATCTGCTGCAGCAGTGCTACAATATAGCGGATACATTGATCGTTGGGCAGTGCCTTGGAAAAAATGCCCTGGCTGCTGTCGGTTCCTCCTTTACGCTGATGACCTTTCTGACCTCCATCCTGCTGGGGTTGTGCATGGGCAGCGGGGCCCTATTTTCCATTCGCTTTGGACAACGGGACGAGGCTGGCTTGCGGGAGAGCGTATGCGCCTCTTTTGTGCTGATCGCAGGCGCGGCACTGCTGCTGACGGGCCTTGCGTTTGTCTGCCTGGACTCCATCCGGGTCTTGCTCCGGGTGCCGGAGGAGATATGGGGGCCTATGCGGGAATACCTTCGCATGATCTTTTTCGGCATTGCCGCCACGTTCCTATATAATTTCTTTGCGTCGTTTTTGCGGGCGGTGGGCAACGCCGTTGTGCCGCTGGCGTTCTTAGCTGTATCCGCTGTGCTGAATATCATTCTGGACCTGTGGTTCATCCTGGGACTGAAACGGGGCGTGGCCGGAGCGGCGGAGGCGACGGTGCTTGCCCAGTATGTCTCCGGCGTCGGCATCGCGGTCTATGCCATGAGAAAGTCCCCTCAGCTTCGGGCCATCCGCGGCTTCAACCGCATTCACTGGAGCTGCGTCAGGGAAATTGCCGGTTATTCTATCCTGACCTGTGTCCAGCAGTCTGTGATGAATCTGGGGATCCTGATGGTGCAGGGGGTGGTCAACAGCTTTGGCGCCACAGTCATGGCGGCTTTCGCGGCGGCGGTGAAGATCGATGCGTTCGCCTATATGCCCGTACAGGATTTCGGGAACGCCTTTTCCACCTTTATTGCGCAGAACTATGGAGCGAAAAAGGAGGAACGCATCCGTGCCGGTTTGAAGGGGGCGGTTCTGGCTTCCCTGCTTTTTTGCCTGGTGGTGTCCGGCCTGGTATGCGTGTTTGCCCGCCCGCTCATGGAGCTCTTTGTAGAGGCGGGGGAGGAGGCCATCATTCTGGAGGGCGTCCGTTACCTGCGCATCGAAGGCGTATTTTACTGCGGGATCGGCTGCCTGTTCCTGCTGTACGGACTGTACCGGGCGTTGGCAAAACCGGGAATGAGCGTCGTGCTCACTGTCATTTCCCTTGGTACCCGCGTAGTGCTGGCCTATGTGCTGTCTGCGGTGCCGTTCATCGGCGTGGTGGGCATTTGGTGGTCCATCCCCATCGGCTGGTTCCTGGCGGATATGACGGGCATTATGTACTATATATGCAGAAGAAAGCAACTGCTGTCCTGGGAATCATTGACCGGGAACTGAGAAAGAGAGGGCTACATGGAAGAGGAACTGAATAAGGGACTGACGCTTTTAAAAAAGGGACAGAAGGGCCTCGTTCACGCTGTTTTCAGCCGCATGGGACTGATCCTTCTGCTGCTGGTGCTTCATGTGCTGCTGCTGTTCAGCGCCTTCCGGTGGTTTGCGAACTTTCTTCCCCATATTTATGGAGGCGCGGTCATCTTCACGGTGGGAATGGTGCTGTATCTGCTGAACAGCCGTATGAATCCCTCCGCGAAGATCACCTGGCTGATCGTGGTCATGCTGCTGCCGGTATTCGGCGCGCTGCTGTTCTGGTACACCCAAAGCGACATCGGCCATCGGGCGCTGAAGGAGCGTCTGAACCGGCTGATCGCCCAGACAAGGGAAAGCATCCCTCAATCTGCGCAAGTCATGGAGCAGCTGGAGAAGGATGAGCCCGGCGCGGCGGCACTGGCCCGCTACATCGGCCGTACGGGATGCTATCCGGCCTACGACAAGACCGCTGTGACCTACTTCCCGCTGGGGGAGGACAAGTGGACGGAGATGCTGCGGCAGCTGGAGCAGGCCCAGCATTTCATTTTCCTGGAATACTTCATCGTGGATGAAGGGCTGATGTGGGGCAGAATTTTGGAGATTCTGGCCCGGAAAGCCAAAGAGGGCGTAGATGTCCGAGTGATGTACGACGGCACCTGCGAGTTTTCCACGCTGCCCCACGATTATCCCAAGCGTTTGCGGGAGCTGGGCATCCAGTGCAAGATGTTCGCTCCGGTGACGCCGTTCCTCTCCACCCACTACAACTACCGGGACCACCGGAAAATTCTGGTCATCGACGGACATACCGCCTTTAACGGCGGCGTGAATCTGGCGGACGAGTACATCAACCGCATCGAAAAGCACGGCCACTGGAAGGACACCGCCGTCATGCTGAAGGGCGATGCGGTGCGGAGCTTTACCCTGATGTTTTTGCAGATGTGGAACATCGACGAAAAGCAGCCGGAGTTTGACCGCTTCCTGGCATATCCGGCCTGCGCACCGGAGGAAGCGGCAGGCTATGTGATCCCTTACGGCGACTGCCCGCTGGACCAGGATAAAGTGGGCGAGCGGGTCTATATGGACCTTTTGAACCGGGCAAAGCGGTATGTTCATATCATGTCTCCCTATCTGATCCTGGACGGCGAGATGGAGACGGCTCTAAAATTCGCGGCGGAGCGGGGCGTGGATGTGACGCTGATGCTGCCGGGGGTCCCGGACAAGCGCATCCCCTACGCCCTGGCGATGACCCACTACGCCTCGCTACTGGATTCCGGCGTCAAAATTTATGAGTACACGCCCGGCTTCGTCCACGCGAAGGTGTTTGTCTGCGATGGCCGGGAGGCGGTGGTGGGGACCATTAACCTGGATTACCGCAGCCTGTACCACCATTTTGAGTGTGCCACCTACCTCTGCGGTGTACCGTGCATCCCGCAGATGGAGGAGGATTATCAGGCGACTCTGAAGCAGTGCCGGAAGGTCACACTTCAAACTATGCGGGAGGAAAAGCTGAGCCGCAAGCTGACGGGCTTTTTGCTCAAGGCGCTGGCGCCGCTTCTGTGACCATATAAAAAGAGCTATGGGGACCGTGAAGGTCTTCCATAGCTCTTTTTATATAACAGATTACATAAATATACAGAGCAAAATGGGCAGGAAGATGGCAGGGACCAGATTCATGACCTTGATCTTCGTCAGGTCCAGCATGTTCAGGCCCAGGGCCACGATGAGCAGGGAGCCCACGCAGGTCATCTCCGCGATGACGGCGTCTCCCAGCAGAGGAGAGAGGAAGGAGGCGGCCATGGCGATGATGCCCTGGTACAGGAACACCGCCACGGCGGAGAACGCAACACCGACGCCCAGGGAGGCCGCAAAGACCACGGAACTGATGCCGTCCAGCAGGGATTTGGCGAAGAGGGTGGTGTGGTCGCCGGTGAGACCGTCCTGCAAGGCGCCCACGATGGCCATGGCGCCCACGCAGAACAGCAGGCTGGCAGTGACGAAGCCGTCGGCAATGGAGGGGGCGCCGTCGTTGTGTTTCACCAGCCGCTCGGTCTTTTTTTGGACCCAGTCGCCCAGGTGGTGCATCCGTTTGTCTAGGTCCAGTAGCTCGCCGATGATGGCGCCGATGACCATGGAGAGGATGGCGATCAGCGTGTTGCTGCCCTTGAAGCTGCCGCTGATGCCGATGAAAATGACGCACAGGGCCACGCCCTGCATGATGATGGTTTGAAGCCGCTGGCCCATGGAGGCGCTGCCTGCGGGGAGAAAGCGGGAAAAACGCCGGGCCAACTGGGCCAAAAGCAGGCCTGCTACGGAGCCGGCCAGCACAGCCAGGGCGTTGACGATGGTACCTGTCAGCATATTGGTTCTCTCTCTTTCTTGATGAGGTCCCGGACTACGGCGCTGCCCAGCAGCAGTCCTGCGGTGGCGGGGACCCAGGGATTACTGGCCGGAACACTGCGGCGTCCCGGCGGGGGGGCTTCCAGCTGGGCGGTGGGAGCGGGCTCCTCCGGGCTGAAAACCACGGCCTGATGATGGATGCCCCGATTCCGCAGCTCCTTCCGCATGACCCGGGCCAGGGGGCAGCCGTAGGTCTCGGAGATGTCCGCCAGCCGGAGCTGGGTAGGGTCCAGCTTGTTGCCGGTGCCCAGGGCCATGATGAGGGGGATACCCAGCCGCCGGGCGGTCTCCGCCAGGTCCAGCTTACAACTCACCAGGTCGATGGCGTCCACGATATAGTCGTAGCGGCAGTCCGACCGGAAAAACAGGTCCCGGTGGGCGGCGTCGTAAGTGGCCTGCATGGGGCGCAGAACGGCGGCAGGGTTGATGTCCTGGATGCGGGCGGCCACGGCCTCCGCCTTGGTCTGGCCCACCGTGGAGGTCAGGGCCTCTAGCTGGCGGTTGAGATTGGTGACGGAGACGGTGTCGCTGTCCACCAGCGTCAGCTTGCCCACGCCGGACCGGGCCAGACATTCGGCGGTGTAGCTGCCCACACCGCCCAGGCCGAATAAGATGACATGGCTCTGGGCCAGACGCTGCTGGGCTTCCTTGCCCCACAGCATTTCATTGCGGAGAAAACGCTCGTCCATAGGAAACCTCCGTAAAAAGGAGCCGGCTTTGAGCGATGTCAAAGCCGGCTCTGCTTGATGTGTCTGCGATCAGCCGACATTCTTCATGCCGGAACTGTTCTGCTCGATGGAGCTTTCAGCGGTCAGAGCTGTGACCCACTCGGTATAATCCTCGTTCTTCAGGGTGTCGGACACCTGGGCCTGCCAGCGGGGGAGGTCCTCACCCACGAAGTACATGACGTGATAACCGTAGTCAGTCTCCACCACGCCGGTGTCGCCGGTCTTGCGGCTGGAGTCGAAGCACCAGTCATTGAAGGCGGGGACCATCTGGCCCTGATAGACCTGGGTGTACAGGCCGCCGACGTACTTGGAGCCGGTATCGGTGGACTTCTCGATAGCCAGAGCGGCGAAGGAGTCCTCGGTGGCCTCACCGGCCTGCCAGTCAGCCAGAATCTGATCGGCCTGCGCCTTGGCATCTGCCTTCAGAGCAGCCTGCTCCTCTTCATACCCCTCGCTGCCGGAGGACAGCTCGCCGGAGGCGGGCTTGATGAGAATGTGGCGGACGTCGATGGTGGGATACTCATCCCGGAAACGGTCGTGGAACACGGCCACATAATAGGTGGTGCCGCTCTCCAGCACAGTGCTGTCGCCATTCTTGCGGGCGCTGTCGAACAGCCACTCGGTCAGCACATCGCCAACATAGGTAGTGCCTTCATTGTTGTTGTAGGTGGCCTTGTCGTTGCCGTCGGCCAGAGATTCCAGCTTTTTGCCGTCGCGGTAGGCGGCCAGCATCTCGTCAGCGGCGTCCTTGGCGGCCTTCTTGGCGGCGTCCTTTTCCTCATCCGTGGGGTCCACGGTGTTGCCGTCGGCGTCGGTGGTGCTGGCGGCGGAGCCCAGAACGGTAATGGACTCATAGGCCACCTTGTCATAGCTGTTGGTGTCAGCGGCGTAGGTCTTCTCCAGCGTGGCCTCGTCGTAGGTCAGGCTGTCGGCGTACGCGGCGGTGTAAGCATCGTATTTCAGGATGCGGGTGAGCTGCTCGCCGTAGACCTCCTCAGTCATGGTGGAACCGAAGGTGCCGGACAGGTACTGTTGAACGGACATGTTGCTGGCGGCGGCAGTGGCCTTCAGAGAGGCCATGGAGTCCTCATATTGTGCCTGGATGCCAGCGGGATAGGTGAAGCCCTCCGCGTCAGCCTGCTTCAGAGCGTTCTGGACGGCGGCCATCTGATCCAGGGCCTGGTCCACGAAGAAGTCGTGCCAGGTCTGACCGGCCTCGACGCCCATCATGGCGGCGTCGTTCTCAGTGATCTCCTGAGCCTTGAGGTCGCCGTTGGGGTCCAGGCTGATCATGCCGTAGGCAAGATAGTAGTAATAGTTGTTGTAGAAGTTGCGGTAGGCGTTCTGATAGAAGAAGTTGACCTCAGCGGAGGTGTACTTCTCGCCGTCGATGGTGGCGGCGGTGGCGGAACGGGTAAGGATATTGCTCCGCCAAAGGATGGAGGCCAGGGCCACGACCACAAAGACGATGGCGATGGCGCCGTACAGGAGATTGCTTCGCTTTTCCTGCTTGCGCTGCTGTGCCTCACGGGCGGTCTTGGGATCGGGCTGGCCGATCTGCTCCTGATGGAGCTGCTTTTCTCTGGATGCGCTCATTTGTATTCAGTCCTCTCAAAATTTCAACTTATAAGTTATGCTGCAATCAACGCACTTAGCCATTATACCGAATAAAGGTACGTTGTGCAAGTACAAAATCATAGAAGCAGTTCCTGAAATATACCTGAAAGAAAAAAGACAGGGTGGACCCCTGCCTGAAAAAACGCGCCCCGCGGCGGCCGTGTAGACCTCGTTATAACCTGCACCTTTACGGACAGGTGGGTCGCCTCCAGCTTGCTTTATCGCTTCCAACTTCCAACCGCAGAAGGCAGTCGGGAGGCCTGCGAACCACAGGCTGATCCGGCATCCCGTATAACGAAATGTGGGTTAAAAAAAGATCTATCACGCACCCCGCAGGGCGTTTGAATGATTTACTTTTGGGAGAATTTACTGACCGTCCTCGTCGCTGAACAGGGACTCCATGAACAGGTCATACACTTCCTCCAGTTCCTCGTCGGAGTCCAGGGTGGAGAGGAGGTCCTCACCGTCTTCATGGATGACCTTCAAAATCACCAGGCCGTTGTCGGGGTCGTCCTCCTCGCCCTCGGTCTCGGCGGGGAAAAATGCCTGATACATCTGGCCCTTATGCTCCAGAGCATCCACAAATTCCAGAACGATCTCGTTGCCTTCGTCATCGGTGACCGTGATGAAAGTGGGGCCGAAATCTTCACTCATTGGGCTTCCTCCTTTTTCTTGGGTAATGCTATTTTAACCGATGTTTTCGCCGATTGCAAGGGAAGAAGCAGTGAAAAAGATGGAAAGACTGTCCCTATTACGGCAACTATTCTGCCCTGACACGAAAAAATCATGCGAAACGGGAACTTTTTTTCGAAAAAAAGCGACATTTTCAATGTTGACAGGAGATGATACAATAGTACATATTATGGAGCAATGCGGACTTTCGCTCCCGGCGGACAAGCCGGAAGCGGAGGATAGCTTGATAGAGCTGACAGAAGGAGGTGCCTCATTGGAAGAGAAGAGAAGGCCGGAGCGGGTCTCGGGCCATCAGACAAAAACGAGAAAGCGGGGCAGCGTGGCCGGAAAGATCTTCGGCGTGCTGGGTACGCTGCTGCTGATCGGCATCTGCACAGGCGGATTGCTGTTCGGTATTTTCATGAAGTATGTGAATACCACGCTGGCGCCGTCGCTGGTGGTCAATGCCGATGACTATACCATGGCCTTGAGCTCTTTTATCTATTATCAGGATAAGGAGAGCGGAGAGTGGAAGGAGTGGCAGACGGTCTACGGCGAGGAGAACCGGGTGCTGGCGGAGTACAGCGAGCTGCCTCAAAATCTGCTGAATGCCGCCGTGGCCATCGAGGACGAGCGGTTCTACCAGCATCAGGGCGTGGACTGGAAGCGGACTGCCCATGCGGTGCTGAACTTTTTCACCCATTCCAAGGATACCTTTGGCGGTTCCACTATTACCCAGCAGGTGCTGAAGAATATGACCGGCGACGACGCCGGCACCGTCAACCGTAAGATCCGGGAGATATTCCGGGCCATGAAGTTCGAGGAGAACAACACCAAAGAAGAGATTCTAACGATGTACCTCAATACCATTTATCTGGGCAAGGGGTGCTACGGCGTCAAGACGGCGGCGGAGTATTACTTCGGCAAGGATGTGTCCGAGCTGAGCCTGGCGGAATGCGCCAGTCTCGTCGCCATTACCAATAATCCGTCGCTGTACGGGCCGATGTATGACATCACTTATACCCGGGAGGACGGCACGAAGATCACGCCCCGGGAGCTGAACAAGAAACGCCAGGAGAATATCCTGGACAAGATGGCCGAGGTGGGCCGGGACGGTAAGGCTGAGGACGGCGCCACACCCTTCATTACCAAGGAGGAGGCCGAGGCCGCCAAGGCAGAGGTCCTCCAGTTCCGGAACGACGGCGCCACTGCCGAGGAGCTGGTGGAGAAGGCTGTGGGCGGCGTGAAGATCAACAACTGGTTCGTGGACCAGGTCATTCTGGATGTGTCCAACGACCTGGCGGCCAAGGAGGGGATCTCCGTCAAGGAGGCCCGGCTGAAGATCTACAACAGCGGCTACCATATCTACACCACCATGGACCCGGACATTCAGGCCATTGCCGAGTCCGTCTACGAGGACCGGAGCAATCTGGACGTGACCTCCCGCAAGGGCCAGCAGATCCAGTCCGGTATCACCATCATCGACCCCTCCAACGGCAATATCGTGGCGACGGTGGGTAAGATCGGGGAAAAGACAGGAAACCTGGACTGGAGTTTTGCCACCACCAGCAAGCGGCAGCCCGGTTCCTCCATCAAGCCCCTGACCTGCTATGCCCCGGCTATCGACGCCGGTGCCGTCACACCGGGCACGGTCTTCGACAACTACCCGGTGCAGCTTTTGAACGATAAGCCCTGGCCCAAAAATTCTCCAGCAGGATACACCGGTATGACCACTGTCACCGAGGGTTTGAAGCGCTCCATCAACACCATCGCCGTCCAGACCTTGCAGGCGGTGGGTATCCCGGAGTCCTATGCCTTCGCTACGGAGAAGCTGAACCTGAGCTTGGTGCCCGACGACATGGGCCTCAGCCCCCTGGGCATGGGCGGTCTGACTCACGGCCTGAGCACGCTGGAGATGGCGGCGGCCTACGCCTGCTTTGCCAACCAGGGCATTTACAACACGCCCCGGACCTATCTCCGGGTCACCAGAGTGGAGAATGACGGCACGGAGACGGTGGTACTGGAAAACGAGGGCGAGAGCCATGTCGCCATGAAGGAGACCACCGCCTATCTGATGAACCAGATGCTGAAGAACGTGGTCGATGGCGGCACAGGTTATTCCGCCAAGTTCAGCGGTATGACGATCGCCGGTAAGACAGGAACCACCAGCGACAACTATGATCGTTACTTTGTGGGCTATACGCCCTACTATGTGGCGGCGGTCTGGACAGGCTTTGAACAGCCGGAGAAAATCAGTTACAGCGGCAACCCTGCCATCACCATGTGGAAAAAGGTGATGCAGCAGGTTCACGCCGACCTGCCCAACAAGGACTTTGAAAAGCCCTCCAGCGGGCTGGAGACGGTGGAGGTCTGCATGGACAGCGGCCTGCGTCCTACCGATGCCTGTCGGGCGGATGTCCGGGGCACCAGCCGTATCATGACCGTGACGGTGGCTGCCGGGACAGCGCCTACGGAGGAATGCAACGTCCATGTATTCCGGGATTACTGCACCGAGGGCAAGTGCCTTGCCACGGAGCATTGCCCGGCTGAGAGCGTAAAGCAGGTGGCGGTCCTGGACCACGTCCGTGAGGACTACGGCCCGGAGATCACGGCCAATGACGACCCCTATCTGCTGGTCAATCTGGAAAAGGCCCTGGAGCCCACGGCGCCCACGGAGGAAAATCCCGAGGGAATGCCCGGCGGCTGTCCCGTCCACAACGGAATGCCTATTGTGGACCCCGAGGACCCCAACGCCTGGCTGGACCCCGATGATCCCAACTATATCCCGCCGGACCCCGGTATGCCCGGCGAGGACGGAGAGCCTGTGACGCCGCCTGCGGAACCGACGGAGCCCAGTGAGCCTTCTGCTCCCACGGAACCGGCAGAGCCGGACCCCACCGACCCCAGCGGCGGCTTTGGAGACGCCGGAGGGGACTGGTGGGACGATCTGTGGAACACGCCTGCCGCGTAAGAAAAACCGCATAACAAGACCGCCGGAAGCAGATGCTTCCGGCGGTTGTTTTTTCAGCCGGTCAGTTTTGCGCAGTCGGCGGGACGGCCGGAGAGCATCTCCAGACCGTGGGAGAGGGCGGGCAGAACCGCTTCCAGATTCTCCTTCGCCGCCTTGGGGGAGCCGGGGAGGTTGATGATAAGGGTCCCTTTTCGGATACCCGCCTGGGCCCGGGACAGCATGGCTCGGCTGGTCACCTGCATGGAGGCGTAGCGCATGGCCTCCGGGATACCAGGGGTCAGGCGGTCACAGACCGCCAGGGTTGCCTCCGGGGTCACGTCACGGGGGGCGAAGCCCGTGCCGCCGGTGGTCACCAGCAACTGGACTTCTCCGCTGTCGGCGATTTGGCGCAGTTTCTCCTCGATTTGTGCCTGTTCGTCCGGGACAATAGCGGTGCGCACTACCTCATATCCCGCGTTTTTCAGAATTTCGGCCACCAGCGGGCCGCCTTCGTCGGGGCGCTCCCCACGGAAACTGCGGTCACTGACTGTCAAAACAGCAGCACAATACATAATCGTTTCTCCTCACTTCAGCAGTAAAATGTCTCTGGGCTGGATAGCTGCCCAGACATGTTGTTTGTCCTCCACAGCGTACCAGTCCTCCCGGTCCAGTTCCATCCGCAGAGGTGGGGCGTCCGGGGCGGCGCCTTCCGGCCGCAGTAGGACAATGGTGATAAACACATCCTGGATCACCCGCTGCACCGCGCAGGGGAAAGAACCGGGGCTTTGCGGTTCCGCTATGGTAACATGGTGGGCACGGATGCCGATGCGGCGAATGTCCGCGGGCACCTCTTTGCCGCAGTTCAGGATCAGGCCCCATTCCGGCAGAGATACCGCATTCCCCATTGGGACCGCGTCGGCATAGTTTTTGCAGCCGGAAAGACGGGCAGCAGCCTCCGTCACCGGCTGGTGGAACAGCTCCCGCAGGGTAAAGGTGCCCTGGGATATCCCCTGGTCCAGCACGCAGACACGGCGGCAGTTGCGGAACACCTCACCCCGGTCGTGGGAGACCCATAGAATCGTGCCGGGGAACTGCTCCAGCGTCTCTGCCAACTCCACTTCAAGCTGGTACTTCAGATAGCTATCCAAGGCCGAAAAAGGCTCGTCCAGCAAGATAGTTTTCGGTTCCGACGCCAGAATGCGGGCCAGAGCCGTCCGCTGCTGCTGACCACCGGAAATCTGGCCGGGGAGCTTGTCCGCTACCTCCTCCAGCCGGAACTGGCGGAGCTTTTCCTCTGTGACTGCCTTTCGTCGCTGTTTGTCCCGTACCGCCGCGGCGATGTTCTGCCGCACCGTCATATTGGGAAACAGGGCGTACTGCTGGAAGAGATAGCCCACCTGCCGCTTTTGCGGGGGCAGGTCGATTTGGGCGGTGCTGTCGAACAGCGTCACGCCGTCCAGCACGATCTTGCCTTTGTCCGGTGTCAGGATACCGGCGATGCACCGCAGCGTCACGGATTTGCCGCAGCCAGAGGCACCCAGCAGGGCCAGACATTCGTTTTCGGCTTCAAAGCGGACGGAAAGGGTAAAATCCCCAAGCTGTTTTTCAATATCCACAGAAAGCGCCATCAGCGTCCGCCTCCTTTTCCAGCCTGCCGCTGGCGGGTCTCCAGCAGGTTTACCGCCAGAAGGAACACCGCAGATATGGCGATGTTCACCAGCACCCATTTCAATGCGCCGATATCGTCGTTGGTCCGCCAGAGCTGGTAGACTGTGGTGGAGATGGTGGCGGTACGGCCTGGAGTATAGCCCGCGATCATGGAGGTGGCGCCGTACTCGCCCAACGCCCGGGCGAAAGCCAGCACCGTGCCCGCCAGGATGCCCTGCTTGCAAACGGGCATCTGTACCCGCCAGAACACCCAGGAGTTGGACCGGCCCAAGGTCCGCCCTGCGTCCGCCAGATTGTGGTCGAAGCTCTCGAAAGCGCCACGGGCAGTACGGTACATGAGGGGGAAAGCGACTACTATGGTAGCGAAGATGGCCGACCACCAGGTCATCACCAGCTTCACACCGAAAGTTGCCAGCACCCAGGCGCCCAGAGGGCGCTTGGGCCCCAGCAGGCACAGCAGCAACCAGCCCACCACCGTGGGCGGCAGCACCAGCGGCAGCGTCAGTACCACATCCAGCACGCCTTTCACCACCCGGGGCAGTTTGGCGATGTAGTAGGCGGCGAAGATGCCCAGGAAAAACACGGCGACAGTGGAGATGGCCGCGATGCGAAGCGAGTTATAAAGGGGATACCAGTCCATCAAAAATCACCTGCCCAGGTGGGAATTTGATAAAAGTTTTGTCCACTTTTTCAAAAGTGGCGGGTCCAGGGCAGCGCCCTGGTCAAACCATGGGAGAGAAGCCGACGGCCTCGAAGCAGGCCAGAGCGTCAGCAGTGCAGAGGTAGTCGAGGAAGGCCTGGGCGGCCTCGGGCTGCTCGCCCACATTCAGCACGGCGGCGGGATAGATGACCTGGCCGCACATCTCAGCGGTAGCGCTGTCCACCACGGTCAGACCGGCGGAGAAAGCGTCGGTGCCGTAGATGATGCCGCAGTCCACTGCCGCCTCGCTGACCTGGGTGGTGACTTCCTTCACGTTGGAGCCGTAGGTCAGCTTGCTGGCGATAGCGGCCTCGTCAATGCCATAGTAAGTGAAAATCTTCTGGGTGTACTGGCCCACGGGCACGTCGCTGTTGCCGATGGCCAGGGCCACATCGCCGCCTTTCAGCAGGTCCGCCAGCTGGTCAAAGCTCTCAATGCCGGCGGGGTTGCCTTCGGGTACCGCCAGAGTGACCTTGTTCTCCAGCAGGTTGATGCGGGAGTCCTGAATCACCACATCCAGTCCATCAGGGTTCTTCTCGGCGTTGTCCTTCAGGGAGCCGTCCAGGGCGTTGATCTGCTTGGGGGCGGCGGAGATGAACAGGTCGCAGGAGGCACCTTCTTTGATCTGGGTCAGCAGAGTGCCGGAGGAATCATAGGTGGTGACCACGGTGACTTCCGGGGCCACGACCTTGTACTGCTCGATGGCGGCGTTCAGGGATTCCTGCATGGAGGCGGCGGCAAAGACGGTAATTTCAACAGGTTCAGCGGCGGGCTCCGCAGGCTGCTCAGTTTTGGCGGGTTCTTCGCTCTTGGCAGGCTCCTCCTTGACGCCGCCGCAGGCGGTCAGGGCCAGGACCAGGCACAGGGTCAGCAGCAGGGACAGATACTTTTTCATCTCGATACTTCCATTCTGAATCATACAATATTTATCCATACTCCGCAAGGAGAAGATAACGTGATACTCACTTGAGGTAAACGCTTCTGAAACGCAGGGGCGCGTCAGAACGCGCCCTTGCGTATTTTATTTTCCGAAGGGACAGACAGGCCAGTGGCAGGGCTTGCAGCCCAGGCACAGCCCTCCCTCGCCCATGGCGGCGAAGTCGGTCCGTGTCATTTCCACGCCCGCGGCGATGCGGGGCAGAGCCAGATCGAAGATAGTAGCTCCGGCGTACATGACACAGCCGGGCAGGCCCATGACAACGGTGCCGTCCTCATAATAGCCCAGGAGGAACATGGCTCCGGGCAGTACGGGGGCGCCGTAGGTGACGATGCGGGCGCCGCTCTGCTTGATACCGCCGGGGGTGTTGTCGTCCGGGTCCACACTCATGCCGCCGGTGCAGAGAATGATATCCGCCCCGGTCTTACGGGCTTCCACAATGGCGTTTGCCACGTTTTCCACGCCGTCGCCAGAATAGGTGACGGCCAGTGTTTTAATGCCATAGGCCGCCAGCTTATCCTTTACCACGGGGGTGAAGGTGTCCTGAATGAGGCCCTTTTTCACTTCGCCGCCGGTGGCGATGATGGCGGCGGTCTTCTTGATGTAGGGGAGGACTTCTAGCAGGGGACTATCTCCGGCGGCCTCTTCAGCGGTACGCAGCTTTTCCTCCGGAATGATGAGGGGGATGACCCGGGTGCCCGCCAGCTTGTCGCCTTTGCGGACGGCGGTGTTGCCCTTGCGGGTGGCAATCATCACATCCTCGACAGAGTTGACCGCAATCAGCTTTTCACTGTTGACCCGGAACAATCCGTCACAGGCGGCGGTCAGCTCGATCTTACCTTCCTTGACCTCGCTCCAATTCATGTTGGTTTTGCCGCAGAGAGCGGCCATCCGCTCCGCCGCGTCGTTTTCATGCACCATGCCGGGGGTCATCTCCCAGACGTAGAGGTGTTCCTTGCCCATGGACAGCAGGACGGGGATGTCCGCTTCCGTGACTACATGGCCCTTGCGGAACCGGGCGTCCTTGTACTGGTCCTTGATGATCTGGGTCATGTCGTGGCACAGCACATGGCCCACGGCATCCTCGGTTTTGATGAGCTTCATTTTACGCCTCCAGAATTTCAATCTCGTCTCCCGGACGGACAGTGCCCTCCCGGACAACCACAGCGAAGATGCCCTCGGTGGGCATGATGCATTTGCCGACAGCTTTTTTGATGGCGCAGTCGTTGTGACATTCCTTGCCGATCTGCGTCACCTCCACCTCGGTCTCACCAATACGGAGATGGGTGCCAATGGGCAGATGCTTCAGGTCGATGCCCACGGTGTTGATGTTTTCCGCGAACACGCCTGCGTCCAGAGGAATAGGGGAGACAGCCCGCATGATATCTACGCTTTCCTCCGCCAACAAAGAGATTTGGCGGTGCCAGTCTCCGGCATGGGCGTCGCCTACGATACCGTGGCGGAGCTTCAACTCGATTTGAGGGACAGGTTTTTTTAATGTTCCCTTTCGCTCGCTGATATTGACAGATACGACTTTTGCCATCTTTATTCCTCCGACGTGTAGTCACCGCTCTTGCCGCCGCTCTTGCGCAGCAGGCGGACGTTGGTGATGTGCATATCCTTCTGGACGGCTTTGCACATATCGTAAATGGTCAGAGCCGTCACGGATACGGCAGTGAGGGCCTCCATTTCTACCCCGGTGACGCCGGTGCAGGAGACGGTTGCCTGAATCTCCACCATGCAGGGGTCATCGGACAAGTGAAAGGCGATGTCAATGCCGGTCAGAGGCAGGGGGTGGCACATGGGGATCAGCTCCCAGTTGTGCTTGGCGGCCTGGATACCTGCCACCTGGGCCACTGCCAGCACGTCGCCTTTTTTCATCGTGCCGTTTTTGATATGGGCCAGGGTGTCCGGGGCCATGTGGACTTCTCCGGCGGCTACGGCCACCCGGTGCGTGACGGCTTTTTCCGTCACGTCCACCATCTTGGCCCGGCCCTGTTCATTGAAATGCGTCAGTTCAGACATGGTTCAGCCTCCAATCTGATTCATGGTGCGGGGTGTGTCGCTAGAGCCCTCCGACAGGTGATGGCGCTGGGGCTTTTGCAGGATGCCCCGGCGGATGGCCGCCTCCAGGTCTTTTCCACAGAGACCTCGGAGCGGGAGCTCCTCCCGGCTGTGGAGACAGCCCTTCAATTTGCCGTCCGCCGTCACCCGGATGCGGCGGCAGTCGGCGCAGAAGTCGTGGCTCATGGGAGAAATCAGGCCCACTGTGCCTTTCGCACCGGGAAGACGGTACCGGCGGGCAACGCCCTGGGTGTCAATTTTCTGTAAAGCAGTATACCTTTGCAGAATAGAATCCACAGAGAGGAAGCAGGAGGATTCCCATTTGGCGCAGGGACCCATGGGCATCAGCTCAATGAAGCGGACTTCCCAGGAGTGCTCCATGGTGAGAGTCAGGAAATCGCCGATCTCATTATCGTTGAAGCCTCCGATCAGGACTGTGTCCAGCTTTAAATGCGCAAATCCTGCGCTTTCTGCGGCCTGAATACCCTCCACAACATCGGAAAGGGTACCCAGACGAGTTATTTCCTGGAAGCGGTCCGGCCGGAGTGTATCCAGACTGATATTCAGGCGGTCAACGCCGGCTTCCCGCAGGGGAGCGGCCATGGAGGGGAGAAGACTGCCGTTGGTGGTGAGACACAGCTCCTCCAGTCCCGGGATGGCCCGGAGCCCACGGCAGATGTCCAGGATACCCCGGCGGACCAGGGGCTCTCCGCCTGTTAAGCGTATCTTCTTTACACCACAGGCCACTGCTGCCTTGCTGATCTCCACCAGTTCCTCCACGGAGAGAATGTCGGCGTGGGGGCGTTTGCACACTCCCTCGGCAGGCATACAGTAGCGGCAGCGGTAGTTGCACAGGTCTGTCACCGACAGCCGCAGGTAGTCGATGGTCCGGCCACAGCCATCCAGCATACAGACCCTCCTTTCGTGATACTCATTTGAGATTAACGATAGTCATATTGTACCAGTTTCCCGGGAAAAGTCAAGAAGAAAGGGCGACCTCTTGGGCGCCCTTTCAGGTCAGCCTTTTGGCTTTCGGAGCGCGCAGACCGTGGCGGTCAGCAGCGCCGCGAACAGGGCCAGAAGCAGGATGTCTCCGGTCCGCAGGAGTAAACGGATTCCCAGACTGATTTTCATCGCGGGATTTTGATAGATGAAGGAATAACTCCAGCTTCTCAGGAAACGGAGTAAGATCAAAAGTGTCCAGCCGCCTGCGAATAAAAGCAGATTTCGACGATGATATAGGTCCAAATGGACCTTGCGGAAAGAGCGAAAGGTGGAAAAGAGCATTACCAGCATGGCAATCAGCTGGCCCCAGGCGATGGCCAGGCGGGTATAGTTTTCCTGGGGCGTAAAGACAAGTGTCCGCAGCGTTAGCTGCCAGGTAATGCCGGTAGCCCAGCGGAAATAGAGCTCCACCGTGAGATAGACGGCCCAGGCACACCACAGCCCCGCCCGCTTTTTTGCAGCGAAGCAGATGGCGGCGCAGATCAGAAAAGGAGTAGCTAAGATCAGCCCTTCCAGCGGGCCGCCCATCACAGTCAGAACAAGCAAAACCAGAAACGCCATGCACAGCAGGATGATGGCTGCGATTTTTTGCCCCGGCATTTGGCGGGAAGAGGAAGGCGGTGGGGAGACAGGGGCTGACGCTGGGGGCGCTTCTCCCGTTACCAGTTCATCTAATGTAATGCCGAAAAGCTGGCTCAGCTTTACTAGTTTGTCCAGCTCCGGGACGCTGGCGTCAGTTTCCCATTTGCTGACGGACTGGCGGGAGACGCCCAGGGCATCGGCCAGGTCTCCCTGGGACAGTTTTTTCTCCGCCCGCAGGCGGCTGATGGTGGTTCCAAGGCTCATAGGCATCCTCCTTTTTGACACCAGTATAGACCAGGAAGCCTGAAAAGTCCACCAACCCGGCTTGGAAGCCCGGCAACCAGCGGTTGCACCCTTGACGGTGAGCGGGAAAAGGTGCTATTCTATAAAAAGGAGAACGAGAGGGGGCATACTGTGGAATTGGCGAAGCTGCTGGACGTACATCCCGGTGTCACCGCCGTCATCGGCGGCGGGGGTAAGACGACGCTCCTGCGGACACTGGGAGAGGAGCTGGCAGAGCGAAACCGTGTACTGCTTTGCACCACCACGAAAATTTTCCCATTCCCCGGACTACCCTGTGCCAATACACGGGAGGAACTGGACGCCCTGCGGCGGGAACACCGTCTGCTGTGTGCCGGGACACCGGTCTCCGGCACCGGGAAGCTGACGGCGCCGTCTGTCCATATGACAGAGCTGGTGTCTTGGTTCGACTACGTATTGGTGGAAGCTGACGGTTCCGCCCAGCGGCCCTTCAAGGCCCACGCTGCCCATGAGCCGGTGATCCCGGCGGAGGCCAATCAGGTCATTTTCGTAGTGGGGGCCTGCGGGTTTGGACGGCCTGTGGAGGAGGTGGTCCACCGGCCGGAGCTGTATGCCTGTCTGGCGGGAGTGTCCGTGGAGGATGCTGTTACGCCGGAGACAGAGGCGGCAGTGTTGCGGGCGGAAGGCTTGCACCATAGAATTTATGTCAATCAGACGGAGGCTCCATCAGACTTGGCGGCGGCAAAGGCCCTGGCGGCCCTGCTGGACTGCCCGGTGCTGGCGGGGAGCCTTCACAGAAGGGAGTATTTCGTATGCTCGTTGTGATTCGGGGAGCCGGCGACCTGGCTACCGGCATCGCTCTGCGGCTTTGGCGGGCCCATATCCGGGTCGTCATGACCGATATGGAACGGCCGACCGCCATCCGGAGGACGGTTTGCTTTTCCCAGGCTATCGTCCACGGGGAGACCACCGTAGAGGACGTGACTGCCAAACGGGCGGAGACGCCGGAGGTGGTGCTGGACATTTTGAAGTCTGGGTGCATCCCGGTGCTGGCAGACCCGGAGGGGACCTGCATCCCGATGCTGGAACCGGACGCGGTAGTGGACGCCATCCTGGCAAAGAAGAACCTAGGGACGAAAATCACCGACGCGCCTGTGGTCATCGGCGTAGGGCCTGGATTCACCGCCGGGGTGGACTGCCATGCCGTGGTGGAGACCATGCGGGGGCATTACCTGGGGCGGGTCATCCATGAAGGCAGCGCCATCCCCAATACCGGGATACCCGGTCTCATCGGCGGTTTTGCCGGGGAGCGGGTACTGCGGGCCCCAGCGGACGGCGTGTTCCATCAGCTTTTGGATATTGGCGCACAGGTGAAGATTGGAGATGTGGCTGCCACGGTCAACGGAGAACCGATGCTCTGCACGCTGGACGGCGTCCTGCGAGGTATCCTGGCGGACGGTACGCCGGTATTCAAGGGCATGAAGGCCGGGGATATCGATCCCCGGTGTGAGATCAAACACTGCTACTGCGCCAGCGACAAGGCTCTGGCGGTGGGCGGCGGCGTGTTGGAGGCTGTTTTGACTTTGACCGGAGCGCTGAAATGAAGCGGCTTGCACTGCTTTTCTGCCTGCTGCTTTTCATTCTTACAGGCTGCGGTATTTGGCAGAAGCAGCCGCCGGAGCTGCCGGTTGAGCAAGAGCGGGCGAAAGGTTCGGTGGAACAGGAGATTCCTGCCCTGCCTATGGAAACGGCGCCTGCGCTGGAGTTGGTCTCGACACCTGAACCCGCGGCGGAGGATTTTGTGCGGGTAACGGACTACATTCCTGATATGTTGGTGGACCTGCGGTATGCAACAGTGGACAACTTCACTGGAGAGGTGATTTACGGTTTTACCGACGCCTACCTGCGGTACGGCACGGTGAAAAAGCTGTCTGCTGCTCAGACCGCCTTGGCAGAGCAGGGATACGGGCTGATGATTTGGGACGCTTTCCGCCCGGTGCCAGCCCAGTTTACACTGTGGGACATCTGCCCGGATGGGCGGTATGTGGCAAATCCCAATAAAGGATTTTCCTCCCACAGCCGGGGGAACACCGTGGACCTGACTCTGGTGGCGCTGGATGGCAGAGACATAGTCATGCCCACGGGATTTGACGATTTTTCCGCCAAAGCAGACCGGAATTACAGCGATGTGGATGAGGAAGCGGCAGCGAATGCGCTTTTGCTGGAAACCGCTATGACAGAGGCGGGTTTCAAGCCCTATTCCGGCGAGTGGTGGCATTTTTCTGATACAGACACCTATGACGTGGAGGAAAGCTTTACGCCAGAGGAACATTTGGAGAGCGAGGAGAACGACAATGCCTGAGAATGAAGTAAAGCTGACAAAGCTGGCGAAGTGCGCCGGGTGCGGCGCCAAGGTTGGTGCGGGCGTTTTGGCCCAGCTTCTGGACGGCATCAAGGTCCACAGCGACCCCAACCTGCTGGTTGGGTTTGACAAGAGCGACGACGCCAGTGTTTACAAAGTCTCCAACGACTTGGCCCTGGTGCAGACTGTGGACTTCTTTCCGCCTATCGCGGATGACCCTTATCTGTTCGGACAAATTGCAGCAACTAATGCTCTTTCCGATGTGTATGCCATGGGCGGCGAGCCGAAGCTGTGCCTGAATATCATGGCGGTTCCCGCGGATATGCCGAAGGAGGCGGTCCACGACTTGCTGCGGGGCGGCTATGACAAGGTCTACGAGGCCGGGGCACTTATCACTGGAGGCCACAGCATCCTGGATGAGGAGCCCAAGTACGGTTTGGCGGTAACAGGCTTTGTCCATCCTGATAAGGTGCTGACCAACTCCGGGGCGAAGCCGGGGGATGTGCTGTTGTTTACGAAACCCATCGGCATCGGTGTGCTAACCACTGCCGCCAAGGCGGACATGGCGTCGGAGGAGAGCATGGCTCTGGCCCATAAGCTGATGACGACCCTGAACAAGTCTGCCCGGGACGCCATGGTGAAGTACCGTGTCCACGCCTGCACCGATGTGACGGGCTTCGGCCTGCTGGGACACACGCTGGAGATGGCCCAGGGCAGCGATGTGGAGGTAGAACTGGATGTGGAATCCATTGACCTGATTCCCGAGGCGCTGGAGCTGGCCCGGATGGGCATTCTGCCGGAGGGCATGTACCGCAACCGGGCTTTTGCTGAGGAGAGCGTGGATGAAGGAACAGTAGAGTTGTGTAAACAGGATTTGCTGTATGACCCTCAGACCGCCGGCGGGTTGCTGATGGCGGTGGACCCGGCGGATGCGGAGACGCTGTTTGAAGAACTGAAAGACTGCGTGCCCAGCGCCCAGCGGGTGGGCACAGTCCGGGAGTACCGGGGTGGAAAGCGGATATTCCTTCGGTAAAACAGACATAAAAAATTCCCCATTTGCGGCTGCAAATGGGGAATTTCTATGTTTACAGGTCCACGACCGTGACTTCATGTCCGGTATGGGGCAGGAACTTACGGAGAATATCCGCCGTTTTTAGCTTGAGACTGCTGGTGCAGATACAGGGATGGCAGGAGAGGTATTCCGCCTCATAGACCTCCCGCTCCATCAGCAGGCGGACACGGTGGTCTGTGTCGTTCATCAGCCCCAGAATTGTGGCGGAGCCGGGCATGCAGTGGAGCAGTTCCCACAGGGTTTCCTCCGGGGCGAAGGATAGACGGGCGGAGCCGATCTGGTGGCTCAGGTCTTTGGTATGAAAGGGCTTGTCGGGACCCATGCACAGCAGGTAGAAGTCCGTTTTCTGACGATTGCAGAGAAAGAGGTTCTTGCAGATGGGCACGCCCAGCACTTCGCTGACGGCTGCACACTTCTCCATGGTGTCGGCGGGATCGCTGGATACCCGGTCATAGTCGATGCCCAAGGTTTCCAGAATGCCGAAGGCAGCAGCCTCCTGGGGGAGCAGCTCGCCTTCGGGACGGGTGTTATGATACAGGGGAGAGATTTCCATGTTTTTTAGTCCTTATCCAGAATTTTTTCTCCGGCGCGGTAAATGTCTCCGGCACCGACGGTCAGAATAAGGTCGCCGGGGCGGGCCAGCTTCCGTAACTCTTCCGCCGTTTTATCCAGGGTGGAGCAATAGACGGCGCCGGGGATGTTGCGGCACAGGTCGGCGGAGGAAATACCCAGCGTATTCTGCTCCCGGGCGGCGTAAATTTCAGCCAGGACTGCCACATCCGCCAGCTTCAACTCCTCCACAAAGCGGTCGAACAGCTTGGCGGTGCGGGTGTAGGTGTGGGGCTGGAAGGCCACGATGAGCCGCTGGTAGCCCAACGTCCGGGCAGTGGTCAGCAGGGCGTGGAGCTCATCGGGGTGATGGGCGTAGTCGTCGTAGATGTCGGCGCCGTTGCAGGTGCCCTTCCGCTCAAAGCGGCGGCCCGCACCGGTGAAGGCGGCCAGACCCTCCTCCACGGCTCTGCCGGGAATGCCCAGAACATAGGCGGCGGAGGCGGCGGCCAGGGCGTTGAGAATGTTGTGGTGGCCATAGACGTGAAGGGTCACGTGGGCGTATTTTTCGCCCCGAATCATCACATCAAAAGAGGGCGCACCATCCACATCGCTGAGGTTTGCGGCGGTGCAATCGGCAGTGTGCTCCAGGCCGAAGGTGAATACAGGGTGCTCCAGCCCGGCTACGGAGTCCATGGCGCCCTGGTTGTCGGCGTTGGCGATAACATAGCCGGCGCCCGGTACCAGTTCCGCGAACTTGTGGAAGGAACGCTCAATGTCGTTCAGGTCTTTGAAGAAGTCCAGGTGGTCCTCCTCCACATTCAGAATGACCGCCACAGTTGGATAGAAGCTGAGGAAGCTATTGCAGTATTCGCAGGATTCCAGGATAATGGTGTCGCCGTGACCCACCCGGTAGCCCGCATGAAGCAGGGGCAGCGTGCCTCCGATCATAACCGTGGGGTCCGCCTGGGCGGCCATGAAAATGTGGGTACACATGGAGGTGGTGGTAGTTTTGCCGTGAGTGCCGGAGACACACAGGGCGTTGGGATAGTGCTGCATGATAGCGCCCCAGGCTTGAGCGCGTTCATAGACGGGGATGCCCCGGGCCACGGCTCCGGCAATCTCCGGGTTGTTGTCATGGACAGCGGCGGTGCGGACCACGAAGTCGCAGTCGCCTAGGTTTTCGGCGTTGTGGCCGATGGCGACCTGGATGCCCAGGGAACGCAGATGCTTCACGGTGTCGCTTTCCGTCATATCGGAGCCCTGGACCGTCAGGCCCATGCCCCGGAGGACTTCCGCCAAGGGACACATGGACACGCCGCCGATACCGACCAGGTGGACCCGCTTGCCGGGCACTAGATAATCACGAATGGGATGGGGATTGTTCATCATGGAGAACGTTCTTCCTTTCAAAACGCTTTTTGCCGTATAGACGGGAAAAAAGCGTTGCATAATCTTCAAAAGCACTTTATTATATTACACGAATATGTGAAATGCAATGGGAAAGGGGGCGAAAAGGTGGCAAATATTCCGAAAAGCGTACGGGAAGTGCTGGAGACTTTGACGGCGGCGGGCCATGAGGCCTGGTGTGTGGGTGGCTGTGTCCGGGATACGCTGCTGGGCCGGACGCCGGAGGACTGGGATGTGACTACCAGCGCCCTGCCGGAGGAGACCATGTCGCTGTTCGGTCGGCGGGCGCTGCCTACGGGCATGAAGCACGGCACCGTGACGGTGCGGACGGACCGGGGCGGCGTGGAGGTGACTACCTTCCGCTGTGACGGCGCTTATCACGACCACCGGCGGCCGGATACCGTCATCTTTACCCGCTCCCTGGAGGAGGACCTGAAGCGCCGGGATTTCACTGTCAATGCCATGGCTCTAGGGCTGGATGGGACTATCCGTGACCTCTTTGGAGGCCGGGAAGATTTGACGGCAGGTATCTTGCGGTGTGTGGGAGAACCGGATAAACGCTTTGACGAGGACGCCCTCCGCATCCTGCGGGCGCTGCGGTTCGCGTCTGTGCTGGGATTCCGCATTGAACAGGAAACGGCGGCGGGTATCCACAAAAACAGGGCGCTGCTGGGGGACATTGCTGTTGAGCGCATCCAGGTGGAGCTTTTCAAGATGTTGTGCGGGAAAAAGGTACTGGATGTGCTGCGGGCGTACCCGGACGTTGTCGGCGTGTTCTGGCCGGAGGTGCTGCCCATGGTGGGACTGGACCAGAGAAATCACCACCACTGCTATGACGTGTGGGAGCACACCATCCACGCGGCGGCAGCGGTGCCGCCGGAGCCGGAGCTGCGGTGCGCGGCGCTGCTCCACGACATCGGGAAGCCTGCCACGTTCACGGTGGACGAAAACGGCGTGGGCCATTTCCGGGGTCATGCCGCTGTCAGTGAGGAACTGGCCGATGGGATGCTCCGGCGGTTGAAATGCGCTACAGAATTCCGGGAGACGGTGGTGCGTCTGGTGGAGTGGCATGACCGGGACATCCCCCGGACCGATAAGGCCGTGCGCCGTGCACTTGGAAAGCTGGGGGAGCGGGACCTGCGGCGGCTCATCTCACTGAAGCGGGCGGATAATCTGGCCCAGTCCCCGGCCTATTTTAGCCGCCAGCGGGAGCTGGACAAGGGAGAAACTATTTTGGACAAACTGCTGGCGGAGAATGCCTGCTTCTCTCTGAAACAGCTTGCTATCAATGGAAAGGACTTAACAGATATGGGCCTTTTCGGCCCGGCAGTGGGACGGATGCTGAACGCCCTGCTGGACGCGGTGGTGGATGGGGAATTGCCCAATGAGCGGGATGCGCTGCTGACTGCATTGAAACATTTGTAAACATTTGTTGCCGAATCGTAGTTGAATATCCGATATACCATCTTTATATTGGGAACAGGCCAATATAAAGGTGGTATATTTATGCGGAAATGGATGGGAATGGCCCTGACGATGTGCCTGCTGCTGACGGGCTGCGGCGGAGAGAAAACAGAGCGGCTTCCGGTGGAGGAACCTTCGGCAAAGGAGATGGAACCTCAGACAAAAGCGCCGGCGGCGTCCGCCGCGGATGACTGGCGTACGGCGTATAAACAGTTTTTGACAGACCTGTGCAGAAAAGAGGCGGCGGTACGGAATATCGACCGGCCAGATTATGACCCTAACGTTTATCCGGGTGAGATCGGGAACCAGAGTGATGAATATGTGCTCTATGATGTCGACAAAGACGGGACACCGGAGCTGTTCGTGCGGTATGGGAAATGCGAGGCGGCTTACCGCACCAAAGTATATACGTACCGGGAGGGGACCGTGGCGGAGCTGGGGGAGTTTATCTCCGGCCATGGCAGTTTGTACACTTGGCCGGGGGAGAATGGCGTGGCTTACAATTGGAGCCACATGGGCGGACATGTTGTGGAGAAAATCAGCCTGGTGGACGGTGCGCTGGTACAGGAGAATGTGTTTGAGGAGAAATGGACGGACCCGGATATGGATTACACAGACATGGCGGATATCGTTCCTGGCAGCCTGTATCTCCGGGGAGCCAGGACTACCCTGGAGCTGATATTCCTGGAGGAAGCGGGCTCCGACGCGGACACGCCCTTGACTCTGCCCATCGACGACTATGGCCGGGAGCGGACCCGGAGGAAGCTGGACCCCGCCCGGAATGAGGCGGCCAGAGAGGCCATCACGGCGGTCCTGAAGGACAGCGCGGAGCTTTGCGGCGTCTCGGCGGACGGCTTCGGAGGAGAATCAGGCACCATGACTTTGAAACAGTATCTGGCTCCCGGCGGTGTGGACCGCTACGCGGAAGTGCCCCAGAAGGTGGACAAGCTGGCCTGGCTGGATGTGAACGGCGACGGACAGACGGAGTGTGTGCTGTCCCTACTGGACGCTGATAACTGGCCTGACCAGATGGTCATTTTAAGCGAGCAGAAGGGAATGGTATACGCTTATTGTCTGAGCTATCAAGGCGGTTATTCCCTGGATAGGGAGGGCGTGTTCTGGCATGAGAAATACGGACGTGATTCTGTTTCCTTTAATGGGGAGCAGTGCTACACCTATACAGTAGTCCATGAAAAGGGGGCCTCTGAAGTGATCTGGGAGGCACCTTAAACAGCAGTAAGGCCGGAGGCATTCTGCCTCCGGCCTTGATTTTTATACGATATCCAGCAGCTCACTCAGGTCCGCGATGGTGTAGTCGATGCGCAGATCCTCCGGTGCGACTTTGCTGTCGGGGTTGAACCAGCAGCAGGGGAGCCCTGCGTTGTTGGCACCCCGGATGTCGGTGGACAGGGAGTCGCCGATGACCAGCGTGTTTTCCGGAGTGATCTCCGGCACCTGGCGGCGCACATAGTCGTAATATGCCTTCTGAGGCTTGGGAGCACCGGCCTCCTCGGAGATGAAAGCGGCGGTAAACACATCCCCGAAGGGACACAATGACAGGCGGCTCCGCTGGACGGAGGCCACCGCGTTGGTGACGATATACAGCTTGTGGCCCCGGCGGGCCAACTCCCGGCAGACCTCCTCGGCGCAGGGCAGGGGGTAGACTGTCTGACCCAAGGCCTCCAGATAGTCCTGGTTGCACTGCGCAGGGTCCCGGTCCAGCTCCAGGGCTTTCAAAAAGCGGACATAGCGCTCCAACGTCAGGAATTCCTTGGTGATCTCGCCGCGGTCAAAGGCTTCCCACAGGACAAGGTTGATCTTGTGATAAAGCCGGTATGTCTCCGCACTATCGGGAATACGGTTTTTCCCGCACATGACGGAAAAGGCCTGAGAGGAGGCCTTTGGAAAATCGAACAGGGTATCGTCCGCGTCGAACAACAGATACGGGTACTTCATAGGTGTATTTCCTTCAAAGAATAAGATGACCCATTTTACCACGGGCGTTGGTAAAAGACAATCACCCTCCGGCCCCTTTTACCATACCATACAACGAGGGGGCGAATCGGATGAACAAGACCTTTGGACTGATTGGCGGAGACCAGCGACAGGCGGAGCTGGCCCGTTTGCTGGCCGCAGACGGACACACCGTCCGTACATACGGCCTGGACCGTTGGAAACCCGGTGGCGAAACAGAACTGGATCAGGCAGCAGCTTCGGAGATCGTGATACTGCCGCTGCCGTTGTGCAAGGGCAACGGCGTGCTGAACTGCGAGGAGGGACCGGTACCTACCATGGACCTGTTTCGCCGCCTGAGGCCGGGACAGCGTATTCTGGCAGGTCAGGTGAAGCCCCAGCAGCGCCGGGAGGCAGAGGACTGCGGCTTGATCCTGGAGGATTACTTCCTGCGGGAGGAATTGACGGTCGCCAACGCCGCCGCCACGGCGGAGGCTGCCGTGCAGGTGGCTATGGACAAAATGGACCGTACGCTGCTGGGTATGGAGTGCCTGGTTTTGGGGTTCGGGCGCATTGGCAAGCTGCTTTGTAATCGTCTCCACGGTTTGGGGGCCAGAGTGACGGCCTCTGCCCGGCGTCCATCGGACCTGGCCTGGATCCGGGCCTATGGCTGGCGGGCTCTGGACACTTACAGCCTGGACGGGAGACTTTCCGATTTTGGCATTGTATTCAATACTATCCCCTCTCTCGTCCTGGAGGGACCTCTGCTGGCGCAGCTTCCGCGGGAGTGCCTGTGCGTGGACCTGGCGTCCGTACAGGGTATCGATCTGGCGGCGGCAGAACGGTTGGGACTGCCCAATGTCTGGGCCAGGTCTCTGCCGGGACGCTTGGTGCCTCGAACGGCAGCGGCGGTCATCCGGGATGCGGTCTATTACATTTTAATGGAAGAACGAGGTGACCCTGCGTGAGAAAAGAACGGGTTGGGTTTGCGGTGTGCGGGTCCTTCTGCACCCATGCGAAGGTACTGGCAGCGTTAGGAGAACTGGTCAAGGAATACGAGACAGTGATCCCCATTGCCTCCGAGATGTCCGCGTTTACGGATACCCGCTTCGGAAGTGCTGATGACCTGATGGAAAAACTGGAGGAACTGACGGGAAATGAAGTCCTGTATGACATTCCGGCAGTAGAGCCCATTGGACCCAAGAAGCTGCTGGATGTGCTGGTCATTGCTCCGGCTACCGGGAACACGGTAGCGAAGCTGGCGGCAGGCATTACGGATACCGCTGTGACCATGGCGGCCAAGGCCCACCTGCGCAACGGTGGACCGGTGGTGATCGCCCTGGCCAGCAACGACGGCCTGTCGGCGGGGGCCAAGAACATCGGGGAATTGCTGGTGCGGAAGAATTACTATTTTGTTCCCTTTGGACAGGACAATGCCATTCAAAAGCCTTGCTCCCTGGTGGCGGACTTTGCAAAGATCGGAGAGACGGTGGACGCGGCTCTCCGGGGTGAACAGCTTCAGCCGGTTTTGCTGCGGTGACGCGGCGGAGAGGACGGGAGGACAGCTCCCGTCCTTTCTATGAGGATTTCCTTTTTGAAAAAGCTGTGGTATGATACCATTTGTATAATGAATAAAAAAGAGCGGAATGGGGGAGCGGTATGCCGAACACGATGAAATACGCGTTGGCGCAGTCCTTGAAAAAGCTGCTGTCCATTAGAAAGCTGGATAAGATCACGGTAAAGGACATCGTTGAGGACTGCGGGGTAAACCGGCAGACCTTTTACTACTATTTTCGGGATATATACGATTTGCTGGAATGGAACTTCCATGATGCGACAGAACGTCTGCTTCGCAGCGGCTTTGATCATGGCAGCTGGCGGAGCGGCGTGGAGGCTGTTACAGGATACTTACAGGAAAACCAGACGCTGGTATGGAATGCGTACCACTCTATCAGCCACGAAGCGGTATCAGACTTCCTGAAACGAACACTACAGCCGTATATTCTAGCTGCTGTACAGGAGGAAGCGAAAGGACTGGAGTGGGAACCGCGCCAGGAGAACATAGATTTTGTCGCGGATATTTTTACTTTGACTGCGGCAGGTATTATTATGGAATGGATCGGTGTCCAACATATGGAGGGAAGTGAGGAACGTCTGGATACGTTATTTTCGGCCATGGACGGCAGCGCCTGCCTGATGCTGCGGAATCTGGAGAATAGAAAAAGCGGAGTATCAGGTAAAAATGACGAAAGGCTGCTTTGAAACGTCGAAAACAAATAAGTACAGCTAATGTCTATCATTAGATGTATTAGCGCAGAAAAGCGAAAAGAGGGAAAAAAGCGAAAAATAAAGGAGAACTACGAAAAAATGTACAAATAGGGGAAAATAGGGTTGACTTTTGAAAGTGGCTCTGGTATTCTAACAAAGCTGTCGCTGAGGTGAGAGCCCGGCGGGCTGCTGAAAAAGAAGTTGAAAAACCTCGAAAAAAGTGGTTGACAAACAGCAAGTGATATGGTATCCTACCAAAGTTGCTGCTAAGCAATGCGGATCGCGAGTCAAAAACTTTTGAAAAAAGTGCTTGACAAGCGAAATGAAGCTTGTTATAATAGCAACGTTCCGCCGGA